>JAQRMW010000157.1 GCA_028599075.1 Urechidicola sp. | reverse complement strand
GTTATTCCTTTTTGCAAATATACGAAAGTTTCTTAAATAGGAAACAAATAGTATTCCAATTTATTGTTTTGGGTTCAATTTTTTAGGTTCAGAATTTCTGTTCTGGGCTTGTGTACAACGGCAAAGTATATGAAGCGGTGGCGATTAATAGCTGTAAGATTGCCAACACACTTAAACTAAATTAAACAGCTAAAAGTGGTTAAATAGACGTACAACGCCACTGATTTATATACAATGTTGTACACAGTATTATTCTGTTTTTTCTGTAATTTCATTATTAATAACCTCGGTTTTCACGATAATTGGTTCGTCTACAATCAATAGATTATTTTTCATTTCATCTATTAAAGTTCCTTTTATTGAAGATGTTTCATAAAAAGGACTTTCGATAGCAGTTGTATCAAAAATTGCTGACGTAGCTGTATAACCTGTATTTTTTGTTCCTGTTTCCATTGTTACAAATATATAAATTTAATTTAATTTTTCTTGTCTCCAACCTTCAAACGTTCTATTGTCTTGAATTGTTGTCTGTTGTTGTTGATTTGGTTGCTGTATAACTTGTCTGTTAAGCGTACCTTCACTTACAAAAACATCGCATCCATATTCAACACTTTCAATAATCGCTCTTCTTAATTGATATGCCGACTGATTTTGATTTCCTAAAAGTACATTTGGCTCGAAAGGTGTTCTTAATTCAAGTTCTTTCTCTATGTCGTCATATATTGCTTTAATACAAGTATATAATTCCATATTCGGCTTTTCTATATTCAGTCCAAGATTTTTAGCTTCTTTCCTGTGCATTGTATAATCGTGTGAACCTGATTCCGAACAAAGAAATTTAATTACATCATCTTCGTGTTCTTGGTCAATTTCGTGGTTTGCAAGAAGCTTCTTTGCTAACATCTTAATTTGAGTTTTAGATTTATAAACTTGACCCAATGTTAGTGGATGAATATGTTTTGTTAAATCAATTAATATATCAGATAGACCTTTTTGGTCGTTAATACCTAATTCACTTTTTGCCATTTGTAAATATGAATCTACAAATTCAACACTTACAGGAACTCTAGCATTAGGATTATTTGTTCCTGGAATCGCTGGATTTAAAGGTCCGTTCACACTTGGGTCAATAGGTCCCAATGTAGCTTGTTTTGTCATTACTATTCTATTAGCACCTAATGATATTAATGTACCTGCACTATGGCAATTAAAAGGTATTATAACTTCAAAATCATCGCAAAAATTTCTAATTAAATTCACTAAAGTCCACGCTGTTAAAGTATTTCCGCCTCTTGTGTAAAGTAAAAGAGTTATTTTATCAACATCTCCAATTTTATCTAAATGTTCCGTAAATGGGCTTAAAATATCAGATGCAATTTGTGTTCCTAAATTTGGTCTGTCACTCGTAACATATACTAATAATTTAGAATTCCTTTTTTGTTCTAAGTTCTTGTAAAGTTCTAATCGGTCTTTTAGCATAGTTTTTCTTTAATTTTCAGGTTATTCTTATATTGTGTACAACGAAAACTGTATGATTTCGTTGCGTGGAATTAGCGACAAACTTTATAAACAAAACTTAGATATGGGCACAAAAATTACAGATACGAAAGAAACTAGCAATGAATTATACAAATTGTTAGGCACTGGCTTGGTTTGGTATGATGGCAGATACTGGTTAGCAGAAACTTATAACCCTAAATTATATGGTGGTGGTTGGTTTGCAAGCCCAATTTACGGAACTAATGATGAATTAGAAGTTAGACCAGCAGGTGGAAATTGGTGTTATAAAAACAATGGAGCAATAGAAGCTACTGATTTAACAACAGACCAAAAGAAACAAATATATGATAGTTGGATAAAGCACCTTAATTGGGTTTGCGGGCACATACAAAAATACCCTAATGACTTAAAAATGTATAATGAAAAAATAGATTATTTCAAGGCACTTCGTAAAGATTGTGCCTAACGTGTTTGTATATGGTTTGTTGCGCGGTTTAAGCACTAAATTTAGCAAATAAAAACCGAATAGAAAATCCGCGAGGATTTTCGTAAGTAGGCTATTACTAGCAATAAATTATATACGGTGTTAGCCGTAGATTTTTAAAATTCATACCCGAAATATAAATTCCCTCTTGGACTTCCACTTTTAAAATTCGGAATATAACTTTCGTAGTGTTTTTTGTGGTCAGGATGAAAATGGTCACTAGCAAAACTTGTTTCAACATACTTAATGTCTAAATCTGGAACATTTACATATTTGTGGTCTTCTCCAGTAAACTTTTCCAATAACATCTCTCTTATAGTACTAGGTCTGATTATAGAATCTTTATTTGTATTTCTTGGCATTAGATAATCTAAGTAAACCATATGAGTACTATGTTTATCATCAAAGTATATAGACCTTGGTCTAAGTAAATGCTCTTCATAATAATCTTGACCTTTATCTTTATTAATATTTATTCTCTCTAACAGGCTAATTATAGTTTCAATTCCTTTTAGATTAGGATAAATATTAGCGTCTCTTGAACTTAAATAAAAGAAGTAATCTTTATAACCTGCCGACCAAAATGAGGGTGAATATTCATTGTAAATTTTCCATTTATATTCTTTTGAACTTTTTGGGAAAAATGTATGTATTAGTCCAAACGTATTAGGATTCAATAATCTTTTCTCAATTTCAACTCCGTCCCAAATTTTAGTAATTATATTATGATTACTTTTTATTTCTTCTAATCGATTAACGACTGATGAAGATGGATACGTAGAACATACTAAAATGTAACCTTCAGCTTTAATTGCTTGACAGTCTGCAACTGGATTCCCTAATTCATTTATTCCAACAGACCTTCCATTTTTACCAGCATTTGCTGTGTGTTTGCAACTTACAAGCCACTTTCTTTCACTTTTGGAAAGATTTCCTGTCAACTTTTCGATTATAATCAAATCTCTTCCTCCATCTGGTCCAATTCCGGTCCAAAATGTTTCGTAATTTTCTCTTATAAAGATTTCTCTAGTTAGTTGTTCAAATTTAATTCCATCCTCAGGTAATTCTCTATAATCAATCATTTTCAGGTTTGAGTGTAATTTACGGCTAACGGTCTAGTGTATGAGTAGTAGCGGATTTCTACTCACTAACTTTTCAGTTTTACACTGACCTTTATTTTATGTTTATACTTTCGTTCTATCTCTTAAACCGCTATTACTTATACACCG
>JAQRMW010000156.1 GCA_028599075.1 Urechidicola sp. | reverse complement strand
TTCACAAACATTAAGCCTTGCTAATGGCCCTACACGGTTCCACCCTTTATCTCTACCTAAATGTTTTAGATATGGAAATTTTAAATAACTCCACTTCTCAACACTCTCATAAAAATGACTGTTATAATCATCATTAGGTACATCGTCTAAAGTGATGTTTCCTGATGCATCTGTTGCTCTTAAGTTTCCGTCATAAAGTTCTAGAAATCCATTTTCTTTATTAACTAAACCTAAATGTCCTGAAGGATACGCAGCAAATGAATCTAAGAAACCTTTGTTCTTTAAATGATATTCTTTTATAAAATCTATGATTTCTTTTGACCAAAGAATCATTTTATCAATTGAAGGAATCTCTTTTCCATCTAAAAAATAGTTGCGTTCTTTTGCATTGATTCTTTTATGAACACCCCCAGGAGTTGTTGATATACCATGAATACGTTTTCCGGCAACTAGTTTTATAATTTCTTGTCCGAATTTACGCATCAAGATTCCCTTTTTAGCTAGTTGTGGATATTCCATCGCTACACCCACTACATTTCTTTTTACAGGATCTGCATCATGTCCAAATAATAAATCGGGAGATGCTAAATAGAAAAAATGCAAAGCATGCGATTGAAACACTTGACCAAAATGCAATAACTTTCTAATTTTTTGCGCTGGAATTGATAAATCCTCAGGATCTACTCCCACTATTTGATCAATCGCTTTTGCCGCCGCCAAATGATGGCTAACAGGACAAATACCACAGAGTCTTTGTACCATTACAGGTGCTTCCCAATAAGGGTGACCTTGAATAAAACGTTCAAAGCCTCTAAATTCTACAATATGAAAAAAGGAGTCTTTTACTTTATTATTATCATCTAAGTGTATGGTAACTTTACCATGTCCTTCTACTCTAGTTACTGGATCTATTACTAATTTTTGTGACATCTTTTAAAGTTTTAACTTTTTAAATATTGTATTAATCGTATTTGAATTCATCGTGAGCAATCGAAAACTCTTCATCTAACAAAATGTTTTTTACTACTTTCCAAATATGTTGTGCATTTGGTGGACATCCTGGGATGTAATAATCAATTTTTACTATTTCATTACAAGGGTAAACATTGTCTAATAGTTTTGGGATATCTTCATGACCCGGAATAATATCAGCTCCTAATTCGCAAGTCACACCGTTTAAATATGATTCTTCTAAACATTCTTTAAGAGGAACAAAATTACGCATCGCTGGAATCCCTCCCATAATAGCACACTCTCCAAAACCTATGAGGATGTCACATTTTTTACGGAATTCTCGTAGCACATGAACGTTTTCGGCATTTGCACATCCACCTTCAATAAGTCCAACATGACATCGTTTGCTAAAATTTTTAATATCGGTAAGCGGTGATTTATTGAATTCAACAATCTCTAGAATGTCAAGAAAATCCGTGTCAATATCTAATAAAGACATATGACAACCAAAACAACCCGCTAAAGAAGTAGTTGCAACAATAAACTTTTCTTGTTCATCCTTATGGATGTTTTCATCTTTTGGCACAGGTAAAATATCTTTCCCTAAAAGATCGTATTTACGTTCGCCAAAAGGTTCTTCGTGAATCATTCCTTTTACCAAGATTGCGCCAACAGGACAAAGATTCATAGCTCTTAAAGCTTCACTTTCGCTAAGTTTATCTTCTTCATGATAATCAATATGTACTCGTGTTTTTACACCTCTTTGCACAAAAGAAAAAACATCTTTTCCGTCTTTTGTTTTGACTTCTTCAACACAACGTTTACATAAGATGCAACGATTAGATTCCATAATCATACGCTTGGGCGTAAAATCGACCATTTTATCACTAAATACATGTGGGTACCGAGTATTAGTTAAACCCATATCATATCCTAAATTTTGCATATCACAATTACCACTTTTCTCACAAGTTGGGCAGAAGTGATTGCCTTCAGCGTATAACATTTCTATAATTGCTTTTCTGTTATCTAACAACTCTGGAGTATTGACTTCAATATTCATTCCTTCAGCAACCTTGGCTGTACAGCTAGTGGTATGCTTTCCATT
Source organism: Urechidicola sp. (assembly GCA_028599075.1). Taxonomy (GTDB): domain Bacteria; phylum Bacteroidota; class Bacteroidia; order Flavobacteriales; family Flavobacteriaceae; genus Urechidicola. The sequence continues at coordinate 566 of JAQRMW010000156.1, read as the reverse complement.
TAATTTAACTGTACAGATACGACAAGTGCCAAGAGTTGGGTTAATTTCTCTGAAATAACATAAGGTCGGAATATGAACTCCGTTTTCTTTTGCAACATCCACCAAGTTTTTACCTTCTTCGGCTTGAATGCTTTTCCCGTCTATTTTAATATTTACTAACTTATTCATAATCGGATGAGATTTCATTAATAATTTGATCGTATTCTTCAACAGCTTTATCTAAGTTAAAAGCCTGATTAAAATCAGTGTTTTCAGCAAGGTTTTTCTCAAACACTTCTGGGAATTTTTCCATCGCACAATTCAATGAATTAGAAGACATTTGCCCTAATCCACATCGACTTGTTGTTTTAATAATATGGCTCCAGCTTTTTATGTCTTCAGCGTCTTTTTTATCAGCATGCCCAAGAATCATTTTATCAATTTTTTTATTGAGAAGAAAATTTCCTGTTCTACACGGGACACAAATTCCACAGGATTCATCAACAAAGAAATCAGAATAATTTTTAAGAATATCTAATATATCTCTATCCTTATTAAATATCATAACAGAGCCTCCACAACTCAAA
>JAQRMW010000155.1 GCA_028599075.1 Urechidicola sp. | reverse complement strand
TTATTTTATATCATATTGACTTAACACAAGGCTGCAAAATCATTTGAATTACTTAACTTTGAGCATCACCAACACGTGTAAACCTTTTAGATTTAAGCATCAATCAAAAAAATCTAACAAGCTAATTTGTAACAAATCCTACATTTGTACTACTTATAATTAAATCAGAAATTAAGTGACTCAAAACTTAGAGCAACAATTTGTTAAGCTACTCGACGAAAACCAAAATATCATTCATAAGGTTTGTAGAGTGTACACCAATAATTCTGATGCTCATAAAGATTTGTTTCAAGAAATAACCATTCAACTTTGGAAAGCATATCCTAAGTTTCGGGGCGACTCAAAATTTAGCACTTGGATGTATCGTGTTGGATTAAACACTGCCATCACACTATACAGAAAATCTAAACGTCAAGTACAAACAAGTGATATTTCAGACTTTCATTACAAGCTAGAAAGTAATGATTATGATGGTGAGGTTGAAGAGCAAATGCAACTTCTATACAAAGCAATTCATCAATTAACTGATATTGAAAAAGCGTTGATTTTGCTTTATTTAGAAGACAAACCCTATAAAGAAATTGCAGATTTAATGGGGATAACTGAAGTAAATGCTAGAGTAAAAGTGAATAGAATTAAGACAAAATTAAAAACAATATTAAATCCGTAAATATGGATGAATTAGATAAATTAAAAGGAGCTTGGAAATCGCAAGATTACTCTAGCCACAAAGTATCTTCTGCAGATATTTATAAAATGCTACAGGCAAAATCTACCTCTTATGTTAAATGGATTTTCTACATAAGTGTTATCGAGATTAGCTTTGGATTTGTTTTTGGAATTACTTCATCTTTTAGTCGCTCACATCAAATATCATTGAAGCTGATAAAAGAAGCTGGTTTTTATAATTATTATATTTTTATTAGTGTTTTTTCAACTATTGTGATTGTATATTTTATATATAAATTTCATAATATGTATAAACAAATTGAGATATCAGATAGTGCAAAAAAATTAATGAAAACAATTTTAAAAACAAGAAGAATTGTTAAGCAATATATAAATTTTAATCTTGTAATTTCTTTTATTATTATAGAAGTAGTTTTTATTTATAGTATTATTAATGGGTTACTTAAAAATACAATGAATAATGAAAAACCAATACAAACTTATGTATTGAGAATATTTATTGCCATAATAATTGGGGTAATAATTATAGGTATTGTTTGGTTAGTTTATCAACTTTTATATGGTATTCTATTAAAAAAACTTAATAGAAATTATGATGAATTGAATTTATTATAATAAAAAATGCCCAAAAACATTGTTTTTGGGCAAAAAATATTAACCAAGTAAATCTCCAATTAATTCACCTGCTTTTAAGACTATCCATCCTATTATTGATAGAGAATAAAAAAGTTTACTTTTTAAAAAAAATGATTTCATAATTTTATGTTTTTTTAAGTTAAGTTGCAATATATATATATATATATATATATATAGAAACAAGCAAATTTTTATTACAAAAATACATAAGTAAACCATATCTTTGCAAACTCAAAATAAATAAGTCTTAATTGCTTTGAATCAGACATTATAAATTAATGTCTCTTCGAGCGCAGTCGAGAAGTTATTAATCTATAAAAGAATAAAAATGAATAACGGATTATACGCAAAATTTAACACTACAAAAGGTGAGATTTTAGTAAACTTAGAGTTCGAAAAAACTCCAGGAACAGTTGGTAACTTTGTTGCATTGGCAGAGGGAAATATGGAAAATAATGTGAAGTCACAAGGGACACCATATTATGATGGATTAAAATTCCACAGAGTCATTGCAGACTTTATGATTCAAGGTGGATGTCCACAAGGTACAGGGACTGGAAACCCAGGATATGCTTTTGAAGACGAATTTCATCCAGAATTAAAACACGATAAACCAGGAGTATTGTCTATGGCAAACTCTGGTCCTGCATCTAACGGAAGTCAATTTTTTATAACACATATCGAAACTCCTTGGTTAGACAACAAACATTCTGTTTTTGGTAATGTTGTAGAAGGACAAAATATTGTTGATGCTGTAGCTCAAGATGATGTTTTAACATCTATAGAGATAATAAGAGTTGGTGATGCTGCAGAAAGTTTTAATGCTATTGAAGCATTTAGAAAATTTGAAGGCGCAAGAGAAGAAAGAATTGCCAATGCTGCTAAAGAACAAGAAGCTTTATTAGGTAAACATTCTGAAGGATACGAAAAAACTGAAAGTGGATTGCGTTACTCAATCCTACAAAAAGGTGACGGTAAACAAGCTAATAAAGGTGATATGGTTTCTGTACACTACAAGGGGCAATTGTTAGACGGTACCGTATTTGACTCATCATACAAAAGAAAACAACCCATCGATTTTAATGTTGGAATTGGCCAAGTAATTAAAGGTTGGGATGAAGGAATATTATTATTAAAAGTGGGTGATAAAGCGCGCTTTGTAATTCCTTCAGACTTAGCTTATGGCTCTAGTGGTGCTGGTGGCGTTATTCCTCCAAACGCTCCATTAATTTTCGATGTAGAGTTAGTTGCAGTGAAATAAAACTTTGTAACAATAAACTTTCTAAAGCGTCTCATTAAAAAAAGAGACGCTTTTTTTGTACAACTAATATTAAATAACATTAGTGTCCGATAAAGATACAAAAATAATTAAAAGCACCTCACAAGGTCAATAAAACTTAGCCAAAGTTTCAGTTTTCTCAATAGCATGGTGTGTTACCAAAAATATCTAATTG
>JAQRMW010000154.1 GCA_028599075.1 Urechidicola sp. | reverse complement strand
TCAATTAGATATTTTTGGTAACACACCATGCTATTGAGAAAACTGAAACTTTGGCTAAGTTTTATTGACCTTGTGAGGTGCTTTTAATTATTTTTGTATCTTTATCGGACACTAATGATATCAAATACATTTTCTTGGGAATTACCTTTTTACTTTCCTTAGTCAATGGTAAGTTAAGCAGTAATGGGCGATTACTGTTTGTTAGCAATTTGAAGGTATTTATTTTAAAATACTTAAAGTGATCTGTATTCATAAAGCATGATTGAAAATCATTATCACTTAAGAATAGGTTGAGTTTTTTAGCATCAAAATCTACTGGAAACTCTATGAATTGGAAAGCAAAATCTTTATATATTGACTCTCTATCAATAAATTCATCAATGCTACTGGTAATTTGAACCCTACTAACAATAGAGCCATATAAGTCTTTTATTTCAGAAGAAGCAAACCTAATCTCGTTAAATTTACGATCATGAAACACTTTTGTAGCTCTAAACTTTAAACAGTCTTCATCACTAACTCCTTCTGATTTAAGGATTCGTTCTGATTGCAATATCTCTGTTTTTCTAGCAGTTTCAAGGTCTTCAACTGAATAATGATAGTTTGGTTTTCCATTTATATTTTTTACAGCAAAATTTTCATTTTGTAATTGACTAATATGCTGTTTTGATGATATTCTTTTATATAAATCAGTTATGAATTCTAGTTGATCATCCATTGGAAGACCATCTAAAAATAAAGTGTACTCATCAGGAAAAAATCCTAATGATGTGAATAAATTATCTATTTCCTCTTTAAACCTTTTCATTATTTCAAAAGTAATTAAAATCTAAATCAATACTACCTCTAAGCTCTTTAAACTTTTCCAAACTACTGCCACTTTGACATTAATTATGCAATTCCTCTATAATCTTTTATAAAAATTATAAATGGAATAACATTTGAACAATGTAATCCGTTAATTATTAATAATTTAATTCAATAAATATGGCATTTACAGATGAAAAAATCCAACAAGTTTGGGAAAAAGGAACTACAGTAGCAGGATATAACCCTAATGAATATAGAAAAGACCAATGCGGAGCATGGATGACTCGTAATCAGTATGGCAACAGAAAATCTAAGTATGGTTGGGAAATAGACCATATTACAGTACAGTCCAAAGGAGGTGGTCATGAGTTATCAAATCTTCGCCCTTTACAATGGGAAAATAATATGGCAAAGTCAGATGGAAATTTAGTTTGTGTAGTAACCTCGAAAGGAGATGAAAACGTAAATAAATAAGGTATTAGTATTCAAAACGCTAATTGCGTTAAAGTATATCATTTGAAATTTATTATTTCCAAAAATAAATTTTATCTAAATAAAAAATAATCTAATCTATTGATATTTAATGTTTTAAATAATACTTGTACTGAAATCATTACCTCATAAAAAAATCGCCTAATTATCATGTTGATTATTAGACGATTACGCTATTTAATTTGCGGTCTGGACGGGACTCGAACCCGCGACCCCCTGCGTGACAGGCAGGTATTCTAACCAGCTGAACTACCAAACCGTTGCTGTTAGCGGGTGCAAATATAACTGCGTTTTTTAAATCTACAAAGCATTTTTAAACTTATTTATAAAAATCGGCGACGACTAATTAAATACGAAATTAACACGCTGTCAAAACCTTGATGAATGTCAACAGGGATATAGTCTATCTTGTATTGCATACATTTCATTTTAAGATTATTAAAGTAAATGTCCATCGCTTTTTTATAGTCTTCTTTTACCGAATTGGCATACAAATTAATTTGTGCCCCAGTTTCTACATCAACAAACTTTTTGGGCCTATTATCAAAATCAAAGTTTAGTTCTAGTTTTCCATCAAAGCTGTGAAACAAAACAACTTCGTGCTTATTGTATTTTAAATGTCGTAAGGCTTCAAATAATTCTTGTTCTTTTTTATCTGATTGAAACATATCAGTAAATAAAAATATTAAAGAACGACGATGAATTTTTTCGGCTATTTGGTGTAATACTTTATAAGTGTCTGTAGTTTTATCTTCTTTTGATTTTAACAATTTTTCTAACTGAACCAATAACATCCTCCTATGTGCCTCACTTCCTTTTTCTGGAGCATAGTAATCAATATCATCTGAATATATACTCAACCCAACAGCATCTCTTTGTCGTTTTAAAATTTCCATCAATGCTGCTGAGGCTATTGCCGAAAATCCTATTTTGTTCAGATTATTGATAGAATTATTTTCAACTTCTGGAAAATGCATTGAAGAAGAATTATCTACTATGATATGACACCTAAGGTTGGTCTCTTCTTCATATCGTTTGACATATAATTTCTCTGTTTTTGCAAATAATTTCCAATCAATATGACGCGTACTCTCGCCATTATTATACAATCTATGCTCAGCAAATTCAACAGAAAACCCATGGAAAGGGCTCTTATGCATCCCTGTAATAAATCCTTCAACAACTTCTTTTGCGAGTAATTCTAGATTGTTTAATTCATTAATATGTTTTACTGAAATAGTGCTCATATATCAACAAAGATAATCAATTGTCTTTCCCGTGAAAACGGGAATCCATTTTCATTTAATAAATTTTTACATCCTTTGGATTCCTGCCTTCGCAAGAATGACGACAAAAATATTTTCTAAAAGTTCTGCAACCAAAAAAGACCCAACTTTCGTTGAGTCTTTTCTAAATATCTTTGGAGCCTATATTATAATGCAGCATCAATTTTTTGAGTATAAGTGCTTTTTGGAGCAACACCAACTTGTTTATCTACTACTTCACCATTTTTAAATAATAATACTGTAGGAATATTTCTTACTCCATATTTTGCTGCAAACTCTTGATTTGCATCAACATCAACTTTACCAACAACAGCTTTACCATCATAATCAGTTGCAATTTCTTCGATAACTGGCCCTACCATTCTACATGGTCCACACCAAGCTGCCCAAAAATCTACTAATACCGGTTTGTCTGATTTTAATACTACCTCATCAAATGTAGCGTCTGTGATTTCTAATGCCATAATTTATTTTTAAATGTTAATTATTTGTTTTTTTACTCTGCAAAAATAGTCATATTTTCAACTATCTATTTATGATTTTTATCATTATTATTTATGATAGTATTATTTTTAGCAATTACCTTACAAATTGTTTAATTAGCTAAACATAAAAAGATTAAGTTAATTAAAATACTTCTTTGGCAATCGCTTTAATATTGCTCGATTTTCCCATAGAATAGTAATGAACTAATGGTACCCCTGCGGCAATCAATTCTTTACTTTGAGCAATTGCCCATTCTACCCCAACTTGACGCACTTCTTTATTATTACTACACTTTTCAATTTCTTTTACCAAAGTTTCTGGTAAATCTAAACTGAATATTTGTGGTAGTATTTGCAAATGACGTTTTACAGCTACCGGTTTTATTCCTGGAATGATAGGTACAGTTATTCCTATTTCTCTTGCCATTTTTACAAAATCAAAATACTTTTGATTATCAAAAAACATTTGAGTTACAACATAGCCTGCACCAGCATCAACCTTTTCTTTTAAGCGTTGTAAATCAGTTTTCAGACTAGGCGATTCTAAATGTTTTTCTGGATAACCAGCAACACCAATACAAAATTGTGAAGGATGTTGAGATTCAATAGTCTCATGCAAATATTTTCCTCTGTTTAAATCAGAAATTTGATTTACCAAGTCACTTGCGTATTTATTCCCGCCACTAGCGGCTTCAAAATATTGCTCATGTTTCATACTATCTCCTCTTAAGGCCATCACATTATCAATTTCTAAATAGTGACAATCTACCAACACATATTCAGTCTCCTCCTTTGTAAACCCTCCGCACAAAACATGAGGGACTGTATCAACATTGTACTTATGTTGCAATGAAGCGCAAATTCCAACTGTACCAGGGCGCATCCTTGTTGTTTTGCGTTCTAATAATCCGCCTTTTTTTTCTATATAAACATATTCCTCCCTCGAAGTAGTAACATCGATAAACGGTGGTTTAAATTCCATTAGAGGATCAATATTATCGTATAATGTCTGAATGTTCTGCCCTTTAACTGGCGGAACAATCTCAAAAGAAAATAAGGTTTTACCTTTTGATTTTTTTATATAATCTGTTACTTTCATATTATGTAGTTGTTGGTTGTTGGTTGTTGGTTGTTGGTTGACATTTACTATCAACGAAAAATTATCAACTATCAACTATATTAGGATTCAACCATTTCATGGCTTCTTTTAAATCCATATCTTTTCTATTTGCAAAATCTATAACTTGGTCTTGGGTGATTTTCCCCAATCCAAAATACTTTGCTTCTTTATTTCCAAAATAATATCCAGAAACTGATGCTGCTGGCCACATGGCTAAACTTTCTGTCAATTCAACTTCGATGTTTTCTTTGACATTCAACACTTCCCAAATGGTTAATTTTTCTGTATGGTCTGGGCAAGATGGGTATCCTGGTGCAGGACGAATCCCTTTATATGATTCTTTGATTAAATCTTCGTTTGATAAGTTCTCACTCTCAGCATATCCCCAATAATTAGTTCTAATTTCTTTGTGTAAATATTCGGTAAAAGCTTCTGCAAATCGATCAGCCAAAGCCTTTACCATAATAGCGCTATAATCGTCATGTTCTACTTCGTATTTCTCTGCCAATTCTTTGGTGCCAAATCCGGCAGATACACAAAAACATCCCATATAATCTTGCACGCCGCTTTCTTTTGGAGCTATAAAATCTGATAATGCATAGTTGGGTCTTCCTTCTCTTTTTTCTAATTGTTGGCGTAGGGTTCGGAAGATAAAATCCTTATCTGCTCCTTCAATTTCAATATCATCATCATTGATAGTATTTGCAGGAAACAAACCAAAAATAGCTTTTGTTTTCAACAGTTTTTTTGAAACTATTTTTTGTAACATTCTTTGCGCATCATTATATAGTTCTGTTGCTTGTTCACCAACAACAGTATCTTCTAAAATAGCTGGGTATTTACCATGTAAATCCCAAGATCTAAAAAATGGACTCCAATCAATGTATGGCAGTAACTCTTCTAACGTTATATGCTCTAAAACATATGTTCCGAGTTTATTCGGTTTTTCAATTTCTGATGTTTGCCAATCAATCTGGAATTTATTCTTTCTAGCTGTATCCAAAGAAATTAGTTTTTTCTTTTTTGAGCGACTTAAAAACTTCGTTCTAAATTCATCATAGTCTGATTTTAAATCAGAAATATACTTTTCAGAAGTTTTCTTATTCAACAAATCGCCAACTACAGTTACTGCTCTAGAGGCGTCATTCACATGCACAACAGCATTTTCATATTGCGGATCTATCTTAACTGATGTATGCGCTTTAGAAGTTGTTGCGCCACCAATCATCAATGGCAATTTAAAATTAAGGCGTTCCATTTCTTTGGCTAAATACACCATTTCGTCTAATGATGGAGTAATCAAACCACTTAAACCAACAACATCTACATTGTGTTCTTTGGCGGCTTCAATAATTTTTTCTGGTGGTACCATTACCCCTAAATCTACAATTTCATAATTGTTACAGGCCAATACAACACCTACAATATTTTTACCAATATCATGAACATCACCTTTAACAGTAGCCATTAAAATTTTACCATTAGACCTTGCACCCTCTCCTTTTGAAGCTTCAATAAATGGGAGTAAATATGCAACTGCTTTTTTCATAACTCGGGCAGATTTCACTACCTGTGGTAAAAACATTTTACCTGCTCCAAATAAATCTCCTACTACATTCATCCCAGTCATCAAATTGATTTCAATTACCTCTATCGGCTCATTAGCAAGCAATCTAGCTTCTTCAACATCTGCAACAATATACTCATCAATTCCTTTAACCAAAGCTCTTGTGATTCTATCTTGTAATGGTTCTTCTCTCCAAGACAAGTCAACAACTTGTTCTTTTTTTATTCCTTTTACTGTTTCGGCAAAGTCTAATAATCGCTCCGTTGCATCATCTCTTCTATCAAGAATAACATCTTCTATTCGTTCTAATAAATCCTTTGGAATATCATCATATACCTCTAACATCGCCGGATTTACAATCCCGATATTCATACCAGCTTCAATAGCATAATACAAGAAAACTGAGTGCATTGCTTCACGAACTGCATTGTTACCACGGAAAGAAAACGACACATTACTCACCCCGCCACTTACACTTACATGTGGTAAATTTTGTCGCACCCAACGGGTTGCTTCAATAAAATCAACAGCATTTTTTCGATGTTCTTCCATTCCAGTCGCAACCGGGAAAATATTCAAATCGAAAATAATATCTTCTGGTGGAAAACCTACTTTATCAACTAAAACGCGATAAGAACGTTCGGCTATTTCTATACGTCTATCATAATTATCGGCTTGCCCAACTTCATCAAAAGCCATGACAATAACTGCTGCGCCATATCTTTTTAATTTTTTTGCATGTGATATAAACTCTTCTTCCCCTTCTTTTAAACTGATGGAATTCACCACACATTTACCCTGAACAACCTGTAAACCTGCTTCGATGATTTCCCATTTAGAGCTATCAATCATCATAGGTACTCGAGAAATGTCTGGTTCAGCAGCAATCAAATTTAAAAAACGAACCATGGCTTCTTTACCATCAATCAAACCATCATCCATATTGATATCAACAATCTGTGCACCACCCTCAACTTGATGACGCGCAATTGCTAAAGCTTCATCAAATTTTTCTTCTTTTACTAAACGTAAAAACTTACGAGAACCTGCAACATTGGTACGCTCACCCACATTGATAAAATTACTATTTTCATCGATGATTAACGGTTCTAAACCCGAAAGCATCATTGGTTTCCTTTTAATTTT
>JAQRMW010000153.1 GCA_028599075.1 Urechidicola sp. | reverse complement strand
GCAATGAGGCTAAAAAAATTGTCAATGCCCATTCTTTGTAAGACATTGCTGGTGTGTTTTCTTGTGATGATAAATTTTCCATTTAGTTAGTTTTTAAAGTGAATCTCAAATATAAATCATTTTACACTTATTATCAAGCACATAGACTACAATCTGTTTTTTAAATAATCTAGAGGCTATTTTCCTTTAACATATATTTAAGAATATTTAACTGTTCAATTAATAAATTCGTTAGCTGAATTTTTAACTTTCATTAATTACACATTATGACTAAAAAAGTACTTACTAGTATCTTTACTTTGATATTGTTAATTGGATTTTCAAACACAATCGAAGCACAAAGAAAAAGTAGAAAACAGAAAAAGAAAGAGGCTGCAGAAGCTGCAAAGCCCAAACCAAAAGAAAAAGAGAAAGAGAAAAAGGGAGCCATTAAACCTTTCGAAAAAGTTATTACCAAAGATGCTGTGAGTGATGAGGGATTGTTTAATGTGCATCAAGTTGATGAAAAATATTTCTTCGAAATTCCAGATTCTTTGATGGGCAGAGAAATGTTAATGGTTACTCGTATTGCTAAAACCGCTAGTGGAATTGGTTTTGGTGGTGGCAAACAAAATGAGCAAGTGCTTCGCTGGGAGCGAAAAAATAAGAAAATTTTATTGCGAGTTGTTTCTTATAATGTAGTAGCGGCAGATTCTCTACCAGTACACGAGGCAGTAGTAAATTCTAATTTCGAACCTGTGTTGTATGCTTTTCCAATCAAAGCAATGGGTAAAGATTCTACTTCGGTTGTAATAGATGCTACTGATTTATTTACAAAAGATGTGAAAGCATTAGGGTTTCCAAATTACAGAAGAAAGCGCTATAAAATTTCTAGCTTAGATGCAAGCCGCTCGTATATAGACACTATTAAAAGCTATCCTTTAAACATCGAGATTCGTCATGTAAAAACATATAAATCTGCTGCACCACCTTCAAATACGAGCTTAGCTTCTATCTCTTTAGAGATGAGTAACTCAATGATATTGTTACCTAAAGAACCTATGAAACGTAGAATTTTTGATGAACGTGTAGGTTGGTTTACAAGCAATCAAATTGATTATGGCTCTGAAGCTCAAAAAAGTAAAACAATTACTTATCTTGATAGATGGAGATTGGAAGTGAAAGATGAAGATATTGAAAAATTTAAACGCAGCGAATTAGTAGAACCAAAAAAACAAATCGTTTATTATATAGATAGAGCTACTCCAGAAAAGTGGAGAAAATACATTAAACAAGGTATCGACGATTGGCAAGTTGCTTTTGAAGCAGCAGGATTTAAAAATGCCATCATCGCTAAAGACCCTCCAACAGTTGAGGAAGACCCAGATTGGAGTCCAGAAGACGTGCGTTATTCTGTGGTGCGTTATTTAGCTTCTCCTATCCCAAATGCTAATGGCCCGCATGTTACTGATCCTAGATCTGGAGAGATATTAGAATCAGACATTAATTGGTATCACAATGTAATGAGCTTGCTAAACGGATGGTATTTTGTACAAACTGCTGCAATAAATCCAGATGCGCAAACTGCTAATTTCAAAGATGATGTTATGGGTGAATTAATCAAGTTTGTATCGTCGCATGAAGTTGGCCACACTTTAGGGCTACCTCACAACATGGGTAGCAGTTCTGCATATCCTGTAGATTCATTGCGTTCTGCATCGTTTACCAACAAATTTGGAACAGCCCCATCTATCATGGATTATGCTCGATTTAATTATGTAGCACAACCGGGTGATGAAGGAGTTTCTATGATGCCGAATATTGGTGTGTATGACAAATATGCTATCTCTTGGGGATACCGTCCTATTTTAGATAAAAACGAGAAAGAAGAAAAAGAAACCTTAGATAATTGGATTTTAGCACATGCTGGTGATCCATATTATAGATTTGGACATCAACAAGCAGGAGGTGTTGTTGACCCGAGTTCGCAGACAGAAGACTTAGGTGATGATGCTATCAAGGCAAGTGAATACGGAATTACCAACTTAAAAAGAATTGTTCCAAACCTAATAGAATGGACTACAAAAGAAGGAGAAAATTATGATGATTTAAATACAATGTATGGTCATGTGGTTTCACAATTCAATCGTTATATGGGCCATGTTTCATCGAACGTTGGTGGAGTTTACGAAAACTTTAAAACATCAGACCAAGGGGGAGCTGTGTATGCACATGTTGATAAAGACCGTCAACGTAATAGCCTAAAATATGTAAACAAACAATTGTTCGAAACTCCAACTTGGTTGATTGATAAAGACATTATTTCTAGAACAGAATTTTCTGGAATCACTGAAAGAATCAGTGCACTGCAAGTTAGAAGTTTGAACAATATTTTAAATATGGGTCGCATGTCTCGTATGGTTGAAAACGAAACTTTAAATGGTTCTGAGGCTTATACCTTAACAACAATGATGTATGATTTACGTAGAGGAATTTGGTCAGAATTAAGAACTGGAAAGTCTATTGACACGTATCGCAGAAATTTACAAAGAGCTCATGTAGAACGTTTGGCAACTTTATTAGAAACAGAAAAAGCAAGTAGATCTGTTAATAGTGGTTATTTAAAAACTACTGGAGTTACGCCAAATAGAAATGATGTAATACCTGTTGTAAGAGGTGAGCTAAATAGAATTAAGCGTGATGCTGCCAACTCTGTTGGGTCTGCTCCTAATACAATCACTCGTTACCATTTACAAGATATTGTTGCGAGAATTGATTTGATTCTAAATCCAAAATAAAAGTGAAAATCACTTTAAGAAGGAATCACATTAGTGGTTCCTTTTTTTATAATTAAAGTAATAAATAGGTTTTATTAATGTTAAATGATAATAGATGCTTTGTATTACTATAGTTGTTTACTAATTTGCAAAACATAAACCCCAGAGGATTCATTTGAAAAAATACATTAAATATTTTATAGTCTTTCTCATAGTTATACTAAGTAGCTTTGTTATTTCAAATAACGCTGATGATCTTAAAAAAGATGCTACTACATCTGTAATTGTTGAAGAGTTTTCTGTAAAAGCATCACCAGTTCTAATTAAAAAGTATTCTAAACTAGAAACTAAAAAAGTAACTCACAAACTAGATTCATTACTTTTTAGAATTAACAAAAGGCACGATTTTCATGGAAGCATCTTGGTTTCTAAAAACGGAAAATTGGTATATCAAAATCAAATTGGAATTGCCAACTTTAAGAAAAAGAAACCTTTAAAAAAAGAATCTATTTATCAATTAGCATCTGTAAGCAAGCAATTTACTGCGGCTGCTATCATGATTTTAAAAGAGCGAAATCAATTAAAATTATCGGATACTGTTACCGCTTATTTTCCAAATTTCCCTTTTAAAGACGTTACTATAAAGCATTTGTTAAATCACACATCTGGATTGCCAAAATATTTTTGGGTAGCAGAACACGAGTGGACAAAAGAGCATGCCCCAGACAATGCTGAATTGATGGAGTTAATAGAAACCAGTGTTGCCACAAAGTTCTTTAGCCCTGGTAGAAATTTCGATTATTCAAACACAGGGTATTTTGTTTTGGCATCTATCATTGAAAAGATTACTGAAATGCCATTTGGTGATTTTGTTGAAGCTGCTATTTTTGAGCCTTTACAAATGAACGATTCTTTTGTCTATCGTTTTGAAAAAGACGAGCCTCAAGCCAATCAATTAAATGGTTATAGATTGTATAGAGGCTGGAGACATATCACCATAAATGGAACTGTGAATGACGCTGTGGTTGGTGATAAAAATGTATATACTACAACCGAAGACCTGTACAAGTGGATTTATGGACTCAACAATGAAATGCTAATTTCTAAAGAGTCTTTAGAGCTAATGTACACTAAAGGCGAAACGGTTTATGGAAGAAAAGTACCCTATGGATTAGGTTTTAGAATTGATACAAAAAATGATGAAAAAGTGGTGTACCACTATGGCAAATGGAATGGTTTCAGTACAGGAATTTCACAATATTTAGACGACGACATGGTGGTGATTATTTTAGAACATACTAGCTACAGGTCTATGACTTCGCTCAACAAAAAAATAAAAAGTATTGTACTAGATAATTTTGAAGAGTAAATAGCTTAAAGATTGAAGACCGAAGACGGAAGACTGAAGCAATCTTAACTTCGAGTACCCGCCTTCGGTCTTCAAGCTATTTACAACCCTAACACTTCCGTTCCTTGTTCAAAAACAACATCAACAGGAATTCCTGCAGTACCTAAACGATCTAAGTCGGCTTGTAATTCATCAGATATAATTCCTTTTTCTGCAACCAATTTTGCAACACCATCATAATCTCCATTTCCTTGCAAAGTCAAAATTAGGTTAGACATTTCTTTCATCGCAATTTCCATTTTATCAAAATTCACTTTAAAAGTACCATCATCATTTCTAGTAAACGCTCCTTTTTCTTTAAAGAAATTAAAACGAATCATATTCGCTTTACCATGAGCTGACGATGCTCCAAAACGGACAGATCTAAAAATACCCGCCATAAACGTTACCATATTATCCTTAAAGTCTTCTTTTAACTCACCTTTATCCACTAACTGCTGAATCATATATAGTCCTAAGATATCGGCTTTACCTTCTTCTAATGCACTTGAATGATTTTTAAGTGCTGTTCTTACAGTTCCATTTCCATTAATAGTATTCTTAACTCCCAATCCGTGAGCAACCTCATGAAACATGGTATTTGCAAAAAAGGCATCGAAAGTAATATGCTTGCGTTGACTCTCATCAATCAATACATCAGAAATAGGAACTAAGATTTTATCGAACTTAGCTTTCATCGCATTTTTAAGTTGCAATCTACGTGTCCCTTTTGCTAACTGAACCTCTTCGTCATTTGGTAAGTTAATAGCAATTGTTTTAGAACCCGAGTTACAATCACCCGCATAAAACACCACATCATAAGCATTTAAATCAGAATCCGTTCCTGGAGTTTCTGTTTTATAAGCCGCATCTACAGGTAAATTTCTTTGCAATTCTGGTAAGTAAGCACTGAACTTTGCCAACTTAGCAGACCACTCTTGATCTTTAATCAACACATAGCCTTCGTGTGATGCTTTGTTGCCATAAATATGATCTTCATAGGTTTCGATTGGACCAATAACAATATCTAAGGTATTTGTTTTCATATCCATCCAAGCTAAATCACTTGCTTGGTATTCATCATCTAGTAAAGCTTGAGAACGCAACTCTAAATAGTTTTTAAGTCCAGCATTATCAGCATAAGTCGAAGCTTCTTTTAATAAATCTGAAACTACTTTCAATTCTTTTGCAAATTGTTGGTGATATGGAATTGCATATAATTTACCTTCTTCATTTCTTCTAACAAACGTATAAATACTACCCTTTAAGTCAAACTTAGAAGCTTCAAATTCTTCTTTTGTCATATCTGTTGGATAATAATTTGCACCTAATGGTTTGTCAGAAAATTCTGGCATAAAAGATTTATTTCCGTTCAATCTATCCCAAGGGCCATAATTAATTTCTACAAACCTTTTAGTATCTGCATCAGTAATAGAACTTAACAAAACTTCTTTATCACCAAACGATTCGTACCAAAATAAATCATTCATAATATCTGCTGCCTGAATCAATAGTGGCAACATCTTACGCTCATTATCTGTCAACTTAGTGACATCGGCAGTTAATTTAACCGTTACATATTTACTTAAGTTTTTCTGCATTTCGGTTAAGTTTTGTTCTACAGTAACTTGTTTTGTTGGTTTTCTTGCATCTCCTTTTGATTCACAAGAAATCATTGCAACTAAAATAGCTGCTAAGAATATTATTTTTTTCATGTGTGTATTTAAAAATTATTTTCATCAAAGTTAAACCTTTTCAAAAAATTGAGGTCATAGAAATAGTAGAAATTATTAAAACCAGCAAAAATGAAAAAATTAGTAATTGCCTTGATTGTGTTAATGACATTTAGCACACAAGCACAGAAAAAAATGAACTTAACAGCTGAACAAGCTGCGACACTACAAACCAAAGAAATGACTTTGCGCTTAGAGTTAAATGAGCAACAACAAAAGAAAGTATATGCTTTAGCAAAAGAACGTGCTGAAAAAAGAGAAATCATGCGCGAAGAAAAGCAAGATAGAAAAGACATGAGTCAAGAACAACGCTATGAAGCAAAATTAGCTCGCTTAGATAGTCAAATAGAAATGCAAGGTAAAATGAAAAATATCTTAAATGAAAAGCAATTTGACCATTGGAAAGAGAACATGCAAAAACGGGAAAATGCCATGAAGAAAAGAATAAAAAAACAAAAAGGGAAAGAAAAAGGTAATAGAAGCTAGTTAATAATTGAATGTTTGATTAGTTGTTAAAGCTGGAAACGTGGGGTTTCCAGCTTTATAATTTTAATAACTCACATAAATCTTTTGCCCAATATCAATATTATTAGAATCCAAGCCGTTAATAGATTTTAGTTTATCAACCGTTAAACCATATTTGCGAGAAATAGAATACAAGGTATCTCCTTTAACTACACTATGAAATTTAGGTTCAGAAACTTCTTTTTCTGTTTTTCTTTTATTTCTTCTAGTCTTTTTACCCAATACCTTTTCGTCATATTCATAAAGGTCATACGCCTCAATAATATTGATTAATTTTTCTGGATATTTTTTATCGGTAGCATAGCCAGCTTTTCGCAACCCTTTTGCCCATCCTTTATAATCGGTAATTTTTAGTTTAAACAAATCTGCATAACGAGTACGCTCAGCTAAAAACAAAGAGTGATCTCTAAAAGAAGATTCGGGATGCTTATACACTCTAAAGCACTCTCCTTTTTCGTCATCGTCGTGGTAAGTCTTACCACCAGTCCAACCTCTATGGCATTTAATTCCGAAGTGATTGTTAGATTTTCTAGTCAATTCACTTAATCCAGATCTAGATTCTAAAATACCTTGAGCCAAGGTGATACTCGCCGGCACTTTATACCTACGCATTTCTTCCATTGCAATCTCACTATACGTATCAATATATTGTAATTTTACATCAGAATATTTTTTGGCTGGTGGAGTTACCTTTTTAGGAGTTACATCAACTTCTTTTTTAGGAGTGCTCTTATTGGATGCTTTTTTAGATTTTCGTTTCGCACCACAACTCACTAGAAACAGACTTACAAATAGTAGGGTTAGAATTTTTAATTTCATAATATCAGTTTATTCAATTATTAAACTATTACGTCGCTTTAAAATTGTGTTCATCCCTTCAATTCCTTGCAGCCCACCAGTATGAATCGCCAAAATTTTAGCACCTTCATCAAAATAATCTCGGTTGATTAAATCTACCAAACCAAACAATAGTTTACCTGTATAAACTGGGTCTAAAGGAATAGATGTTTCCTTTTTAAATTGATTGATAAAAGTAATCAATTCGTTGGATGTTTTAGCGTAACCACCAAAATGATATTCAGAAATTAACTTCCAATTTTCTGTTTGATGTACATATTTATTGATTTCATCATTCAAAAAATCTCCTTTTAAAGCAGGAAAACCCAATACTTGCTGATGGGGTTTTGCAGAATTAATAATTCCTGAAATAGTTCCACCAGTACCAACAGCCAAACAAATAGTGTCAAAATTTTCAGTTTCTTCTGATAAAATTTCTTCACATCCTTTTATTGCCAAATCATTTGTACCTCCTTCTGGCACCAAATAAAAGTCATCCATCCCGATAGCTATCGGGACATCTTTTAATTGCTCAATAAATTCTTGAGATGCTTTCTTACGGTAATCAGTTCTTGAAACAAATTTGAATTGCATTCCACACTCATGAGCAAAACGTAAGGTAGGGTTTGATTGTAAGGTTTTTTCTAAATCATCTCCTAATTCATCTCCACGAATTACACCTATGGTTTTAAATCCGTGCAGTTTTCCTGCAAAAGCTGTGGCAGAAATATGATTTGAAAAAGCACCACCAAAAGTAAGAAGTGTATTTTTATTTTCTAATTGCGCTTGCTTTAGATTGTATTTTAGTTTTCGGAATTTATTACCCGAAATTTCTGGGTGAATTAAATCTTCTCGCTTTATAAATAGTTGAATGTCTTTTCGGTTGATTCCCGAAAAGGATACTTTTTGTAGGATGCTGTTTTTGGTATTGGGCATTTAATTTAAACTTTTTACTACTGGATTCCCGCTTTCGCGAGAAAGACAAATTGGAATACTAGAAATAAATTCCTAACCGTCTTTGCGAATCACTCGATAGGGTGATGTGGCAATCTGTTATTAATACCTACAAGGTTTTAAAAACCTTGCAGGAGAGTCTTCTGTTTTTATTCACTAATATGCTAATCACAGATTCCTGTTCCGATAACTATCGGGATCGCAGGAATGACAAAATTAAACACTCAATTTATCATCTAACTCAGACCATTGTTCCATTACCTCGTCTAGTAAATCTTTTTTTGCTTGATAATTTTTAAAGAATACTGGGTCATTATTTACTTTTTCAAAATCTTCAGAAATCTGCGCATCTAAATCAATAATCTCTTTTTCTAAATCAGAAATTTTTGTTTCTAAATTCGAGAGTTTGTTTTGCAACTTTTTTTGCTCTTTATCTAAAACTCTTTTTTCTTTTGACGATGTATTTACAACTTTTTTAACCTCCTCTATTTTGGTTCTCTTTTCAGCTTCACGCAAACTTTCCATTTTGTGCTGCTCTAAGAAATAATCAATATCACCTAAATATTCTTTAATAACTTTGTCTTTAAATCCATAAACAGTTGATGTTAATCCCTGTAAAAAATCACGATCATGGGAAACAACAATCATCGTTCCTTCAAAATCATTCAACGCATTTTTTAATACATTTTTCGAGGCTATATCAAGGTGGTTTGTAGGCTCATCCATAATCAAAGTATTGATAGGTTGCAACAACAACTTACACAATGCCAAACGGTTTCGCTCTCCACCAGATAGCACTTTTGCTTTTTTATCTACATCATCTCCACCAAAAAGAAAAGCACCCAACATATCTCTCACACGTACTCGGTTAGAATCCGTAGCCGCATCCTCCATAATTTGAAGCACGGTTTTTTCGCCATCTAAATATTCTGATTGATTTTGAGCAAAATACCCTACTTGCACATTATGGCCCAATTTCAATTTCTCGCCAAACGGAATCTCTCCTACCATCATTTTTGCTAAGGTAGATTTACCTTGACCATTTTGACCAACAAAGGCAATCTTGCTTCCTCGCTCTATCAACAAATCAACATTTTCTAAAACGTGATTGTCACCATAACTCTTTGATAAATTCTCTGCTTCGACAATAATTTTTCCAGGTTGAATAGACAATGGAAAACGAACATTCATTACTGCCGTATCTTCCATATCGACTTCAATGCGCTGAACTTTATCTAATTTTTTAATCAATGATTGCGCCATTGCTGCCTTATTTGCCTTGGCTCTAAACTTGTTGATTAGCAGCTCAGTTGCTTTTATTTCTTTCGCTTGATTCTTTTGTGATTGCAATTGTTTCTCTCTGATTTCACCACGTAAAGCTAAATATTGACTGTATGGTTTCTTGAAATCATAAATCTGTCCTAAAGAAATTTCAATGGTTCTATTGGTTACATTATCTAAAAACATTTTATCATGCGACACCAACATTACAGCACCTGTATAACTCCTTAAAAATTCTTCTAACCAAATAATCGATTCGATATCTAAATGGTTTGTTGGCTCATCGAGTAACAAAATATCATTGTTTTGCAAAAGTAGTTTTGCCAACTCTATACGCATTCGCCACCCACCAGAAAAAGTATCGGTTAGTTTATCAAAATCTTCTCGTTTAAAACCGAGACCTTGTAGAATTTTTTCTGTATTCCCTTTGTAATTATATCCTCCTAATACTTCGTAATGATGCTGATTGTCTGTTAAATCATGTATTAAATCTGTGTAAGAATCGCTTTCATAATCTGTGCGCTCTACCAACTCATTATTAATTTTATCTAAGGTACGCTCAAGTTCTTTTATTTCTGTAAATGCTTCATAGGCTTCTTCTAAAATAGTGCGTCCTTGCTCAAAATCAATATCCTGCCTTAAGAAACCAATACGGATATCTTTTTCAAATGCCATGGTACCTCCATCATATTCTATATCACCCGCAATTACTTTTAACAAGGTTGATTTTCCTGCACCATTTTTACCTACAAGCCCTACTCTATTACCACCATTTAATCTAAATGTGATGCCTGAGAATAAATCTTCTCCAGAAAATGAAACTGTTATATTATGTATATTTAACATGAATTGTAATGAAAGTTACTGAGTTACAAATTTTAAAAATTAACTTTGCAAAAGTAATTTATTTTTTGATTGTATGTTATTTAAAAAAGGATCTAAACTCTACAGTATTCTTAACAACAAATGCCCAAAATGTAATGAGGGAGATTTCTTTGTAAAACCAAATGCTTTCAGGTTTAAGCAGGCATTAAAAATGCATGAAAATTGTAGCAACTGCAACTTAAAATACATGATAGAGCCTTCATTTTTTTACGGCGCCATGTATGTTAGTTATGCTTTGACAGTTGCTATTGCAGTCGCTTCATTTATAATTGCCAATGTGTTTCTAGGGTTTTCTTTAAATATGTCTTTTGCAAGCATAATTGGTGCACTCATCATTTTTACTCCAGTGACCATTAGATTATCAAGACTTATTTGGATAAATATTTTTGTAAAGTATAAAAAAGAGACGTAAGATCGCTCCGCTTTTAGACAAAAGATGAAAGACTTGAATTTATTGATTTAGCGATTGCCACGTCTTCACTCCTCGCAATGTCAACAAAACGTCTTTGCGAACGTAGTGAAGCAATCTCATTATTTTAATTAGGCAGATTGCCACGTCCTTCGTCCTAGCAATGACGAGGTATTATTATCCAAATCTAGCAATATCTATTTCCTTTCTTAGCTCTTCTCCATTTTCTAAATGTTGATATAACTCTTTTGAAACAGTTGGGGTAATCATAACTCCTCGTGTGCCTAAACCATTTAAAATTGCCAACTGTGGATGTTTTGGATGAACACCAACCAAAGGACGACGATCTTTAACCGTAGGTCTAATTCCTGCAACTTGATCAATTACTTTATAATCGACTTTAATAATCTTATTTAGTTTTTCTACTAACTCATTTTTTCCTTCTTCGGATGGATTGTTGGTCTTATCTTTCCAATTAAAGGTAGCACCAACTAAAAAATTATGCTCACCCATAGGTAAAATAAATACGGCTGATTTTAAAACAAAGTCAATATCTAATTCTGGAGCATGAATGGTAATTAGCTCTCCTTTTGCTTCTCGCATAGGCAGGTAATTAAAAAATGGATTCCTTTTAATTCCGAAGCCTTCGCAAAAAACAATTTTGCTAGCTTCAATATCTTGGTACTGGACAGCATGATTTTCAAGTTGTACAGCTTCATGATTAAATGCTTCAAAATAAATACAATCCCTCTCAATCAAATACTCTCGATAATCATTCAACAAACTATTAGCATCTATTCTACCAGTTTTTGTGAGCTTGCCATAACCAAAAGGAGATTCAATTCCGTTATATTTCTTTGTCTCAATTTTAGGAATCATATAATCTGTCAACAGAGGATGGTCACAAGTTGCAAACCAATTATTTTGCTCTTCTATCGAGGTAAGTAAGCGTCCAATATCCATTGGAATATCATATGTCGATTTAAACTTATCTTCCAATTCTTTATAAAATGGAAGGGCTACTTCCAATTGTTTTTTGGCATCCCAAACTGGAGTAAATCTCTTTAATATTACTGGGTTGTACATACCTCCCGCAACTTTTGAAGAGTGCTGAGAGTCATCTTCAAAAACAATAAATGATTTGTTATTCTTTTCTAATTCTCTTGTAAATGCCAATCCTGCAAGTCCAAATCCGACAATGATATAATCTACTTTTTTCATGTGTTTACAAAGATACATTTAAAGATTCTTCGACAAGCTCAGAATGACAATAAAAAATGGATTCTCTCCCGATAGTTATTCGGATTCGCGGGAAAGACAATTTAATTGAAGAACAATTCTTTTATTAGAAATGAGATTTCTCGACTCCGTTCGAAATGACAATAAATAAACTGCATAAAAAAACTCCTGAAATTTCTTTCAGGAGTTTCTAATAAATTTGAATTAAGATTTTAATAGTTCCACAAATCGAGTTCTTTATCTCGAATTATTTCTCTAATTCTGTCTGATTCTAAGACTTGAAATAAAGCATTTCCTTTTACATAATGCGATACATCTCTATTACCATAAACATTTTCTTCTCGATACACAATAGCATTAAAGCGTCTTGCATTTAACATGTGATCGAATGAAATAGGATACGCAGAGTTTTTAGGATTAAACACTTTCATATCGTGTAAAATCTGTCTAGCACCTGGATACCATACCCAAAAAATAGGAAGTTTCTCAGCTACATTAGCTACATCTTGTCTTCCTTTTGTTTGCACATCAGGAGCAATTGGAGCAACTGCTAATAATCTGTATTTCATTTCACCTTGACGCTTATCGATATACCAAACACCTTTAAT
Source organism: Urechidicola sp. (assembly GCA_028599075.1). Lineage (GTDB taxonomy): Bacteria > Bacteroidota > Bacteroidia > Flavobacteriales > Flavobacteriaceae > Urechidicola. The sequence continues at coordinate 13,050 of JAQRMW010000153.1, read as the reverse complement.
TTTAAAACCTTCAATATCTCTTGCTGTCAATTCTGTTCTAGTAATAAACTCTTCAATGTTTGCATTAGGATCTGCATTTAATTCATCTCTACCAGCATCTGTTGTATCAACTCTAAAAAGTTTAGACTCAATCTCTTTTTTCGTCAGCTTTGTAGTAAAATAAGAATCATCATACACCTCTGTTAAGTCATCCTCCATTACGCCTTTTAATAAAGTAGCGAATAATGATTTACGACCTTGCTGTGTACTATTCTCATGAATTGGGTAATAGTAAGGTAGGTTTAAACGTTCGTTTAAATCTATGTATTCCCATGTTACTTTAGACCACAACATATCTCTATCATCCACATAACCATAGGCCAAAGGCTTATCATTATCTGCAGCTAATTGTTCAGCAGTTTTTACACCAATTTCGTCTGGTGAAGTTGCATTTAACAAATTAGTTTGGGCGCTTGTATTTGCTGTTATAAAAACAACAGACCCTAGCAATAATAAACTCTTCCAATTCATCTTCATCTTATTTTTCTTTTAATTATTGTATCTCAATATTAACTGGCATCGCATTCTTTACGATATACGATGAATTACCAACCATTGTAGATTTTACATCAAAAATGGCAATCATATCTCCAACTCTTGCTTTTTTAACAGCAGTAACTGCTTGTGCATTTAACTTATTACCTGTTACAGTAATTGTTGCCTGACCAGGTACTTTTATTTTAAAGCTTTTCACTGAAAACTCTAAGTCGAATAAAAAGTCTGGTAACTCAACACGTACCGTCGTTTTCTCTAAACTCGCTTTTGGCATTTTTACCAATCCTGATTCTTTACGAACCGTAGCCATTGGTTTAGGGATATCTTTAATTCTGTATGTTTTTCGGCTACTCTCTGTTAATCCACCTGGTAAAGTATAGCTAACATTAATAACTACTTCTTTACCAGCAGCGGGAGTCATCATGTATTTTCCTAATCCACTCGCTTTCTTTAAACCAGGTGCACTAGGTCTTACATCTTTATCAGCAACACCAGGAACAGAAATTGTTAATGGATTATCTAAACCACGATACACAACATTCATTTTATCTGCAGAAATAACTGCATCACTTGGTTTTCCAACCACAGTATATTCAGTATCAATTGGAATTTCTACCTCTTCACCATCTTGCATAAAGACAAACTTACCTTTAATTGGTTGTTCTCCAACAGATCCAGCAGCTATGTCTAAATACGCAGCTCCTTCTTGTCTTCCTTCAACAACTCTTCCGTTTACCAAAACCTCTTTAGGTTTTAATGAAGCATCATAACGTCCTAAAACAATTTGACCTTTTACTCTTTCTCCTGGAAAGAATGAAGGCTTTTCTGGTAAAAATATCGTCTTATAGGTATTGGCACTGACATTTGCATCTGTCTGTAATTGTCCACCTAACATTGCACTCAATATTTGTCGTTCTGCACTTCTAATATCTGTTTGCATTAATGTTAATTTTGTTAAAGATGCCACGGCTGGGAAACCAACAAAACTATGGTCTATCCAATTTTTAGCTTGTGAAACTCCATCTGTAGCTTCAACATCATCAGTGTCGAAATGCTCTTCAACTGATTTTGAAACTATTTCATACTCGCTACCTAAGACAGAAATTACTCCATTTTTATATTTTGCTATTGCATCTAAAAAAGCTTGGCCATTTTCGGTTACTTTTCCTTTTTGATACAAATACACATCTAAATTATCTGCCTTATCTAGTGTTTCATACTCTTGTCTATCTTCTTCAGCAACACCGTCTAAAACAACTTCTTTAATGGTATCAATAAGTGTATATAATTCTTGAGATAAAATACGAATCTGTTTTGCCTTTTCATTTTCGTCTCCAAATTTATCTGGTTGCTCACTTGCTTTAAGAGCTAAACCCTCATATTGAAGTGCGTTTTTATCTACTTGTGTTACGTTAAAATCATCTAAACGTTGATTTAAATATCCAAAAGCTGTTAATACTTCCTTAGACATTTGCAATGCTAACATTGCAATAAATACTAAGTACATAAGATTAATCATCTTCTGCCTTGGTGAAAGTTTTCCTCCTGCCATAATTAATTAGTTTTTAGTGGTTAATAATTTAATCTATAAGACTAATTAATTTTTTGACATTGCAGATAACATTCCGCCATACACTCCATTTAATGAAGATAAGTTAGACGCTAATGATTCCATTTGTTCTTTTAATTTAGCTGCATTTTCAACAGACTCAGAATTTATCTCTGCCTGACGATTAGCACTTTCTAACTGCACTTGGTACAAGCTATTTAAAGATTCCATTTGAGCTGCTGCCAATGACATTTGCTCGCTATATCTATTTGTTGCTGCAATTGAATCAACTGCAGGAGCAATATTTTCAGCTGCACCTTTAAAGTTCATGATACTGTCTCCAAGACTTTGCATTAAACCTGCGTCTAATTTTGCCTCTTCTAACATATCATCTAATTTTTGAGATAGCATGCCTTGAACATCTCCTTTATCTTTTGATTTTCCTCCAGATAATTCTGGATATACTTTAGACCAATCTAGGTCATCTTCAACTGGTTCGAATGCAGATATTGCAAATACAATTGCTTCTACAATCATACCTATCATTAGCATTTCGTTACCAAACTCCCAGTGGAGAATTTTAAATAATGCTCCTAAAATTACAATTGAAGCTCCAAGGCCATAGGCCATGTTAAAAATTTTCTTTGTTGATTTTGATTGTGCCATAACTTTTTTGTTTTTAAATGGTTAGTTTTCGGGGTTAATAAATTTTAGTTAATTGATTGATTATTGATTTAGATTAGTACCTAAGTAATCTTGTGCAGTACGGAAACCGATATAGCTTCTAGCAGTATCTGCATATTCATAATCTCTGGTACTCACCTCTAAGAAGTAAGCTACATCTTTCCATGAGCCACCTCTAATTACTTTTCTATGATTGTCTCTGTCTTCAACATTCGGATTCATCGTTGAACCTAAATAATAAGAAGCTTCATTGTAAGCAGTATTTGTCCATTCTGAAACATTCCCTGCCATATTGTACAATCCGTAGTCGTTTGCATTGTATGATTTTGCTTCAACAGTATAAAGTGCACCGTCAACAGCATAATCTCCTCTACTTGGTTTAAAGTTTGCTAAGAAGCAACCTCTATCACTGGTTGTGTATCTTCCACCCCAAGGGTATGTAGAAAAATCTAGACCTCCACGAGCTGCGTATTCCCACTCAGCTTCAGTAGCTAATCTAAAATGAGGAACAGATGTTGATCTTTTCTTTGTCTTTAAATAGTCATTTTTCTTTTTAGTTCTCCAGCTACAAAATGCTTTTGCTTGCCCCCAAGTAACACCAACAACAGGATAATCTGCATAGGCTTGGTGATGATAATAATCTTGGTGCATTGGATCGTTGTAAGAATAATTAAAGTCTTTTACCCAAACTGTTGTGTCTGGATACACCTCAACAACTTCTTGTTTTATATAATCTTTTCTATTTCCTTGATTTCTTGCTGCGGCTTCTCTATCTAACCAAGAATATGTATATTTTAATTTTTCAATTTTCAACATCCTTCTTCCGTCAAATGTTTCTTCAATAGGAACAAACATTGAGTCTACCATTACTTCGGTATAGTACTCATCAGGAAAATCATTTGGTTCCCATACTAAATCTTCACTCCAATCTAAAAACCTACCCTGTGTAGGGGAATTAATATCTCCCAAACTTCCATAGGTATCCATCATATACTTTTCATATACAGATGCATCTGTTGTATCTGCAGATTTAAATTGATATGCAGCTAATACAGCTGCTGGATCTTCAGGGTCGCCCATTAAATCAGCCATAATTGCTAATTCAGTTCGTACAACAGAATCTCTTACCCAACGTACAAATTCTTTATATTCAGCATTTGTAATTTCAGTTTCATCCATATAAAAAGGACGTACAGTTACAGTTCGTGTTGGGCTATTTAATGCTCCTGAAACATCTTCTGATTGTTTACCCATAGTATATGACCCGCCTGGAATTAGTGTCATCCCAAAAGGTTTTTCAGCATGCCAAGTACTCTTTGATTTTACACCTACTAATTCACCTTTGTCGTTTTTACCACAACTATAAATTACAGTAATAATTAGTATAAATAATGATACTTTCTTCATAATAAAATTTATCTCTTTCTAAATTCGCGTAAACCTAAAAATTATTTTTTTAATAACAGTTCAAATCTTTAATTATTTGAAACGGAATAACTAAATAACTTTTTTCATTGTTTTATACCAACGCTCTGGTATTTCTTGTTCGTTTGCGTTCAAATAATCTTGATATGTACAAGGTATTAACGCGTGTCTTTTGTGTTTATTATTATTTTTAAAATTTATTTCCATCCACCATCTGCCACTTTTATTACTTTTATAAAAATTTATGACATCTTCTTCAACAGGAACTATAAACTTTTGATACTTTTCTATAGTGCCAAATGGGTAGTCATTTGCTCTGCAATTAACACCTTCAATAAAATACCAAATGGCTTGAGCTATTAACTGTGCCGTTTGTGTTTTATTGTCATATTTTGGATTGTACTCGTAAATTCCGAAAGAACTTACTTTATCACTGATACCTGCATAACGTGCAATTACACATAAATCTTCACCATAAAACCCATTTGGGGTAGCATTATTATTAGCTGGTGCTTCACTATTTCTTACAGCACTAATATCAATTGAAACAATATCAGCATCACGCAAAACGGGTTCAACCAATTCTATATTTTTTGCTACCTCTCCTAATCTATAGGCATCAAAAAACAATGCATTTACTAAATCTATTTCTTCTTGTGGATTAAAAAATGTTTGATAGCCAATATTACTAAAGTTAAAAAGGTTGTTTGGTTTATTCATTACAATCGCACTTAAATAAGATTGCGATGTAACTCCATCTTGAATTGCCCCAAAATTGAATTTATTATCAACTGTCACCAAATTAACAGTTTGCTCTAAACTATCATAAGCCCGATAATTTGCATAAGTAATGTCTTGCCCACCACCTATAATAATAGGGATGATATTTTTTTTTAATAAATAAGATAGCAATTCGCCAACAGCAAAGTAGGTGTCTTCAATTGTGTTTCCTTGTGGAATTGTACCGAGATCGGCAATTTTTGAAGTCCAACTACCTGGAAAGAGCTGATAGAGTTGTTTTCTAATTTCTCCTATTCCAAATCCTGTTTCTTCATTGTCAATAGCATTCCTTCCTTCTTCAACAGCAACAATTGCTAAACGTATTCCGTCTAGATCTGGTAGCCCATTTTGTTGAGAGTAAATTTTAATTTGGTAACCCAAAGTTTGATCAGACTGCAACATAGCATGCGCAAATACAGTATCATCAACCGGATTCAAATAATCAGGATTCATTGCTATTATAAATTGTTTTGGGGTTTAACAATAGCGCAAAATAGTAAATTATTTCTTTTTTGTCGCTTTTTTCTTAGCAGTTTTCTTTCTTGCTTTCTTTTTAGGAGCTTTTTTCTCGATGATTGCTTTCACCTCCTCTAAAGTTAATTCAGCTGCCTTTGTTGTTTTTGGCATTTCAATTTTTACCTTTCCTTGCAAAATATTGAAACGACCCCAACGTGCTTTTTCAACTCTGATTCCTTCTTCTTCCCAATTATGAATTACTTTATCAATGTCTTTTTGCTTTTTGACTTCAATCAACTCAACAATATTATCGTAAGTTAAATTATCAAAATCGTATTTCTTGTTTACATTAATAAATCCACCATTCCATTTAATAAATGGCCCAAATCTACCTACTCCTTTTTGAACTGGCATCCCTTCATATTCTGCAATTGGTGCATCCGCTTCTCTTTTTGCTTCAATCAATACTATCGCTTGGTCTAAATCTACAGCCAAAGGATTCTCTCCTTTTGGTAACGAAACAAACATAGAACCAAATCGTACATAAGGTCCAAAACGTCCGTTAGAAACAATGACGTCTTCGTTTTCGTATTGACCCACATTTTTTGGCAATAAAAACAAATCTAAAGCATCTTCTAAAGTAATTGTTCCCAAGGTTTGGTCTCCTTGCAAACTTGCAAATTGTTTATCTTCATCTTCTCTATCACCTATCTGAACCATGGGTCCAAACTTTCCTAAGCGCACTAAAATTGTTCTTCCAGTTTCTGGATGATTCCCTAAAATTCGTTCTCCTGATTCTCTCTCAGCATTGGCAGCAACATCTTCTACTCTGGTGTGAAATCCTTTATAGAAATCTTTAATCATCTCTGTCCAATCTTCTTTTCCATCAGCAATATCATCAAATTCAGTTTCAACTTTTGCAGTAAAACCGTAGTCCATAATATTTTTGAAATGCTCAACTAAAAAGTCGTTAACAATATTACCTATATCTGTTGGAACCATTTTACCTTTATCAGCACCAACCTTTTCGGTTAAGGTTTTAGAATTAACAGTATTGTCGGCCAATCTTATTTGCAAATAATTTCTTTCAACACCTTCTACCGTTCCTTTTTCTATATAACCACGTCTTTGCACAGTAGAAATTGTTGGGGCATAGGTTGATGGTCTTCCTATACCTAACTCTTCTAACCGTTTTACTAAAGATGCTTCTGAATAACGGTAAGGTGGTTTTGAATAACGCTCTGTTGCAGTAATTAAATTGTTTTGCAACAACTCACCAACACCCAACTGAGGCAACATTCCATCTTGCTCTTCATCATCGTTATCAATACCTTCTAAATATACTTTTAAAAATCCATCAAACGAAATCACCTCACCTTTAGCTGTTAAAACTTTTTCGTTTTTAGAGTTTTCAATCTTAACATTGGTACGCTCTAATTGTGCATCACTCATTTGAGATGCGATTGTTCTTTTCCAAATTAAACTATACAATCTATCTTGATCATAATCAATCGAAACCGATTGACGATCCATATGGGTAGGACGAATTGCCTCATGTGCTTCTTGAGCACCTTTCGCTTTCGTTTTAAAATTTCTAGGATTACTATACTGCTCTCCATAAGAAGAAATAATTTCTGACTGCGCATCATTTTTAGCATCGTTAGATAAATTTACGCTATCCGTTCTCATATAAGTAATTAAACCTGCTTCGTACAAACGTTGCGCCATCATCATGGTTTTTGCAACCGGAAAATACAATTTTCGAGAAGCTTCTTGTTGTAATGTTGATGTTGTAAATGGTGCTGCTGGAGTTTTCTTTGCCGGAGTCTTTTTAAGATCGGCCACCGAAAAATCTGCTTCGACACATGAATTCAAAAATGCTTCAGCCTCTTCTTTTGTGTCAAAATTCTTAGGTAATTTAGCTTTGAATTTTTTATCCTCTTTATTTGTAAACTCACCATCTATACGGTAAGATGCTTTGGCATTAAACTCTTTAATTTCTCTTTCGCGCTCTACAATTAAACGAACAGCAACTGACTGCACCCTACCTGCCGACAAGCCACCTTTTACTTTTCTCCATAATACTGGAGATAATTCATAACCTACCAATCTATCTAAAACTCTACGAGCTTGTTGCGCATTGACTAAGTTGTAATTAATATCTCTAGGATTTTCAACAGCTTTTAAAATAGCTTTCTTTGTAATCTCATGAAACACAATTCTTTTAGTGTTTTCCTCTTTTAGTTTTAGCTGTTCTGATAAATGCCACGCTATTGCCTCTCCTTCTCTATCCTCATCACTTGCTAACCAAACAGTTTCTGCCTTCTTTGCTAGAGCTTTTAATTTTTTAACTACAGGTTTTTTATCTGTAGAAACTGAGTATTTTGGCTTAAAGTCTCCATCAACATTTATCCCTAATTCTTTAGATGGTAAATCTGCAATATGACCGAAACTCGATTCAACTTGAAAATCTTTTCCTAAAAATTTTTCTATGGTTTTTGCTTTTGCTGGTGACTCTACTATAACTAAATTCTTTGCCATGTATCTTTTCTGTTTATTTAATTTACATCCTATATAATAGGAGATATATTTGAAATGCAAAAGTAGATAGTTTTTTTTAATTTCAAATTTTTATCTTAAAAAAGCATTTTTTTTACCACAGTCCGCTCTTAAAACATCGCTATTTAGAATCAATTTAACTATCTCATTAAATGACAAATATCATATTTTAAAATCCCTGTTCTTTCTAAATTTACTTCTCAAAAACAATAATATTTTAATTGAGTAATAATTAATTGAAACTCTCTAAACATCATTTAAATAGTTATATAGGAAATAATATTTTTGACACTTTGATGCTTAGAGAGTTACTCTATTTAAAAAACTTACTTATTATAAAAAAATTCTCTAAATAACACTACTTAGCTAAAACTTTGGGGTAAGAATTTAGCTACCGCTATTTAGAGAGTCCCTTATTTTAAGAAAATACCCTCCTAATTTTATTTCTGCCACTTTGTCATAATTTTAAGTTTTTGGTTGTATCTTTGCATACCAAATTTGATGTATGGCAAGTGAAAATGTAATAGAAGAAAAAAAACAAGGGCAAGCCCTTATTACCGAAAATAAATCGGACAATAAGAAAAAACTTTTTATAGAAAGTTATGGCTGTCAAATGAATCTTAACGACAGCGAAATTGTAGCTTCTATTCTTTCAAATCAAGGTTTTAATACGACCATAAATTTAGAAGATGCCGATTTAGTCCTAGTAAATACTTGCTCTATTAGAGAAAAAGCAGAGCTAACAATTCGCAAACGTTTACAAAAATACAATGCTGTAAAAAAGATAAACCCTAAAATGAAAGTTGGAGTACTGGGTTGTATGGCTGAGCGATTGAAAGAAAAATTTTTAGAAGAAGAAAAAATTGTTGATTTAGTAGTTGGCCCTGATGCCTATCGCGACTTACCAAATTTATTAGAAGAAATTGATGCAGGTAGAGATGCTGTAAATGTAATCCTATCAAAAGATGAAACCTACGGAGATGTATCTCCTGTTAGATTAAATTCGAACGGAGTTTCAGCCTTTGTTTCTATCACTAGAGGGTGTGATAATATGTGTACATTTTGTGTGGTACCATTTACAAGAGGTCGTGAGCGCAGTAGAGAACCCAAGAGTATCATTAAAGAAATTAAAGATTTAGTTGATAAAAACTATAAAGAAATTACCTTACTCGGCCAAAATGTTGATAGCTATTTGTGGTATGGTGGTGGACTGAAAAAAGATTTTAAAAAGGCTTCAGAAATTGCTCAAGCTACTGCAGTAGATTTTGCTCAATTATTAATATTGTGTGCTACTACATTTCCAAAAACACGTTTTCGTTTTTCAACATCCAATCCGCAAGATATGGATTTAAGTGTTCTACACGCCATGGCTAATCACAAAAATATATGTCGCTATATTCACTTACCCGTTCAGAGTGGAAGCACTAAAATTTTAAAGGCGATGAATCGACAACATACGCGAGAAGAGTATATGGAATTGATTGATAATATCGTCAAAATTATTCCGGATATTGCTCTGAGTCAGGATATGATTACAGGGTTTTGTGGCGAAACAGAAAAAGATCATCAAGACACGTTGAGTTTGATGGAATATGTAAAATACGATTTTGGATTTATGTTTGCTTATTCAGAAAGACCCGGAACTCCAGCAGCTAAAAAAATGCCAGATGATATTCCGCTAGATGTCAAAAAAAGAAGGTTGGCAGAAATAATCACAAAACAACAAGAACATAGTTTTTACAGAACAAAAGCTTTTGTTGGCAAAACAGTTGAGGTTTTAATTGAGGGCGTTTCAAAAAAATCAGATTTACAATTTAAAGGAAGAAACTCACAAAATACAGTGGTTGTTTTCCCGAAAGAGCATTATAAAATAGGAGACTTTGTCAATGTAAAAGTTGAGGATTGTACCACAGCAACGTTAATTGGAACTGCTGTTGGGTATTCTGAAAATAATTAAGCCTTCTTAATTCCCAAAGGGGAAAATTAATAAATTGAAATAGTATGGAAAGTTTACAAGTCATAAAACAACGCTTCGGAATTATTGGTAACGACACACATCTAAATCTTGCTTTAGAAAAAGCAATGCGTGTTGCTCCTACTGATATTTCTGTTTTAGTTACTGGTGAAAGTGGTGTAGGTAAAGAAAGTATTCCTAAAATTATTCATGCCCTTTCTCATAGAAAACATGCAAAATACATCGCCATAAATTGTGGCGCGATACCAGAAGGCACCATTGATAGTGAATTATTTGGCCACGAAAAAGGAGCCTTTACAGGAGCAACATCTACCAGAAATGGTTATTTTGAAGTAGCCGATGGGGGCACCATATTTTTAGATGAAGTTGGCGAATTGCCACTAACAACTCAAGTAAGACTGTTAAGAGTTTTAGAAAATGGTGAATTTATAAAAGTAGGATCCAGTAAGGTTCAAAAAACAGATGTACGAATTGTAACTGCTACTAATTTAAAAATGCATGAAGCCATTGAAAAAGGCAAGTTTAGAGAAGATTTATATTATCGATTGAGCACCATCGAAATTGACCTCCCTCCACTACGCACAAGAGATGAGGATATCCATTTATTATTCAGAAAATTTGCTGCTGATTTTGCTCAAAAATATCAAATGCCAACAATTAGATTGACTGACAATGCTGTTAATTTATTGATGAGTTATAATTTTCCAGGTAACATTAGGCAGTTAAGAAATATTGCTGAACAAATATCAGTCGTAGAAGAAAACAGAAGTATCGACACTGAAAAATTATCTAAATACTTACCTAATTATAGGAGTAGAAATTTACCATCAGTAATTGCAGACTCTAATGAGAAAAATGATTTCGCTCATGAACGAGAAATCATGTATAAGATTCTTTTTGATATGCGAAAGGACATCAAAAACTTAGAAAATTTAACCCGTGATTTAATAAAAGGCAACAATGTTCAATTAAGTGAAGAACACCAACATTTAATTGACAAAATTTATAAAGAAGACAAACTAGAAAATATTGAAAATGAAGTTCAGGTAGTTTATCCAGAAGAAAACTATCAACAAGAAAATCAAAATTACGACTTTGCTGAAACTGTAGTAGAAGATGAATCTTTATCATTGCAAGACAAAGAATTTGAAATGATTAAAAAATCTCTTGAACGTAACAAAGGAAAACGTAAATTAGCAGCTCAAGAATTGGGAATCTCTGAACGTACACTTTACAGAAAAATAAAACAATATGACCTGTAAATTGACGATTGATAAAAATTAAAAATACAATTAATGAAAAAAATAATATTTACACTTTTTGCTTTTGCTTTTCTACTAACCAATCAAAGTTGCTATACCTTTGGTGGTGTAACTTTAGATGCCAGAGTTAAGACAGTTCAGGTAGATTATTTTCCAAACAACGCAGCGTTGATTGAACCAACACTGAGTCAAGCTTTTACATTATCACTGCAGGATATTTTTATCAGTCAAACAAATTTAGACATGGTAAAATCTGGAGGCGATATTCATTTTGAAGGTGAAATTGTAGGATACAGAATTAATCCTATGACAGCTACCTCTAATCAAACAGCAGCACAAAACAGATTGACAATTACCGTAAATGTTCGTTACTATAATAAGTATGAAGAAGATAAAGACTTTGAACAACGCTTCTCTTTTTATTATGACTACCCTGGAAGTGCTCAATTAACAGGAGGTGTAAAACAAGAAGCAATCTCAGCTATTTTAGAGCGAATTACCCAAGATATTTTTAATGCATCTGTAGCGAATTGGTAAAATGAACACACAAGGTTTTACATATCTGCTTAAGCATCCTTCAAAAATTAATGAAGAACAAACAGCTCTTTTAGAAAATGTGATTTCTGCTTTCCCCTACTTACAATCTGCAAGAGTTTTATATTTAAAAGGATTAAAAAATCAAGATAGTTTTAAATACAATCAAACTTTAAAAACCACTGCAGCATATACAACAGACCGAAGTATTTTATTCAATTTTATTACTTCTCCTGTTTTTGAAAATACAGAGAATACAGAAGTTATTTCTGAAGAAGTAGAAGCAAAATCAACTACTGATACTTCTATGTCAGAAACCGAAGAATTAGAAATTGGCAAACCTTTAAGTTTTACATCTAACGAGTCGCACTCCTTTGGAGAATGGTTACAGTTAGGAACAGTATCTCCCATAAAAAGAGAAGAATCTGAAAGTAAAAAAGCTACAAAATTTAAAATTATTGATAAGTTTATAGCTTCCAATCCTAAAATAAAACCAGCAAAAAAAGAAATTGCAAATTTTACAATTTCAGAACCTGTAGAGACTGATTATTCTAACTTGATGACAGAGACTTTAGCAAAGGTATATTTAGAACAGAAAAAATATGAAAATGCCAAGAAAGCTTATCGCATTTTAAGTTTGAAATATCCAGAAAAAAGTAGTTTCTTTGCAAACCGAATTAAAGCAATAGAATTTTTAGAAAAAAAATAAATTATGAGTTATACAATCTTCTTAATATTAATCATTATTGTAGCAGTGCTACTTGTACTAATCATTATGGTTCAAAACCCAAAAGGTGGCGGATTATCTTCTTCATTTGGTGGCGGAGGCGGTTCACAATCATTAGGTGGGGGCGTTCAAAGCACTACCAACTTTTTAGACAAAAGTACCTGGACACTTTCAATTGTATTATTGGGTTTGATTTTGTTATCAAATATATCAGTACCAAAAAACTCTACAGTACAAAGTGATACAAGTATTCAAAATACTATTGACAATAGAGATATTCAAGATATAGATTTAGAAGATACAACTCCTGCAATTACACCACTAGATACTGTGAACTAATATGTAGTTTAAAATCATATAAATGCCAACGTAAAATGACACGTTGGCATTTTTTTTTGCAAATTGTCAGTGATATTCATTTGGCATACTTTTGGAAAAAAAAACAAGGTTCAAGATAGTTTAGGGAAATTTATATCTTTGTAAATTATTGAGAAACAATGAAGAACAAGTATATTTTCCGTTCCCGAATTTCTGAGAAGAAATTTAGACAAATTTTAAAGCTCTT
>JAQRMW010000152.1 GCA_028599075.1 Urechidicola sp. | reverse complement strand
ATATGCCCTTGCAATCTGTATTGCAATACCCAACAAAAACTGATAAAAAGAAGAAGAAAAAGAAAAAGAAAGAAGTGAAAGCTATACAAAAATCAGATTCTATTAATTTGACAAGTGTTGGGAATTCTGCATTGGGTGTAGCTACCATTGAGCTAGCAAAAAATATATTAACACCTGCAGATAACAAAACAGTTACCAGAAAAGAGTTTAATGAATTAAAAAGCTTTATGAGCGGGCGTTATTTGCCAGTTAATAATGCTGAAAAAGATGTTTATGGTAAATTACCTTATTACGATGTTGAAACAGGTAATGTTGTTTTTCTTTTTGAACATCAAACTAAATAAACCCCTTCTCTTTTGCAGCTAAAACTAAATCTCTATCACTTTTCTTTTGAACATTAAATATATCTTTAAAGAAATGCTTTCTTTTTTCTATGGTTGTAAGAGACATAGGTAATATAGAAGGTAATTCTTTCATCTTCGTTCCGATAGATAATTCATACAAAAGTTGTCTATCTGCTTTGTTCAAAGCATAATCGGTTGATATTTGTTTACGTAGTAAGTCCAATACAGTTTGGCTATAATAAGGTGGTTTATAAAGTACTTTATTAATTGCATTTACGATTTCTTTAAAAGTCACATCAGACTTTACTAATAATCCGTCTGGGTTTACGGAGTTTAAAATACCGTGTAAACGATATGTATCTGAATACGATGTAGAGATTATGGTTTTGCACTTAGGCATCAACTTTTTTATTTTCATTCCTAAATCTTCTCCAGATAATATCTCTCCATCTAAAGAGGGAGGTAAACCAATATCTAACAAAACAAGGTCGTAATGTCTATTTAATGAGGCATCGAAAATTTTCCGATAAGCTGTTTCACAATTTTTAGCCAAGTGTATGACAAATTTAAATTTTTTCTCTTTTGTACTGATAAACTCAAAAGCATTTTTATGAGCATCTAAAATCATGGGATGATCATCTACAATTAATACACAAAGTTCTTTAATCATTATTTATTGTTTTTTATAATGGCACTTCAATATGTATTGAAGTGCCGAGATTAATATTTGAATTGATAGCACATACACCACCCATTCTTTTTGTTCTTGATTCGATGTTTTCTAATCCAATACCTTTTTTTTGGTTGTTTATATCAAAACCAATACCATTATCCTTAATAAGGATATTCAAACAACCTCTATAATTGACAAACTCAAGGCTTACAAAAGTGGCTTTGGAATGCTTCATAATATTTTGAATGGACTCTTGGATGATACGGTAACAATTGATTTTAACATTCTCTTTAAGAGATTCCCAATCAATGTATGAATCACTTTTTATGTCATATTTGAAATGGTTATAAGTTGCCACCCTTTTCACTAGATCATTTATTAATTGAAGAAGAGAGGTGTTTGATATAATTTGATAATTATTAAGTGAGTGTGTAATAGAACGAATTTCTTTTTCTAAAGATTGAAGCTCTTGTACTATAAATTCATCTGCAATTTGAGGGATAGTACCTTGTAATTGTTGAAATTCAAGTTTCATGCGGATGCCATAAAGTTTTGATACAACCCCATCGTGCAATTCTTCAGAAATTCTAAGTTTTTCTTGTTGCTTCCCTATCTCAGTATTTTGGTGCTTTTTTTGATGGAGTACATATATTTCTTTATCAGATTTTTTCTGATTTTCTTCAAATGTGCGGATTCTTTTACTGAGAGCTTTACTTCTCTTCCAAAAGATAAAAGAAAGTATAAATAATAGGAAAATAAGAGACCATAGAAATGTCTCTTCAAGGTTATTTGGGGATTTCAATATATCTGTGGGGGATATCAATTGAATTTAACTTACTTATATATTTAACAAATAACTGAAACCTTTATAGATTTTCAATTACAAATAGATAGACGTTTCAATACGAAAATACCTGGGGTAAAGATTGCAGATATATCACAAATGCACAATACCCAGAAACCGTTATATTTATCTCACGGAAATCCGTGAGTTTTTTCTAACCGATTTCCGTGAGGGATTGAATCAAGTATTCTTTTAATGTAGAGTTGAAAAAACCATTTTGTACTATTCAAATTTCAAAATCTCTACCCCATCACGGTACTCAATTTAAACATCGGCAGGTACATTGCAATTAAGATTACGGCAACTATTGCCCCTAAAACAACAATAATTAAAGGCTCAATAATCGTACTTAACATTTTTGATTTGTGTTGGATTTCATCGTTGTATTGTTCAGTCAATCGCTGAAAGATAAACTCGTTTTGGTTAGTTTCATCAGCTACTTTAATTAGAGAGATCATCTTAGCATCAAAAATGGATTGCAATTGTAAACTCTCACTTAAATTTTTTCCTAATAGTATTTGTTGTTCAACTTGTTTCAACCCTTCTTTTAATGGATAGAACGGAATCATATTGTAAGTCAACTGTATGCTATTTAGCATCGGTACTTTGGCACTTGTTAAAAGGGCTGTTGCTTGTGTAAACTGAGCCATATACATTTTGCGTACCAAATCACCCACAAAAGGAACCTTTAAAATAAGACTGCTTGAAAATTTTTGATACCACTCTTTTTTAGTTATTGCTTTTTTGAAGATTAATAAAGCAATTACAATCAACATAAAAACTCCAAAATATTTTTGAAACCCATCAGAAAAACTCATAATTACTTTGGTAATCCACGGCAACTCCACATTGTTTTGTTTAAAAATATCGGCAAACATGGGTACGACAAATTTTAGCATAAAAAGTACAGCCAACAATGCCGTAGTTAAAATAACAATAGGATAGGTTAAAGCGTTGATGATATTTCTCTTCTGTTCATTCCTTCTTTTAAAAAACAATCCTAATTCTTTGGTAACTTTTTGTAGTGTTCCCGTTTCTTCACCAATTTTGATGGAGTAGTATTCATACTCTGTAAAATCTTTATGATTAGAAATAGCATCAGAAAAACTACTCCCTTTAATAATATTGTCTATGATGTTTTCAAATAACTCTTTGTCTTTTTTGTTCTTTATTTCTTGGGTGATTAAAGATAAAGTGTCTTTTAAACTTATCCCTGCATTTAATAAAACTGCCAATTCTGTATAAAAAGCTTCCTTTTTTTTATTTGAAAAAGGTTTTTGAAACAAAGTGATTTCCTTTTTTAAAAGACTATCAAAATCAATTGTCTTATTTTTCCTTTGAGTTTGTATGGAGTCGAGTTTAAAAGCCATCGTTGTTCATATAAAAGGTTGCATCATTGGGTTTAAAAAAGAATAATTCTTTGTTTTTAATTTCATCCATTAAGGTTAAAGAGAGAGCATCAACCGCGCCAGTTGCAACTGGTTGTCCGTTAACAAATGGTTGGATTGCTATTATTTTAAAATGAAGTGTATCGTTGTTTCTTAAAATATAGTTTTTATGAAATTCATAAATAGTATTGTCAGTTGACTGGTGACTAATCAATAAACTATCTCTGCTGTTGTAAACTACCTCACCTTTGTTAAAATCATATTGCAATGCTCTTTCTAAAAGTCTGAGTTCCGTATTTTTTTCATAGTTGGTATTGATACTTTTAATTTGTTGTTGTACTAAATTTAATACCGTTATAGCCAAAGAAATCACTATGGCAGAAATTACTAAAACCACCATCATTTCACTTAGGGTAAAACTCTTTATTTTTTTATTCACTCCTTGCATATCTCCTTTTAGTGATTGTTTTGTGATGTTTTGTATGAAACGCTTTAAACTGTACAAACCCCGATTGGTTGTAACCAGTTTTTTCAATTGCAATTTCCCAATTTCGATAGGTATCAAAATAAGGGAGCTGTATTAGTTGATGTGAATATTGGTATTGCAACTGGTTTAAATGCCGATTAATTTCATCTGTATTATTTTTTATGGCATTTCCAAAAATATTGTTGAGGGTTAACGATGCAATGGCAAACATTAGCACAATTAAAACTGTTGCAACCAAGGTTTCAACCAATGAGGATGCTTTTAGTTTTTTAGAAACGCTATTTTTAAACCAACTCAATACAACCATTTTGCGACTTTGGTTTTAGTGGTTGCTAGTTGCAACCCGCAATATTGAGCTTGCAACTGGGGTTCTATAATACGTCCATTGTATATATGGTTGATATATACAGAACCCGATTGCAATGCAATAAATGCATCTGTTGTAACCATACCTTTTACAGTTCCTTTAAGTTCCAAGTTTTTATCACAATAAACCTCTCCAACAACAATGGCATTCTCTTCAATAATAATTTGGGGATATAATTGTTGCTGGTAGTTTCTGACAAATAACAAACGATGCCTTTTACAACAGTAGTTGACCCAATTGCAATCTGGTTGGTTGCAGTTGCAACTGGTTGGTTGGTGATTGAGCCCCTTTGTTCTTTAGACATTTCCCCTAAGGGGAAAGGGTTGTTCGTGTTTTCAATTAAGCACAATACTGTTGGGTATTTTAAGTTGCCACCCTCACCAACCAGCAGTTGGTTGGTTGCAAAGGCTTGAAAATTACCAACAGTATTATTTTCTATTTCGATAACTGGTGCAATCAAAATGACATCTTGCAATTGTGATGAACTTGCAACTACGATTTTTGTATTGGACTTAATAATAATATTACCTGTGAGTTTTACAAACCGTAAATCAATAACTCCATCACTTTGAAAAAAGCGGGTTGGTAGATTGAATGAATTTTGCAATTGCAATCCGTCATATATATCCATTGGTTGCAATTCATCATTTAAAAAACCTCCTTTTATCCAACTCTTAATAGTTTGTATGGTTTCTATGGTTGGTAGTTGGTTGGTGCTTTGCTTAGTAGCACCATAAATTAATTCTGAACCATAGTAAGAGTTTCCAGCAATATTCCCTCTTCTTACACCTTGTTTTGGCAAAAAAGTAACACCTCTTATTTCGGTAGTACCAACCAACACCAATGGTTTGTTGTTTTCTTTAAGGTATAATGCTGATTTGTCTGATTGATGTCCTCCAACCATCCCAAGCTTTTCAAAAACCTCATTTTTAATTTGTGCTTTTGAATGCACAATATCAAACAACCCCCAAGGCTTTTTTATAAGTATTACCTTGCTTTCAATTTCATCATTAAAACTTATTTCTATCTCTTGGTTGTACGGAGTTTCATTGGTTGCCAAATACTCAAAACCCATATTGCAATGTTGTATGGTTTCTTGAAAAAAAGAGGCACTCATTCTAGTTTTTTGTTGCAAGTATGCCAATGAAATAAAAGAGGACACCAACAACAATATCAGTACAGAAATGAAGATGGTATATTGTAATGCACCCGCTTTTAGTTTGAACATCACCTTAGTTTTGAATGGAAAATGTTTTCTTTATGCCCTTGTATTTTAAAACTACTTCTTTTTGATTTCCAGAAACCAGTTGTAGTTCTTGAGCAGTTTCTCTTTTTTTGAGGAGTTCTTGTTGCCCATTTATTTTGAGTATAAAAACGGGTGATTTCTTCTTGCCAATTGGAGCTACAAAACCAACATATTGTACTGATGGAAAAACTACGGGTTTCTTTTGAACCACTCTTTTTACTTTCTTCTTGTTGGTTGCCATTGTTCCTAAAAAAGGATCTCGATAGTTGGCATTGATTGAATATGGTTTAGAAACTACAACTTCTTTTGGTTTAAAATCAGTAATTGCAACTTGGGTAGTTGCATTGGGTTGTGGTGGGTTTATTGACCTTACAATACGATAGCCAATAATCCCCCAAATAAGCAATACCGCAGGAATTAAAAAATAGATATTTTTTTTGTTTTTCACTCTACGGTTAAACTATGGGTTGTATAAGCAGTCTCATAAGCAGAATTAATTGCACGAACTCTCCATTCATATTCGTTAGCAACCAACTCAACATCAAAAGAAGTTGTGGTTGTTAATTGTTCTTCTACAATTTGTGATGCCTGTTCAAAATTTGGTGTTGCAATTTGCAATTGGTATTCTGTGGCTTCATCAATAATTTCCCAATTAAAGTTGATGTTTCCAGCACTAATACTAACTCCATTGCTAGGTGCAATTATTTGTACGCTCTCCTCTGAGATGTCTGTGACATATATAATTTCATCGCAACTATTGCAAGTAATTACAATGATGAGCATTGCAAGTATATATTTTATTGTTTTCAAATTCTTCATTTTTTTACGTTTCCTAAGATTATCTTTTTACCAAACAACCAGTTTTTATAATACAATACACGTTTTCCATCAATCACTTTTATATGCCCTTTTTTTATTTTAAACAGTGAAGTATGTGTTGCATATTGGTCTCTTACCCATTTTTTTATGCCTCCCATTCCTTTCATAATCAAAGTTCCTTCATCACAGGTTGTGTTGGTTTGTATTCCTTCAAAATCATTGCACGATTCTTCAATAAGATATACCACAACGCCATTATTGAGTTTAATAATAGCTTCTGCCTTGGTAGTTTGAACAGCTAAAAAGCAACTTAGCACTAAAAGTAGAACACTTATTTTTTTCATTAAATTATCTTAAGTTAGAGGTTATAAATTTATAGGAAAGGAATTTAAATCGCTTTAATTTTACCATACATATTGTATGGTAAAATTAAAATTGTAAAACAAATTAAAAAGTTTATTTAGTGTTTACCTTCTCACCAAGCTAAAGTGTCCTTTTCTGTTAATAACTGTTCCATCCTCAGCAATGAGTTGTACAGAAAACCAGTAATCTGTTGATGGTAATAGTTTTCCATTAAAATAACCATCCCATCCTTCTGAAGTTGGACTTATGTCGGCTACAATCTTTCCAAACCTATCATAGATATGAATAATTGAGTTGGGATAAAAATCTCTATTCACACCCTTGATTTGCCATGTATCATTTTCGCCATCGTTGTTT
Organism: Urechidicola sp.; assembly: GCA_028599075.1. Taxonomy (GTDB): domain Bacteria; phylum Bacteroidota; class Bacteroidia; order Flavobacteriales; family Flavobacteriaceae; genus Urechidicola. The sequence goes on along the minus strand of JAQRMW010000152.1, from coordinate 11,727 downwards.
GGGGTAAAGAATTTTGGATAGCCAATAACTGAAATTTCTAACTCACTGGTTCCACAATCATTCTTATCCCTAACATAAATGATATGGATTCCTGCGGGTACATTTTCAAAATAAGGTTCATCTTGATATATGCCAAATTCATCATCTAAAGCAAATTCATAATCTCCAAAACCAAGTTGAGTGGTATCAATAGTAATTGTATTGTTATCAGTATCATCTACAATTGCAACCATATCATGAGTTATTGTTGCCAACTCTGATTCATTGATGCTAATTTCTTGTGGAAATGAATCACAACCCTCACCTGATGTTGCAATAACTGTATAGATACCACCATCATTAACAGTTGCAAAAGATTCGGTACTAATTTCTACACCTGTTTCGTCTGTCCACGAATAAGAATAAACACCTAAAGGATTGTAGGTTGATACTGTTAAACTCGGGCTTTCATTGATACAAATTACATCTTCTTCATCCAGTTCAAATTGTGGGTGTTCATTTACCACAAAATCAAAAGTAGTTTCATCATAGCAAATGGTGTTGAGTGGATTTTCTACTCTAACAGTTATGGTTTCATTTCCTGTTAAAAAAGGGTTTGGCAATGGACTTGGTAAAACTGCTCCGTTACTATCGGTGTATGAAACTATCATTCCAGTTTGACTTCCTAAAACAGTAGTTTCAATTAATGAAGTATCAAAAGGAAATTGATTATCAATGTCATCATCGCATTCTATTTGGTCGGCAATTGGATTTGCAACAGCAGCTGCATCCACAGAAAAAGAAATAGTGGTTTCATCAAAACAAGCTCCGTTATGGTCTTGTGATAATGAATTTTCAACTCGTGCTGTAATGATTTGTGTTCCTGTTTGAAAAGGATTAGGTAGTGGACTAGGTAGTGGACTTCCAAATTCATCAAAATAAAATACATTCACATTGGTTTGAGAACCAACTAAGGTGCTTTCAATTGTTGAAGTATCAAATTCAAAAAGATTATCACCATCTGGGTCACACTCATCCGCGATAGTAACAAGGTTAGCAACAGGGACGGTTTCAACAGTTAATGAAATATGAGCACCTAAACCTAAACAACTATTGTCTAAATCACTATCAACCCGAACATAAATATCTTGGTAATTAGGTGAGCTTGTGTTTTGATGATTACTAATATCTGGAATCGCATTTGTCTCTGCCAATGCATCTGCTAAGTTTTGATAATATGAAAATACAGGTAACTGACCTGTTGGTAATAATGCCAACATATCAGCTTCAGCACTACTAAAATCAAAAAAGACTATTCCATCAGTATCATCATCACAGGTATAAAAATCGCGTTGAAAACTGCTTGGTATTTGTGTTGCGCTTACGATTAAATTTACTTCGGATGTTTTATAGCACCCATTGCTATTTTCTACACGTGCCCAAATAGTGTCAACACTTATAGTCTGATTTGTATAAGATGTTGTGTTTGTAATTGCTGGAAAACCATTTTCTGCATCAGTTATTGTTTCATAAAAAGTGATGGTTTCATTTAGATAATTGGTAGAGATTTTTTCTTTTACTTCTTCTAAATTAAAAGCACTATATCCATCTAAATCATCATCGCATTGTTTGAGTTCAACTATTGGAGTAGCGATAGGATTTTCGTATATATTTAAATCAAAATTGGCAATTGATAGACAAGAAGTATTTGGGTGTGTACTATTATAAACAGCTACATAAATTGTTTCAGATAGATTGGTGTTTTGATAGGTAGCAGGATTCACAATTTGATTTGTAAGCAATGCATCTAAATAGTAAGTGAATACAAAATCTGGAGATGGGTTGTAGTTAACAATTTCATCTTCCTTAGCAGTTAAATCAACTTCTATAATTCCATCATAATCTGTTCCAAAACTAGAATTATCACAAGAACTTAAACCCATAACATTGTCGTTTACAGGTGGTGCCTCGACCACTTCAAAATGCATTTCTATAAAATCTTCACAGGATGGGTTATTAATATTTCTTACAACAGCTACAGGGTTTTCTGTACCAAACGTCAACATTTCTACCATGTCAGGAAAATCAATTGGGACACCATTGTTGTAATTAAAAACACCACCATAATAAGTGACAGAAAACAGATTTGGATCTTGTCCGTTTAAAATGTCCTCAGTATGTTGGGTTAAGTCATAAATAACCATCCCATCTTGGTATAAATCACAAACCATTTGGTCTGGAATTGGGTTGGCAATTGGAGTTTCATAAATTACAATATCAATTGTTGAGACCGCAGTATCTGCTCCACTAACTGCCGTAGCTGTTACCGTATAAGTCCCAGGTGTTGTAAATACATGTATAGGAGTAAAACTTGTAGATGTATTATTGATACCTGAGGTTGGGTCACCAAAATTCCAATCAATAGAATCAACGGTTGAATTTAATGAAAACTCTGTATTATCTCCCAAACATACATTAGCATACGCAACACTTATATTAAAATAAGATTGAATAAATGGAGGTAATCCAACTATTGACATTCTGCCATTTAAAAACACACCATCAAATTGATAATTACAAGCATTACCTTGTAAATTTGGATTATGAATAACTCCTAAATATCCATAATTTGCATGTGCTACATAAATTTTTCCATTAGGGCCTAATTGTAAGGTTTCATGTGGCTCATCATCCATTGCAGGCAAATTATCTGGAATTATTGCAATCTTGGAAGCTAGAATAGTTGTTTGATTATAATTGCTCAAATCAAATTGAAAAATACCATCGAGATCTTCACCTATATACAAAAACTGACTATTTGGAGAAAATTCTACCCCAAACATTCTTGAATTTGTATCACCTGAAGGTAGCAGCCCTGTAATTTGTATTGGGTTACTTAATGTGCCTGCTGAATTATCAAACTCAAATAGCTCTAACATTTTTGTATTTGAATAAACAATACCCAATTTACTTCCATCTGGTGATAATTTAATACATCCTATAGTGTCATAAATATTTGTTGGGTTAAATCCTATAGAAGAAATAACAGGGGTTGCATTGAGTCCTGTATTGCTGATTAAATAGCTTGTAAATTCATTTGAATTAAATTTATGTGCAACAACCCATATATCGTTATCATTTGAATGTTTTATTGCTGTAATTTTTTCTGTAGATGGTACATGTAATAAAATATTTTTATTAGAAGTGACTCCTCCTAAACCACTATCAAGTGTCATATCAACTTCTGAATACTGCAACCCATTAGGTCCACCAAATGCATCTGTAGTAAATATATAATAAATATTAGTACTATCAGGTTTTGGAACAATGATTGCAGAATTTGTACTTGATATATGCCCATTTAGACCTGTACCATTTAGCATAATTGTATGATTCTTATTATAAACGGTAACGCCATCTGTATAGAATAATAGATTTCCATTTGAGTCAGAAATCGTTGCACACCCCTCTGTAGTATTTAATTGCCCATTTGTAAGTGCAACTGGTGTGCCTGAAATAAAATCTAAACCCGCATTTTCCCCAAAATACCAAATGTTAGCTTCTTCTTGAGCCTGGAGTTGTATGAAATTAAAAAAGAGCAGTATTAAGGTTAGTTTCTTTAACATAGCGGGGTTTTGATACCTTTATAATTTTTTGTGAATTTATTCATAATAAATTATAATGCAAGTAGAATATTAATAAACTTCTTTAGGGTGGTTCTATTATATTGCTTCCACCAATCTCTAACTGTATTAACATGTAAACCATAAAATTTAGCAATAGCCTTTTTCTTATCACCTCTTTTTATCATTTTAATTGAATCTCTTCGGATGAAGCTCCTTTCTTGATCTGAAACACTAAGTAAGTCTGTTTTTTCCATACAGCTAAGACACAAAAAATAATCGTAATTAAAGAACTATTGATTCTAAGTTAATACCCTAATTTGACCCATTACCACCTTTACCTATTACCTTTTTACATAATTAAAAATCAATTTGGAGTTATATATTTCTAATTTTAAAGAATCATTTGAAATATCTAAGACTTTCATATATTGATTTTCAAGAATAGAATTGTTAAATAAAATATAACCAGGAATTGAGTAATCAATTTTATGAGTAACTTTTTTAATATATTTTTCTTCTCCTATATAACATATCAAAGAATCTTCTGTAAATTCTATTTTATGATGACCAATTATACTCGATGCATCGGTTTGTTTTAAGTTATGGATATTTAAATATTCTTTCGTCATCCTCTCAATGTGATAAGGAGTATCTTTAGTTTTATACCATCCTCCCAGCAACTCACTATTTGATTTGTCATAAAAATATTTACTAAATGTAAAGTCATCTATTACATCAAATTCACTAATTAATAAACCACTTAAACTTTTACCAGTATATGAAGTAAAAATCATATTGAGATTGGAAGAGTGAAAATTAAATTTACCAAAATATTTACCCTCAAACTTATAGGTTGAATTAAATCTTGCAGATATTTCTTCAGGAAGTTTATAGTACGACTGTACATTATCTTCTTTTATTTTTAGAATGAACTCTGCTTTTTGTTTTTTATCATTTGAATGCCAATTTGTATTGAAAATATTTTGCATACCAAAATCTATATAATCAAAAGAAATTAGTGTAAATTTTTCTTTACTATTTCCAAATTCAAGAGAATCATTTTTATATATTTTAAAGTTGTAAGACTTATTATTTAAAATTAATTTATTTTCTATAATATTTAAACTTTGTGAATCAATAATAGAGTCTTTTATATTATAAATAATCACACTATCGTTATTAAAAGAATAAAGAATAGGACTATTTTTCTTATAATAGTACCCCTTTATACTTAAATCATTCTTCGTTCTGTTACAAGCATATAATACAATCAATAATAATAATAATAACTTTTTCATTTCTTAAAAAAATTTCTATATTTTTCAATTAAAATACCACGTACACGACGGGAGATTTCTAAATATCTATCCCTTCCCTCATTGGTTGTAAACATCAGTTTTAAGGTTGCACCGTGATTAAAGTTTACACTATATTTGTGGCTACTGTAGGCTTGAGTGCCTATACCAAAAATGTTCATTTTACCATTGCCAGAATTATAACTTTTAATGGACGTCATTCTTGGATTATACTCTAATTGGATTTCAGTGTCACTATAGGAATAAGGTGTAACACCTGTTAATTCATTTTCTGCATTAAGATATACTGTGCCCATTAAAACATATTTAACACCCATGGCTTTAGCTTTTTTGCTTATGTGGCTTATGTCAAGAGATCCTTGTCCAGCTTCTTCAATATAGTAATTATCATATAAATATTTCATTTCATTTTTATCAAGTTCATTCTCTATGAAAATAAGTGCTTCATTATTAGCACTATAAATTAAATAATCATTCATCGCATTTATAATCTCGTTAAAAAGAGCAAACACTTCTGCTAACTTAGCAACATCATCCAATAAAAGTTCTTCATAATTGATTCTTTTATCACTAAAATCAACATCTAGACCATTGGTACTCAGCCCTGCATTACGAGCAACTCCATTACCGTCAGCAAACATAGCCCCACCAAAAGGGTCTCCTGAGCCTCTACTATCCCAAAATGGGTCGGCATCTGCTCCAGAAGGGTCTGCCCAAAATATTGGGTTGTTATCAAAAGCAGCATAAGTGCTCATGCTATGGTGTGTGACTGGGTCTATAGAAGTCCAACGTGCAATGGAAGGATCATAAGAGCGCATGTCCATTTCGTACATATTATATCCTAAGGCTTCTTCAAATTCTTTACCATTGTATTTAAATTTTTGAGCAATATTGGTAGAAACAATAGCTTCGTTATACCCTTTATGTTTAAGTCCAAAAGGGTAGTAATTGTTTTCTTCAATAATCTCAGAAGCTCCATCAATAATGCCACTCTCATCAGAATCTGCATACGATAACCGCACGTTTCCTAAATGATCTTTATATTGGTATACATATTCATAATCTATTGTATTAATAGGTTTTACATATCCTTCGGCATGGCTAAAAAATTCTAAGTTACCGTTTTTATAAATAAAACTACTAGCATAGTCTGTAGTAGTTGAAACATTATTAATTTTAGTGATTTTTCTTAGCTTTGTACCGTTAGCGCTATAGGTATATGATATTTTATTATTATCATCATTTCCAAACTTAACTTCTGTTGGTAAATTTAAATAATTATAAGTTATATCACTAATAATATTTTTATTATAATCTCTTAGCATATTACCATTGGCATCATACGTATATTCCTCAGGAATATTAGCACCATCCTTAAAACCATAGATACCATTACCAATATCACGAACTTTTTTAAGTTGGTCACCTTCATATGTATAAATAAGGTTATCCATTTGCCCATAAGAAGTTACTACACCATTTGAATTAATATTGGTGTGTCCGTTCCTTTTTAATGTTTCTATATTACCATTTTTATCATAAGACACATTATACAGCTGGTACCTGCCAGATTGTGTGTTTAAAGTTGTGCCAATCTTTGTGTTAGATGCAGTTAACCTATTAAGAGCATCAAAGGTAAAATTACTTCCTCTTTTTATATAATCATTGGCTGTTTTCCATTGAACCATACCAATATTACCATTATATAGTTTAGGGGCCCAAAGGCTACCTTCTCCACCATCTTTGGTATGAGATGTTTCTGATAGTAGCGTATTCCCAATAAAATCTAACTCACTAAGACTCCATTCTTCAACATTTAAAAAACCATCTTTTGTATAGGTCTCCCAAGGTCTTCCTTTTTCATCATAATAGATGGCTGTAGTAATCCATTCAGTTGTTTCTAATACTCTTGTATGAGTTATAGTTGGCAAACCTTTTACATTGGCTACCGCTGTCATTCCGTTCCAAGTTGCAGAACCATTTGCTGGATTAAAAGGTACAATAGTTGTACCAGAGCCATAATCATCGTAATAGTTTACTGTTAAAAGTTGCTGAATGTTATTTGGAAAGGCAGTACTTGAATAATACCTGTTAACTCCATCTATTGTTGTATAATTGGTAGTTCTTGTTTCATATGGGGTGTAAGTTCCTACACTTGCATTATCTACTAAATTCTGAAGGTAAACACGTGAATAATCCCCTTCCTTAATCCCTGTATATACTGCTCTACCTAGAGCATCATATTTAACAACTATCCATTTGTTTTGAGCTTTTAAATTTTGATCTTGAGTTAAAACAGGCTGATTAGCTTTATTATATACAATGTATTCCCATCCTTTGCCTGGTGTTCTCTTTTCTATTATTCTATTTCTTGAATCATACTTATATTGATAGCATAGTTTTTCTAATTCTACATTATCTATAGGGTCTGTTGGCTGAAACAAAGGGGGCAAAACATATGTTAAGTTCCCAAAATCATCATATACATAATAGGTGTTGAGTTGTTGGCTGTCATCATCATACTCTCTTTTTAAAATAAGTTGACCCAGATTATTTGTAAACTCTTCTTTGGTTCGTTTTAATCCATCGGTAGTTTTCCAATTCTCATCTTTAATTATACTTTTCACCAATGTATTGTCTCCATAATCACTTGAAAATAAAAGTGAAGGGTTTTCAAAATCACCACCATCATATTTAACAAAAAACCCTATTACTTCTCCAAAATAATTTGTTTGATAATCAAATTTAACAGTGTGATTATTTGCCAGTTTCCAATCTTCACCTTGCGCTGCTATTTCGAATACTCTATTTAAAGGAGAGTTTTCATATGATTTCTCAGAATAGGCATTTGAAGTGTTTTCATATTTAGGCGTAAAGTAAAAATCTGCCTGTGAAGAAAGAGCATTTTGATGCATACGGCTATTTAAAGTAATGTCGGCGTATGGTAAGTATTCTTTTTTAGTTCTACCAAATTCATCATATTGCATTTGTGTAATTATATCTTCTCTTTGTCCTCCTGCTGCAATTTCAATACTTTGCTTTGCCCTGCCTAACCCATCATAATAAACAATTGTTTCAATATTTTGATTTAAACAAGAACTAGCTACAGAAACCTTTGTTGGAAAAGTATAAACGGTTTTTTTTATAAAATTCTCATCATAATCTGGACTTGATGGATAAATAAATGTTGGAATAGAATTGGTTTCAACAAAACCACTAGTACTATAATTTAATGTAAAATCTTCTTGTTTTGTTTCTACCTTTATATGCAGATCATCAGTATCATCTAAAAAAACCTCTTCTACTGTAATTCCATCAATTTTAAACGCAAGTTTTAATCCACCTTTAAAATATGTAATCTTTTCAACTCTGAATGTTGTAGATGAGGTCAATGGATTTGACAAATTAAAAGATGATAAACCACCAATTCCAGATAAACTTACTGTATAGATTTCATTTCCAAATTTATCAAATTTTCGTGCAATACCAAACCCATAAAAGTAAGAATTACATTTATCCACTAAACCGATTTCTAAATCACCAAATGTAGGCTCATAAACTGGTATTGTACCATTTGGGGGCTTAACCATAGTTCCTATATTTGAGATTTCAACCCATCCTATTTGCTGAGATGGAATTGAATGTTTTGAAATAGCATAACTAGTTTCACCTTCATTTTTTAAATTTAATAAGCTGTTTCCAGTTATTTCAAAAGAGTCATTTATAGTCCAATCAACTTGAGATTGAACATTTAATTGGATTAGGATAATGAAGCTTAATATTGATATTATTTTGACAATTTTCATAATACGATGTTTTAATATTATTTGTTTAGTTACAACTAGATTCATAAATACCTGATGCTACACCAGAAGTTGTAACTCCTCCTGTATTTTGCTTCACACAAACACTAAATGTCTGATACCCTTGTTCTCCATAGAAACCAACGATGCTTATATTAGAGCCATCGCAACTTGTATATGAATAACTAAATTCATCATCATCTGCCCTGCCTAAAATTGTTATTGTATATGAATCGCACTCAGTTGTTTGACCTCCTGAAGAAATTTCACTTTGATTTCTATAATTATAATCGTACTCTTCTATAATATTTAAGTCTTGATCTAATATGCGTAATAATCTATTTTGATTATCGTATTTATAAAAAGTAGTATACCCTTTTGTGTCCGTAGAAGATGTCATACCAATTAGCGGATCGTATGTATATGATGTCAAAAACCCATTAGAAAAATGTGAATTTGAAATTATACTTTCTAATCTACTTCTTATTTCAGCTTCTTTTGTTAATGTATCTTCTCCATCAGAAAAATTACTTACATCACTGATTTCTACTTCAAGTGAAGAAGGAATACCTACCAATGTGGCATTATCAATTTTCCCAAGTAAGTATTCTTTATTGTAGCCTCAAATAAGTACCGTATGAGAGCTGTATTTATCTTTTGACACTTCAATAGGATTTCCATTTTGGTCATAGCGATGAACAAGATATTTAAGGTTTTCACTTTCTAGTTCACAAGCATCTTGAATGAGGGGGCCAAGAGGGTCATAAGTAGCGTCTTCTGGAAGTGGGTCTAATAAAGCAGTTTTATCTACGATTTCTTTTTCTAAAAATGGACTCTCAGATATATTACCGCTTCCTATTGGAACTCCAGAAGCATCATAAAGTGCAGGAAATTTCTTGTAAACCACTACAGAATTACTTGTAAGGTCATTATTTTTAGATTTGTTTATAGCAATTGGAGATGCTATTCTGTTTTGCAAAACCAAATCATCTAAAAATTCAAATGAAGAACATAAAAACTTTGTAATTGAAGTTGAAGTGAATTGATATTCAGGGTCTAAAGGGTAAAAATATTCAACACCATAAGTATCGTTATCAGAATTTAAAATAGATTTTGTTTTAATGAAAGGATACTCTTCCCCTCCATAGGTATAACTTGTTCTAACAGTATGAGCCTCACTATTGAGATAATTTGTTTCTTCTGTTTTTACAGTTTCATATCTTGCAATTTTATTAGTAGCGCTATCCCCAAACCAAGCATGAGGGTCACATCCGTCACTATTTTGATCTGCATACATCATTGAACCTCCATCGCTGTAGCTATCAAATTGTTTTAACTCATACGTGTAATCGATTTTTTTAAGTAAATCATTTCCTTGATTAAATGTCTTGATAGTTTTTGGAACCCCTCGCACTAAATCCATATCAGTAACTGCATTTGGGAAACAACCATTTTCTATCGCTTCTCCTATAACAATTAAAGGTAAATCATATTGAGCGGCACTATTTCCAGGTGGGATTATTATGCTGGTACTCCCCAAAACATTAGGGTAGTCATTAGGACTTGTAAATTCTTTTACAGTATAACCATTTCCAGTTTCACTAACTTTTACTCTTGCATATCCTACATAAGAGCTCTGAGTTACTTTTTGGTTAGCCATATCTCTCTGATGTATTCTTAACCCCCAATCTTCATCTCCTTGATAGGCACTAACAATTTTATAACCATTAAATCTAGGCATATAGGTAATATAGCCTGAAGGTGTTCCATCTTCCTTTATATATTCATAGTTGATACTTCTTTCTAACGAACCGTCTTCTTCAAAAATTTCTTGTTTCTTAACTCTTAAGCCCGCTCCTTTAATTATTTTACCCAAATAATTAAATTCATTGCTCTCCGATGTCAAAGTGATGTACCCCCCAGATGGTAAAGAATATTTTTCTAACAACCCTGCTTTTGAATAATTTTCGTTAGCGGCTAAAGAGTAATTACCGTTTAATTCTTGATAACTGCTAATTCCTATATCTATAGGCAAAAAAGAATCTGCGCCTTGTTCAGGATAATGATATGTTTTTGGAATATAATGTCCCCCAATTGTAGGTTCAGGATTAGCTATGGCCCCATTTGAAAAGCCTAAAAAATCTTGTTTATAAGAGAATCTTTTTGGCAATTTCGTTGTGTTATAAGTAAAGTCATATCCTGGAATTTTTATTCCTCCATCAGTACTAACGAAATACACCTTGTCAAGAAATAAACGATTGCAAACTGGCTCCATGCATCCCTCTTCTGAAGGAACATTAGAATATTCTAATCGAACATCTTTTATTATTTGTCCTTGTGTATTTTTCACAAGAATTCTTGTTAACGCATTTTCATTAATATTAATTTCGTCTTCATCAAAAGTTAAATCAGTTCTTTTAAAATCATAAAAAAACTCAACCGTACCTTGATCGAAAACAATCTTTTCTAATCGTTTTGATCTAGTAGACATTCTTTGCTTCGTTTTTTGGCTAATTGAACCATCAACTTTAAAGGCTCCTCTTTCTAACCAATAATCGTTCATATTGTATAATGAAACATATTCAAAATCAATTTGCTTATTCGTTGTTGGGTTGTAAATTTTTGTCAAGTTAAAGGCTGAAGTCCAAAAATCACCATTACTTGGGGAAATCCAATCATCCCCAAACACCCAATCAGTAGTTTGAGATGAAGCTCCCATCATTGTAATTTCCCCAAAAGAGTATTGAATTCCATTTGTATTAGTCGCATTAATTTCAATTGGATGATTTCGAGGCCAACCATCAACAGTAGGGTCATGATTTATAGGGTTTAAGGAAGTATTTAAATAATAATCAGCATAACCTCTAATAACACTTATTTTATTACGGGGACTTCTAAAAATTAACTCATTGTCAATCAGTTAATTATATGTATATTTATCCTGTAAAAAAACAACAGAAGAAATGTATAAACCACGAGGGAAAAAAGGATTATTTGACGAGG
>JAQRMW010000151.1 GCA_028599075.1 Urechidicola sp. | reverse complement strand
AAGTTCTTTTTACATTTAAAGGAATGTGAATATCGTTATAATTATAGAAATAAAAATTTGTATATTAGCACCCTAAAATTAATCAAAGATAACCCTCTTAAGTTATCTTGAACCTAAAATTTATATTTGTGTACTTTTGAATTTAGTTGGAAGATGGAGAAATTGAAAGTAAAGGTGTGGATTTTTTCTTTCTGATTAGATGACAAAAAATAAATACAAAAAAAAGAAACAATTAATGAAAAAGGTACTTATTACAGGTATTGCTGGTTTTATAGGTTTTCATTTGGCAAAGAAATTAGTTACCGAAGGGTATGATGTTTTTGGAATCGATAACCTGAACGATTATTACGATGTCAATTTAAAATTGGCTCGTTTAAGAGAATTGGATATTGACACATCAGATATTAAGGACAATGAACCGATAAAGGGAGAAGTTACCTATATAAAATTAGATTTAAAAGATTTATCAGAATTAAAGGATTTATTTAAAGTTAATCGTTTTGATTTTGTTGTGAATTTGGCTGCACAAGCGGGAGTTAGATATTCTTTGATTAATCCACATTCGTATGTTGATAATAATATTACTGGATTTTTGAATCTATTAGAATCTTGTAGAGCATACCCAGTAGATCATTTAGTTTTTGCCTCTTCGAGTTCGGTGTATGGTTTAAGTGAAGAAATCCCTTTTAGTGAAGATAATTCAGCTGAGCATCCTTTAGCGATGTATGCAGCAAGTAAAAAAGCGAATGAAATGATGGCGCATTCGTATGCTCATTTATATGATATTCCATGTACTGGATTACGTTTTTTTACGGTTTATGGCCCTTGGGGAAGACCAGATATGGCCTTGTATATTTTTACAAAAGCAATGGAAGAGGATAAGGAGTTTGAGGTGTTTAATAATGGTAAGATGAGTCGTGACTTCACCTATGTTGATGATATTGTTGAGAGCGTAAAGCGATTGATTCCGCTAGCACCTAAAAGAGACAATCCAAAGTTTGATAAAAAGAAACCCGTACCTTCAAAAAGTGTAGCGCCATATCAGTTATTTAATATTGGTAATAACAGCCCTGTGGCATTAATGGATTTTGTACATGCACTAGAAAAGGAATTAGACACTAAAGGAAAGATTGTTTTTAAGCCAATGCAACCTGGAGATGTTTCTTCTACCTATGCAAATGTAGAAAGCTTGTTTAATTATATCGATTTTAAGCCTGAGACTAAGTTAGAGGACGGTATTAAGGCTTTTGTAGAATTTTATAAGGAATATCAATCTAAAGAATACAAAGAATAATTTGAAGGAGAAGCTGTTTGAGCTAGGAGTTTTCTTTTACTTTATATTGTTGTTCTTGATGTTTTCAATTCAAAGTAAAATGAATAACTATGAATGTCTTTATAAATAAAAACCAATCAATAATATTACATTTCTAGAAATTCTATTATTTTTATCACATTAATATTTGTACTTCGTAAAACTCAGTGCAATTAAGTAAGAAGATCAAGAATTTGTTAAATAAAAGTTCCCCAAAGACTAATGAATTTAGAAACTCGCATATACCAAAAACAAAATGATGATCAAGATAAAACTTGGTTGTACGAAATATCTGCAAAGCGAAAATTCATTGACCTTAATCTAAAAGAGATTTGGAGATACCGCGATTTATTAATGCTATTTGTAAAGCGTGATATTACCACAGTATATAAGCAAACAGTTTTAGGACCTCTATGGTTTTTTATTCAGCCACTATTTACATCTGTGATATTTACATTGATTTTTAATAATATTGCTTCTATTAGCACAGGGATTATTCCTGCTTTTTTATTCAATTTGGCCGGAGTTACAGCGTGGAGTAATTTTAAAGAAAGCCTTACAGGTACTTCAAGTACATTTAGAGTCAACGCAAATATTTTTGGGAAGGTATATTTCCCAAGAGTTATAGTGCCTCTTTCTAAAGTGTTTTCAAACTTGCTGAAGTTTGCTATACAAATGTTGATACTGATAGGGTTCTATATATATTATGCAAAGTTTGCAGGAGCTTCGATTAGACCAGGTATACATTTACTTTTGTTACCAGTATATGTACTACTTATGGGGATTTATGGATTAGGATTAGGTATGTTAATTTCTACTTTAACCACCAAATATAGAGATTTATCGTTATTAATGAATTTCGTAATTCAATTATTAATGTATGTTTCAGCAGTTCCATATCCAATTAGTCAATTTAAAGAAAATGCACCCGAATATAGTTGGGTTGTTGAGTATAATCCATTAGCGAATATTATTGAAGGATTTCGATATTCATTATTTGCAACCGATACGCTGCAATTTAATTGGGAGAGTTTAATTATCACTTTTGTAATTGGAATTGTGATATTTTTTATTGGACTTGCCTTTTTTAATAGAACAGAAAAAACTTTTATTGATACGGTATAATGGGAGTTATTTTAAAAATTGAAAATATAAGTAAGCAATATCGATTAGGATTGGTAGGTACGGGTTCGTTATCGCATGACTTAAATCGGTTTTGGGCTAGAATACGTGGCAAGGAAGATCCTTATTTAAAAATTGGAGCTGTAAATAATAGAGCTGCTAAAGCTACTGAGGATTATATTTGGGCTTTACAAGATATTAATTTTGAAGTGCAAAAAGGAGAAGTTCTAGGTATTATTGGTAAAAACGGTGCAGGAAAATCAACTTTATTAAAAATACTCTCAAGAGTTACCAGTCCAACTACAGGAAGTATTAAAACCAAAGGACGTATAGCTTCTTTATTAGAAGTAGGTACCGGTTTTCACCCAGAGCTTACAGGTAAAGAAAATATTTTTTTGAACGGAGCTATTTTAGGGATGACCAAAGATGAGATTAAATCTAAATTAGATGAAATAGTAGAGTTTTCTGGGTGTGAGTTATATATAGATACCCCAGTTAAACGCTATAGTAGTGGAATGAGAGTACGACTTGCCTTTGCAGTAGCGGCTTTTTTAGAACCCGATATTTTAGTGGTAGATGAGGTTTTGGCAGTAGGTGATGCCGAGTTTCAAAAAAAGGCAATAGGGAAGATGCAAGACATCTCGAAAGGAGAAGGCAGGACCGTTTTATTTGTAAGTCATAATATGGAATCTGTTCAAAGTTTATGTACGAGGTGCATCGTTTTAGAAGATGGAAATATCTCTTATAGCGGAAATGTTGATAAGGCGATTAGTTTTTATTTAAGAAATAAGGATGCAAATATTTTTTTAGCTGATAAGTTTCCGTTAAAAGTAAATGATGCTACTTTGCTCGGGTTTGAACTACTTGATGAATTTGAGCATTCTGTTACTAATTTAATTTTAGGGAAATCATACTCACTAAAATTAAAGTTAAAGAATGGAGTTACACCTAAGAAACTAATTGCTCGTTTTCAAATATTCGACAGAAATGATAATTTGATTTCTACGTTAAACAGTATTAATACAGATAATTTGTATGATTTTAAAATCGAAAGAATTAATTAGTGCAAGTTGTCATCTTCAAAAATTGACCATAGCACCAGGTGATTATACATTAGGTATTAAATTGACAGATTTAATCAATAAAAAAACGCTCTATAGAGAAGATTATTTTTTTAACTTTACAGTGGTTAATGGTGATTTTTATGGTTCAGGAAAATTACCAGGTATTAGTCATATAGGTAAATTGATGACTGATTATTCTTGGGAAATTAATTCTTTTGAAAATAAATCTGAATCATGAATATTTCAGAAAAATTCAAAGTAGATTTTATAGTGATTGGTGTACAAAAATCTGGCACAACAGCTATTGATCATTATCTGCGTGAACATTCGCAAATAGAGATGAGTAATGTAAAAGAGACTCATTTTTTTGATAATGATTCCTTTTTTGAAAGGAATAAGCCAAATTATAATGTTTATCATAATAATTTTGATTTATCCAAAAAGGGGAAAACCTTCGGAGAAATAACACCAAGTTATATTTATTGGAATAATAGTATTAAGAGAATTAAAGAATATAACCCTAATATTAAAATTATATCCATATTGCGAAACCCAATTGAGAGAGCATACTCTCATTGGAATATGAGTGTGAAAAAGAAAAGAGAAACAAAAGATTTTATTACTTGTATTAAAAAACAAGAATTAGAAATTAAAGAAAATAAGTATAATCAAAACCTCTCTTTTTCATATGTAGATAGGGGTTTATATCTTAAGCAAATAAAAGAAGTGTTTCATCATTTTTCGTTAGACAAAGTTATGTTTATTAAATATGAGGATTTTTTATCTAATCAAGAACAGACATTAAAAGAGATATTTACTTTTTTAAATCATTAGTGTCCGATAAAGATACAAAAATAATTAAAAGCACCTCACAAGGTCAATAAAACTTAGCCAAAGTTTCAGTTTTCTCAATAGCATGGTGTGTTACCAAAAATATCTAATT
>JAQRMW010000150.1 GCA_028599075.1 Urechidicola sp. | reverse complement strand
TTTTAGAACTTCAAATATCGGAAGTTAAATTCCGATATTTGTCCTAAAATGTTGCACTTACTAATTGAACTTAAGATTTTATTATTTTTAAGTGTAACTAAAAAGATACACTTTTAGTGAAGATAATTATATTTACTCTCTTTATAATGCCTGTATAGATATAACTTGTATAGGCTATAAAACAGGACTTTACATGAGTTACTAGTTATACTTTATAATTCTATTAAATAATATGTATAACTTTATAAAGCGATGATTTTATCCCTGAAAATTAATTAAGTTATAGTCTAACTCTAACTCTTAATTAAGAGCAAAAAAACATTAATTACATGTAATAAAGAGCTGAAAAAAATCAAATTTTAAGTGATATGACCCCTATTTCGTGCACCATATTGATGCTTATTTACTATAAAATACGTATGAAACTATGGTTTTAAGAATTGATATCGTGTTATTATCGCAGTATATAGAGGTAATAATACTAATTAGAAAGCATAAAAAAACACCCTAACAAGGTGTTTTTTTTATCTAAATATGTAAGTGTGATTCCTTATTTAAATTTGATTTTACGCATTCTTAAACTCAAAGGAGTTACTTCTAAATACTCATCTGTCTTAATATATTCCATACATTCCTCCAAAGAAAAATCTGTTTTTGGAGCAATTTTCATGGCATCATCAGTTCCAGACTTACGCATATTTGTCAATTGCTTTCCTTTAATAAGGTTTACACCCATATCTTCGGACTTGCTATTTTCTCCTACAACTTGTCCTATATATATTTCTTGATTGATATCAATAAAGAAACGTCCCCTATCTTGTAATCTATCAATAGCATAAGCAGTAGCTTTACCAGCTGCTGAAGAAACGATCGCTCCTTTAATATCTTCATTAAAATCACCTTTATAAGGTCCGTATTCGCTGAATCTATGGTTAATAATTGCTGTACCAGCAGTAGCTGTCAAAATTCTGTTACGTAAACCAATCAACCCTCTAGATGGAATTTCAAACTCTAAATGCTGTAAATCACCTTTAGGTTCCATAACTAGTAAATCACCTTTTCTAAGTGATACTAAGTTAATAGCTTTTGAAGCAGCATCCTCAGGCACATCAATAGACAATGTTTCCATTGGCTCATGTTTTTTGCCATTAATTTCTTTAATAATTACCTGTGGTCTTCCTACTTGTAATTCATATCCTTCTCTACGCATAGTCTCAATCAATACAGACAAGTGTAAAACTCCACGCCCAAAAACGTTGAATTTATCTTCACTATCTGTTGTTTCAACTTTTAATGCTAAGTTCTTCTCTAATTCTTTAAATAAACGATCACGTAAGTGACGAGAAGTTACAAATTTACCTTCTTTCCCAAAAAATGGTGAATTGTTAATTGTAAACAACATGCTCATAGTAGGTTGATCAACTTCAATTCTTGGCAATGCTTCAGGATTTTCTATATCAGCAATTGTATCTCCAATTTCAAAACCTTCAAGACCTGTTATAGCACAGATATCTCCACTTCTTACTTTAGAAACTTTTGCTTTACCCATTCCTTCAAAAACATGCAATTCTTTAATTCTAACTTTTTTAGTAGAACCATCTCTTTTGCATAACATATAATCTTTACCTTCTTCTAAATCACCTCTAAAAACTCTACCAATTGCAATACGACCAGTAAATGAAGAAAAATCTAACGAAGTAATTTGCATTTGTGGAGTACCCTCATTATAAGGTGCTTCTGGAATTGTTTCTAAAACAGCATCTAACAAATCAAGAATATTATCCTTTTCGTCTTTCCAATCTGTACTCATCCAACCATTTTTGGCAGAACCATAAATAGTCGTAAAATCTAATTGATCCTCTGTCGCGTCTAAGGCAAACATTAAATCAAATACTTTTTCATGCACTAAATCTGGAGTACAGTTTTCTTTATCTACTTTATTAACTACCACAATTGGTGTTAAACCAAGTTCTATTGCTTTTCCTAAAACAAAACGTGTTTGAGGCATTGGACCTTCAAAAGCATCAACCAATAACAATACACCGTCAGCCATTTTAAGAACACGCTCTACTTCTCCACCAAAATCGGCGTGACCGGGAGTATCTATTACATTTATTTTTACTCCTTTATAATTAACGGAAACATTCTTTGAAAGGATTGTAATTCCGCGTTCACGTTCTAAATCATTGTTATCTAACAATAAATCTTTACGTTCTTTACGATCATCAAGAATTTTAGCTTGGTCAATAATTTTATCTACCAAGGTAGTTTTACCGTGATCTACGTGTGCTATAATAGCGATGTTTCTAATAGATTGCATATTTCATTTTTTGAAAGCGCAAAAGTAGTTGTTTTATTTTTAAAAAATGATGTAGATTTTAATTATGTTTTTTCGAAGATAAAAGCTCAAACAACTTATTTATAGTATTCCAATTTCTACTTGTAGCAGAAACTTTTAATTTCTTTTCAAATATATTGATAGTCATTTTTGATTTTCCAGAACCATTTGGGTAATAAGAATAGATCAAATTATCTTGTAAAGCGAATTTGTCGGGAGAATAATCTAGTTCTAACAAATTTTTAGCGTTTTCTTTTGTAGGAGTATCAGATAAAAAAGTTACATACAATTTTTTGATGTCAACTTCAGAATCATCTTTTAAAAATGGATTGTTGTTTAGAGCAACCTCCCACTCTGCAACAGTTTTTATCAAAACAGGAACTTCAAATTGATACTCCTTATATATATAGGTAGAAATATTTTTTGATAATGTTGTCTGATTTTCATCAGATTCAAAAATTACATTACCTGATTGAATGTATGTTTGAACATTATTTAATCCTTCATTGATAAGTAACTCTTTTAAGTCGGCCATTAATATTTTTTTATGACCACCTACATTTATCCCTCTTAAAAGTGCTATGTAATTCAAAATTAAATTTTTCTTCTTTTACGCTCTGTCTTTAAAAGATTTAATTCCCTACTTGTTTGTCCAGCAACAGAAGTGTTCTCCTCTGCTCTTCTAATCAAGTAAGGCATAACATCTCGTACTGGTCCAAATGGTAAATATTTAGAAACATTATATCCTTGGGCCGCTAAATTAAAGCTAATATGGTCACTCATGCCGTACAATTGCCCAAACCATAATCTTGAACCATTTTTTTCTAGATTCGCATCACTTGCTAATTGCATCAACAAATAAGAACTTTCTTCATTATGAGTACCCGCATAAACTGCCATTTTTTTATGCTCAGCCATATAACGTAAAGCATCGTCATAATTTTTGTCTGTCTCTTCTTTTGATTTACAGATGGGTGTTGGATAACCTAATTCTTCTGCACGTTCATTCTCTTTTTCAAGATAAGCACCTCTCACTAATTTCATCCCGATATGAAAACCTTGAGCCTTAGCTCTTTCGTGCAAGACCTTTAAATAGTCTAATCTATCCCAACGATACATTTGCAGTGTCCCAAATACGATAGCCTTATCTTTGTTAAATTGTACCATTAAGTTTTCTATCAAATCATCTGCTGCTCCTTGCATCCAACTTTCTTCAGCATCTATTAATAAAGGAACATTATAATCAAAAGCCATTTGTCCTACTTTTTGATATCTGGCAACAACATTATCCCACTCTTCTTGCTCTTCACTAGAAAGTGATGTTTTTTCAGTTACTTTTTGATATAATTCTAGGCGTCCAAACCCTGAAGGTTTAAAAACAGCAAATGGTATACTCTCTTTTTCTTTTGCAAATTCAAGCGTATTCATGGTTTTTTCTAAAGCATGATTAAACTGCTTTTCACTTTCTTTACCCTCTACCGAATAATCTAAAATAGAATACACCTTTTTAGAATACATTTTATCAATCTTTGGCATACAATCTTCTTCTGTTACACCTCCACAAAAATGATCAAAAACAGTCATTCGAATTAACTTCTCAACAGGCATTTTTGTTTTTAAAGCAAAATTTGTAACAGCTGTACCAATACGAACCAACGGCTCATTCTGTATCATTTTAAATAAAAAATAAGCTCTTTCTAATTCAGTGTCAGTCTTAATTTGAAAGGCGATTTCTGTGTTGCTAAATAGTTTATTCATACAAAATGTTTTAGCAAATATAGTCACTCTTTTCAATTTTTAGACTTATTTTGCAACCTAATTTTTAGTGATGAAATCTATACAATCAGACAATTATTTAATCCATTTTAACAATAATTCGTATGTCGAATTAAATAGCTATCTAGCTGATAATATGCCTACAAAAATTTTTGTTCTAGTTGATGAAAATTCGCATAAACACTGTTACCCAATCTTTATTCAGCAAGTAGCAACCACCGCTGAAATAGAAATCATAGAAATTGAATCTGGAGAGGAAAATAAAAACATCGAATCTTGTATAAATCTTTGGAATGTTCTGACAGAATTAGGTGCAGACCGTAAAAGTTTGATGATTAATTTAGGAGGAGGAGTAATTACTGATATCGGTGGATTTGTAGCTTCAACCTTTAAACGAGGAATTAGCTTTATCAATATCCCAACTACACTTTTGAGTATGGTAGATGCTTCTGCCGGTGGTAAAACAGGAGTAGATTTAGGAGTACTAAAAAATCAAGTCGGGATGTTTTCTAACCCTGAAATGGTTTTGATAGATTCTCAATATCTATCAACAGTATCAGTAAGAGAAATACGTTCTGGTATGGCTGAAGTAATTAAATATGGCTTGACTTATGATGCTAATCTTTGGAATAGCAGCAAAAATTTCACAGAAATTAATGGTGACAAAATAGACAAATTAATTTATCGCTCTATTGAAATTAAAAATGAAGTTGTATTAAAAGATCCTAGAGAAAATGGTTTAAGAAAAGTGCTGAATTACGGTCATACCCTTGGTCATGCCATTGAATCTTACTTTTTAGAATCAAAAGACAAAGAGAACTTAACTCACGGTGAAGCAATTGCTTTTGGCATGATTACCGAAGCTTATATTTCAAATAAACTATTTGATTTTCCCAAAAATATTTTGGATGAAATCAAAAAACATATCATAGATATCTTTGGAAAAGTAGTTATTAATAAAGATGACTTTACCCCTATCATAAAATTGCTTATCCACGATAAGAAGAATACTAATGGTGATGTCAATTTTGTTTTATTGACAGATTTAGAAAACTATAAATTTAATTGTAAAGTTTCTAAAGAACTGATTGTAGAAAGTTTGGATTATTACCTTAGTTAAAAATCAGCTTTTTTGTTATTGATTGATTATCAGAAGTAATTTGTAAAAAATAAATACCTCTATTAAAATCTTTGAGGTCAACATAACTAGTCGATAAATCTATTTTCTTCTGTTTTAATTCTCTCCCTAAAGCATCAAATAGTACATATTGATAATTTTTACTGACGTCGAAATTAGAAAAATTTAATTGAAACCTACCACTAATACTTGGGTTTGGATGTACATTTATTACATTAGATAATTCAAAATTATCAACAGATAAAGAAGCTCCTTCTACAATCGAAAGTATTTGATTTACAGGTACATTGTAAAGAACATCTACAGTACCACTTAACCATTTTACTTTTAAAGAATCTACCACGGTCTCAGTTCCTAATCCAAAAAATTCTGAATTAGAATTTTGAGAATTAAAACCTTCACCTAACAAAGTATATCTGTTTTGTGGCACTCCATTATTATAAGCCTGAATCCAAGACCCTATTCCATCTCTATTACTTGTGGTCCTTTCTAAATTAACTTTCAAATAATTATTACCGCTCCCATTGTTCTGAAAAATAAAATTGTTTGACTCTCTATTAACCACAACAATATCTGGATATCCATCATTATCAACATCACCAATTGCATTAGAATAACTCATACTATCATCAGCATCAAAACCAGAACCTGCAGTATTAGGAATTGCAAAAGTATCATTTCCTTGATTTTCATAAAATGCAGAAGGCAAAAAGCTTGGTTGATTTGCTGTTGTAAACAATCCACTTACATACAAATCGGTATCCATATCATTGTCAGCATCCAAAAAGACAGCCCCCCAAGCAACAGTTTCCATTAAGGTTCCGTTTGTTGAAGCTATATCAGTAAATGTACCATCTCCATTATTTTCTAAAAAAACATTACCCATTTGGGTATTTGTAACATAAATATCTAAGTAGCCATCATTGTTACAATCACTTATAGTTGTTGACATGGCATCAATGAGTATATTTGTTCCTGAAGCAATACTTGTATCAGAAAATGTACCATCACCATTATTGTGATACATTCTATTTTCATTATCTTGTTTATCATTAGCTATATAAATATCTTGCCACCCATCATTATCATAATCAAAAAAGGAAGAATAGAAGGGAAGTCTATTCTCTGTAAGGTCTAATCCTGCTGTAGCACTCACATCGGTAAATGTTCCGTCTCCATTATTTTTATAAAGGGTATTAAAATAAATATCAGTTGGCTGCGACTCATCCCTATATGAAATGAAAATATCTAGATATGAATCATTGTTATAATCTCCCCAAGAAGCACCAAAAGCGTAAAGTGTTGATATATCAATTCCTGCTGATAAGGTTACATCAGAAAAAGTAAAGGTCCCATCATTTTGGTATAACTTATTTGAACCGCTATGCGAAACAATAAATAAGTCTTTGTCTCCATCATTGTCATAATCTACCCAGTTTATTTGTAAGGTCTTATCAGAATTAAAAATAGGGCCTAGATTTGATATTTCTGTAAAACTGCCTCCATTATTTTTAAAAAACCTAACTGTATTTCCAGTTTCTGTAGCAAAAGATAAATCATCCCAACCATCACCATCAAAGTCACAAAAAGAGACTCCTCCGGTTAAAAAAGCAGCAGCATTACCATAATAGTTTACTGTAACACCCAAACCTACAGCATTTTCTGAAAATGAAATCTGTGCTATTAAGAAAAAAGAGTTTAATGAAATTATAAGGGCTAATAGTAGTTTTTTATCCATTGTAGTATTGTTGAAAAGTAATGTTTTCAAATATACTAAAATATCAACAACATCCTACATCAATACTTCTATAGGCTTCTTCATATAAAGGCAAAATCTTATCCATAGAAAACTCCCTCGCCTGCATTTGAGCATTCTCTTTAAATTGGTTAAGTAATTGTTCATTCTTTAGTAAATGAATTGCATTAGCAGCCATTTCATTCACATTTCCTAAATCACTTAAAAAACCTGTCTCACCATGAATATTAACTTCTGGTATTCCTCCTGTATTAGTTGATATAACAGGTGTTTTAGCTGCCATAGCTTCTAAAGCGGCTAGTCCAAAACTTTCATTTATAGATGGTAGAATAAACAAATCAGAATAACATAATACCTTATAAACATCATTACTGTTTCCTAAAAATATCACTTTTTCATAAATTCCCAGTTCTTTAACTCTGTACTCTACTTTCTCTATTTCTGGCCCCTCTCCTACTAATAATAATTTTGATGGAATCTCTTTTTGGATTTGATAAAATACTTCAACAACATCCAATGGTCTTTTTACAGAACGCATATTACTAACATGTGTAATAATTTTTTCATTATCTGCAGCTAAAGCACTTCTAGAACAATCTCCATCTTTGATTCTTGGATATTGCTCAAAATCAATAAAATTATAAATAACATGAATAGGTACATCAATATTAAATAATCGAAGTGTATCCTTTTTTAAATCATGAGATACTGCCGTAACAAAATCAGAATTGTTAATGCTAAATTCAACAGCAGCTTTATAAGTAGGGTGACTACCCACCAATGTTATATCTGTTCCGTGTAAAGTAGTTACAACTTTTACATCTATACCTCTACGCAATAACATTTGCTTTGCCATGTATGCAGCATATGCATGTGGAATTGCATAATGAACATGCAAAATTTCTAAATCATAGGCGCTTACTACTTCAACCAACTTTGTCGAAAGTGCTAATTCATACGGTTGATAATGAAACACAGGATACTCCTCAACAAATACTTCGTGGAAATGAATATTCTTAGATAATAAATCTAATCTAACCGGATGCTTACTTGTAATAAAATGAACTTCATGCCCTTTATTAGCTAATGCCATACCTAATTCAGTTGCTACAACACCACTACCTCCAAAGGTTGGGTAACATACAATTCCTATTTTCATTTAATTTTAAGTTTAATTTGGTTGTATGACGTAAATGTAAAACTTTACTTACAACAGCATACTTTATATAGTATAAAAAAATCATAAAAAAAGCTCGCCATATGGCGAGCTCAATATTTTTAATAATCTCCTAGTGTTTCAGGATTCTGTGCTAATGCACTTTCTAACTGTTCATCATTTGGTGGTTTTCCGTGCCATGCATGTGTGCCAGCCATAAAATCTACTCCATAGCCCATATCAGTATATAACAAAACACAAACTGGTTTTCCTTTTCCGGTTTTTGATTTTGCTTCTTTCAAACCAGCAATGATAGCATCAATATCATTTCCTTTTCTTACTTTTAATACATCCCAACCAAAAGCTTCAAATTTTGCTTTTAAATCTCCTAGTGGTAAAACGGTATCTGTAGAGCCATCTATTTGTTGACCGTTATAATCTACTGTCGAAATTAAATTGTCAATTTTTTTACCGGTAGCATACATCATCGATTCCCAAACTTGCCCCTCTTGTAATTCGCCATCACCATGTAATGTGTAAACTAACTTATCATCGCCATTTAATTTTTTGGTTTCTGCTGCACCAATAGCAACACTCATTCCTTGTCCTAACGAACCTGATGCAATTCTAATTCCTGGTAAATTATCATGTGTAGTTGGATGCCCTTGCAAACGCGTATTCAACAATCTAAAGGTTGATAATTCTGATACTGGAAAAAATCCGCTACGTGATAATACACTGTAATAAACTGGCGATATGTGTCCGTTAGATAAAAAGAATAAATCTTCATTAATTCCATCCATTGAGAAATCTGTAGAATAATCCATTACTTCTTGGTATAACACTGTAAAAAACTCGGCACACCCCAAAGAACCTCCTGGGTGGCCAGACTGTACTTTATGTACCATTCTTACGATATCTCGTCTAACTTGTTGTGTAAAATCTTGTAACTCTTTTGTTGTTGACATTCTAAGTTGTTTTAAAAATCAATGTTGCAAAAATACATGAATTATGTATGAATCTATCTCTAAAATGGATTTAAAAATTACTCTTTTTTAAAATCATCAAGTATCGTTTTTATACTCTTATTGATGTTATTTTCATCAGTATCATATTTTATGTTGATATTTCCTTTTTCTGGAAATTGCTCTATCATAAGAGTTGATGAAGGGAATGCAAATTCTACATTCAATGCCGCTGCCAATTTTACTATAGCAATATGCAATCTATGTTTTGAAGATTGTTCTGACCCCCAATCTAATTTTTTAAAATACATGTTCATCAATATATTTAATGATGAATCTCCAAATCCTGTAAACTCAACATTGAACGCCTCGCTTCTAGTTTCGGGATGTTCTTTGATCAATTCTCTAACCCCTTTTACAAAAGCTTCAATTAAAACAGGAGGCGTATCATAACGAATTCCAAGTGTTGTATTATACCTTCGGTACAATCGCAATCCCATATTGTTTATCTCTAATTCTGTTATTTTACCATTCGGAATTTGAAATATTGAAGTGTCTGCTGCACGAACTCTTGTAGATCGCAAACCAACAGATTCTACTGTACCAACCACAGATCCCATTTCAATCCAATCACCAATATGAAAGGGTTTGTCTAAAAATATGACTACAGTTCCTATTAAATTTTTAACCGAATCTTGTGCAGCAAAAGCGATTGCAATACCACCAATTGATGCACCCGCAATAACTGCAGTTGTGTTCACTCCAAACAAAGTAAGAATGTGTAAAAACCCAACAACCACAATCATAGTTGTAATTATTTTAGCTAAAATTGGTGCTAATTGGTCATCTAATTTTGAATGTGTTGTTTTGGTGTATTCTTTATAAATTGAGAGTATTAGTTTTGCCAACTTATAAAATACAAACACCCAGAAAATGGTTTCAGCAATGTTTAATCCTAAGAATAATAAATTATTAATTGTCAATAATTGAAAGGATGGCAATACTTTTTCAATCACGCGAATAATTATAACAAACACAATTGGTCTTGCTAATTGATGTAACAAATCAAACAATTCTTTAAATGAACTTTTAAAAATTAATTGCTGTAATTTTTTAAGTAAAAAGAAAATTATAGGGTTCAAAATGTAAAAGAGTAGTACACATATTAATCCTAAAATCAGTAATCCAATAGGTTTCCAAACAAGAAATCCATAGGCTACTTTTTGAAAGAAATTTGGAAACTGTTTCTGTAACCAAGTGAATTCCCATGGAAAAGTAGCAGCATAGATTTCATCAATATTCTCTAAAGTTTCTTTAGAATAATACCAACTACTTCCAATTTTCTCTACATAGATTTCTGGCAATTCACTAGGAAAAGGTGCAAACTTGTTTAAATGTTGTTTTAAATTATTTTGAATTGTAAATACAGTATCTAAGTAGTTTGGATCTTTTGAAATTTTATCAAAATCAATTAATTTCCCTTTTCCATCAAAAATTTCTTTAATTTTTATTGCAATAGATATTGCTTCTGACTTTGACAATCCATGAATAGTACGTGCAGATTTCTCTGGCTCATAACTATCTGGCATTAAAAAGTAAATATGAGTATAAATTGTAGCATTTGGGTTACTTAAATCTACTTGTACATTTTCTTGTGCAAAGAGTAGATTTGATACAATAAGTAATAAAGCAATAAGTGTTTTTTTCATCTTAAAAATTTGGTGTTACAAAGATATAAAAAATCTCTGCTGATTCAATAACCCAGCAGAGACTTCTCTTAATTATATGTTCGTAAATTTTACCTTCCTCCTAAGTGGAAATATAATGACAAGGCAAAAATATTATTCTTGTTAATCAATCCAAAAGTAGTATCATTTTTAATTTCACTTCCACCTCCTTCTGGTTTCCATGTTTGACTTTGATAAGCAAACAAATTTGTTTGTAATGCTAAAGACCAGCTTGAAGCAAGCATCAATTGAAACCCAACAATAAGTGCCACCGTAAATTGAGTTAATTTATCTTTATTACTACCACCACTATAATCATATTTTTGATGTCCAAAACCATAAGCAAACATAGGCCCGTATAATAAACGTATTTCCATCATTTTAGAAATTGCTGTAAACATGAGTATTTTCAATTGCATATCTACTAGACTTGTTTTATAGGTGTCAAGGTCTCCTCCATTATAAGCAACCCCCAGCGAAGCATAAAGAGCAGATCTGCTAAATGCCATTAATCGCATGTAATACGCAGCATGCAAACACCATAGAAATTCATTTTCTCCAAAACCAATTCCTGCACCTAATGCCATCATGCTTCTTATAAATAAAATTGTTTGTACAGCATCTTGAGGCTCAGGTACAATATCATCTATGTTGGCTACTTCAAATTCATCTAAATCTATAATACTTAAATCACTTTTTACATCCGCTGTAATTTTATCAATGACTGATTCTGGTTCATAACTTGGAATTTTAAATTGAAAATCACTTTGTGAATAAAGACTCACACTCAATGATAATAGAAATAGCATTGACAATGCTAACTTGAATTGTTTGGTTTTCATAATAAATTATTTTAGTTAATATTAGTTTATAATTTGGTTCAAGATAGTTTAGGGAAATTTATATCTTTGTAAATTATTGAGAAACAATGAAGAACAAGTATATTTTCCGTTCCCGAATTTCTGAGAAGAAATTTAGACAAATTTTAAAGCT
>JAQRMW010000015.1 GCA_028599075.1 Urechidicola sp. | reverse complement strand
CTAAAGTGTGTACTTTTGTTCATATATCTGTTTTTGTTGTGAAAATTAAGATATATAAAAAAGAGGGAAATCCAACCATGGAAATCCCTCTTTTAAAAATGTTTATCGGACACTAATGTAATAAAACAATAAAAAGATTGCTGATAATTTGGAATTTACATAAATTAAATTCATATTTGTGGCTTACTTATAATACAGATACCCTATTTACATACTATTACTTTAAAAAAATTAACGCAGATTATTAGAACTTTAATTAGGTTTTAATTGTTTTTTAATTAATAGTTATGGATAAATTAAAAGTATTAGACAGTAGTCTTGTTTCTAACTACCTTAAAGGAGACGAGAGATGTTTCGAAATTCTTATTACGAGGCACAAACAAAGAGTTTACAATTTTATTTTTTCTAAAGTACTAGATAAAGATATTACTGAAGATGTTTTTCAGGATACTTTTATTAAAGTGATTAATACTTTGAAAAGAGGCAAGTATAATGAGGAAGGTAAATTTTTACCTTGGGTTATGCGAATTGCTCACAATTTGGTGATTGATCATTTTAGAAAATGTAATAGGATGCCAAAATTTAAGAATACTGATGAATTTGATATTTTTTCTGTCTTAGGTGATGGAGAGTTAAATGCTGAAAAGCAATTAATTAAAGAACAAATATTGTCAGATGTTAGGCGTGTGATTGATGAATTGCCAGATGACCAAAAGGAAGTGTTGGTAATGCGCATGTATAAGGATATGAGCTTTAAAGAAATATCAGAATGTACAGGTGTAAGTATCAATACAGCTTTAGGACGTATGCGTTATGCGCTGATTAATATGCGAAAACTGATAGAGAAGAATAATATAATTTTGGTGAATTAACAATAAAGTAAAATAAACTCCGTTTATATATTAATTAGTTTAATATAAAACAGGGGTTTATGATGAAACTTTACACAGAAAAGTCTTCTTTTAAGGAGCAACCAAAACAAGAAACAATTCAATTTTTACTTAATTACTCCAAGGCATTGAGAATAGTGAAGGCCAAAAGTAAAACTTTTGAATTGCATTTGAATTAAGGAAAAAAGACCCAATTTTATTAAATTGGGTCTTTTTTATTTTCAAAGCTTTTTTCTTCCAATTGTTTGGTAAATAACATCATTTTCAATATCCCAACCTCTTGCTGGTGAATGCTCTCTTCCATAATAAATAATTTGGAGATGTAACTTATTCCACAATTCTTTTGGGAATAATCGCTTTGCATCCTTTTCCGTTTGCACCACATTCTTCCCGTTTGTCAACCCCCAGCGATACATTAATCTATGGATATGTGTATCAACCGGAAATGCAGGTACACCAAATGCTTGACTCATTACTACACTCGCAGTTTTATGCCCAACAGCTGGTAATTCTTCTAAATACTCAAAACTTTGTGGCACTTTACTTTCGTGCTTATCGATCAATATTTTTGACAAACCATAAATCCCTTTTGATTTCATTGGAGATAATCCTACAGGGCGAATAATAGCCTTAATTTCTTCTACTGATAATTTTATCATATCATGAGGATTATCAGCTTTTGCAAATAGGATAGGAGTTATTGTATTAACTCTTGCGTCAGTACTTTGAGCCGAAAGTAATACAGCAATTAATAAAGTATATGGGTCTTTATGATTGAGAGGGATAGGAGTTTCAGTATATAATTGCTCGAGTGTATCAATAACGAACTGTACCTTTTCTTTTTTGGTCATTTTTGAGTAATTTTACAGCACAAAAATACAAAATATGACTACATTAAAAATAGGAGATAAAGCACCAGATTTTAGTTGCAATGACCAAAACGGAAATATTATTAAGTTATCAGATTATAAAGGTAAAAAATTAGTTTTATTCTTTTACCCAAAGGCTAGCACACCTGGTTGTATTATGGAAGGATGTAACTTAAGAGATAACTACCATACTTTTATAGCAAAAGGATATGACATACTAGGTGTGAGTGCAGATTCTCAAAAAAGACAGCAGAATTTTATCAATAAATACGATTTTCCATTTCCTTTATTGGCTGATGAAAAAAAAGAAGTATTGAATGCGTATCAAGTTTGGGGACCAAAGAAATTTATGGGGCGGACTTTTGACGGTATACATCGTACAACATTTGTAATTGATGAAAACGGAGTGATTGAGGATGTTATTTTAAAGGTGAAGACCAAGGCACATACTAGTCAGATATTGAAATAGATTTTATTCTAATTCATCTAATTCATCATCTAAATCATCTAATTCTTTTACAGCATCTTCTTCAGATTGTTGTTCTTTTTGAATAAACTCGGTATCCGTTTTAACTTTATCTTCGGTAAACAATTGTTTTCCCATTGAAATGATAATTGCTAATAACGACAAGAGAACTACAGTTCTTGCAAAAGAAAAGTTGAGTTGTTTCTTTTTTGCAGATAAATAGGCAATGAGCCCTAGAACTAATCCAAAGGTAGCTGGAAAAATAGCTAAATTAGATATTGGCAAAAATGAAAACAGTAATCCAAGAAGAGCACCTATAATTCCGATTACACTTAAAATTGTTATTGATGTTTTGTTCATGAAATTTTGAGTTTTAAAAGATAAATTTAGATACTAAATTACAACTATTCTTATACCTTAACGTGCTTAATTTTACTTTATTTTTTGTGTCAACGTAAATGCTTTTGTTAATGTTGGTATCACGGTCATGATTCCAGCAATTGCAATTAAAATTTTGTTCATACTTTTAAAGAAATCGGGTTTTCCAAAACCTATTAAAACTACAAGGGCTAAAATTATAAGGATAATTACAGTTTTAATATTACTCCATTTACCTTTTTTACGAACTTCTGAATTCATCAATTTCATTTCTTCGCCTGGAAGAACAGACAATACAAAGTTTTTAAAACTTTGATTCATTATATCAATTCTATTATTCTCGATAATAAACATTCCCTTTTTTAGAAGAGAATTTATGATAGGAATATTTTTAGTATTTATAAATCCATCGTTTGACATATCATATACTGCAAATTTTTCTTTTCTAGTTAAAGCATTCCATAATGCAAAATAATATGATTTCACATAGTTTTGTATTAATAGTATAATTTCATCATTCGTAATTCCTTGGATTTTTTTCTCTAAAATCGGAAACTGTTTTTGTAAAAAGGAGCCATGTTTTAACTCACGCATTAATAACAATAGCTTTTCTTCATGTGGAGATAAAGTTGTGTCAATTTCTTTAGAAATTAATTCTGTAAATTCTTTTTTGAAAGGTAGATTTGTTTGACTTAGAGGTTTATAAATTTCTATGAAGTTACTTAATATATGTCTCCAAATTTCCAATTCATGTTCTAATCCTTTTTTAATAGTTGGATCTTGATTTTTTTCATAAATAGCCCTAGTGTACAAATCTAAAATTTCTGTAGGCTCGATTTCAGATGTAAGAATAATTTGCTTGCCAGCATTTTGGAGATGTTCCAAAATCTCCATTTTTTTGACATTGATGTCATGGTCGTCATTTTTATATTCAAAATTATCTAAAACGACAATTTCTTGATTTTTGAATTGTTCATAAAAGGATGAGCTGCTCTCGAAGATGCTATGATTTATTGTTGTGCAGTTTATCACCAATACCTTTTTATTTTCTTTATAAAACTCGTTAATAAAAGTTGTTTTTCCTGACGAAGGTAAACCAATTAAAATGGTGTTGTTATTATTAAGTGTATCAACAGTAAGATGTTCATCGTACTTTATTCTTTTTAAATCCAAGCCATAAATTTTGGTAACGCAAAAAGAGATAATTGCATAGAGGCTCCCTGTAAACAGAATGGCTAGCCCTAGGAGTAATATAAAAAGAAAGATCTTTTTGCTTTTGCTTAATTTCTTAAAATAATATAAATGAGCTTTTGTTTGTAAGACATTAATGGCATTAGTATCAATAATTTTAGTATTTGTTGCAAGGGCAACAGTGTCTAAAACTTTTTGGGAATGTGTTTTATAAGAAAGTAAATTAGAATCTTCATTCATTTTCCATGAATAAAGCCCATCATTAGAAGACGACTTTGCCAGATTACGATTTTTAATTACATCATTGTTATAGCTTGGCCTAAATGCTAGCATTACCCTACTAAAGCTATCCTCTGGTGCTATTGAACCTTTTAACGAATCATTTTCTTTGAATTCTATTCTTAAAAAATCATTGTATATGCCACCAATACTTTTGTTTGTAGTGTATAGTTGTGTAATAGAATCAAACGCATTGTTCATTTTTCTATTTTTTTGCATTTTGACTTTTTTTGTAAAATCTAGCAATGTATACCTATCCCAAATTTTTGTTTCAAATTTGTATGATGTATAATAAAAAATAGACATTGGTATTATAGCAGTACTTACTACCCATGTTAAAAGGAAAAAGCAATAGACCCTTTTAAAAGCAACATTGTATTCTGCTTTTGAGTTTTGTTTTACTTTGATATTGAATTTTGATTTAAAAATAAAAATATAGACGAAAATTATTAATAGTTGATATGCCAAAAAGAGTGAAGCTTCAATTAACCCAGAACTAGTAATTGTGAAGAAGACAAGATTCATTATTACAAAAAATCCTATAGAACAGGATTTGAAAAGCAGCTTTTCATTTTTAGAAAAAAAGATACCTAGTTTATTGAAAATAAGGATGAATACTGTAAGTGGCAAAATGAGTAAAATAAAGACGGTATCTACTTCTGTATCAACAATAAATAAAACAAAAATCAATGTAATCACTGCAACTGAAGTGTTGAACAATATAAGTTTTTTATAAATATTTTTTAGCCTTTTTTTAGGAGCCATCCAATCAAAGAAAAACTGTTTGGTTAGTAGCTTTCTATTTCTTTTTTTAAATATGTTCATTAAAACCATAATTACACCCACAATAATAAATGAGAATGAGATTAGAAATAATGACATGGTCCATATTTCTGATATTTTTGATTTTATATATCCAATATCGTAGTGTACAATTAAGAAAAGGGGAGTGCCCTTTAAGGGGCTAATTTTCGCTGTATGTGTTTTGTCTAAATAAACAATATTTGTTTTTAAACTTGTTCTGCTATAGATTGCTGACCTCAGTTTTGAATTGTTTTTACTTTCTTCAATAAAGTTTTCTTGTAAATTTTTAGAATTGTTTGAATGAATAATTACATCGCCATTAGAATTAATAATGCTAAACCCATAACCTAGTGGTAATATAGGTTCAATGACAGATTTAAATTTAGAAGCCATTGCAACAATTGGGTAATAAATCGAATCTTTACCTTTTTTAGAAATAACAATTTCATGTTCATTTCTAGTCCATGAGGTGATAGATTCTAGATAATACTGTTCTTTTAAGTTTGGATGGCTCCAAAGTGTATCTCCTTGTACTGCCTTTATATAAGATCTATCTCGTAAATCAATTGGATCATTAATATTTTCGTAAGTAGGAAATATTTGTAGGTTTTGAAAACCATCTCCATAGGTCCAAAAAGTAGTGGTGAAATTAGAATATATTTCAGGATGAAAAGGAGTTTTATAATCTTTTGATGTAGCATTTAAAATTTGATAGTCATAAGTGCCATACACCTGAAGAATGGAGTCATAGGCAGAAAGCTGTTCAATTACCAAACCAATTTCATTTTCAAAATTCAATTTAACTTCACTAGATAATTTATCTAAATTTCTATAGTTTCTTTCAATTTCATAGGAGTAATTAAAACTTATTAGCGAAATTAAAACGATAAATAAAGTACCCATAATTATAGAAGCACCCGTCATTAGTACATTTGTCCTATGAAGTCGCTCAATAGAATTCATCAATGCCAGTTTTAATGTTGGCATTAAGAAAATTAATAGAATAACATTAGTGTCCGATAAAGATACAAAAATAATTAAAAGCACCTCACAAGGTCAATAAAACTTAGCCAAAGTTTCAGTTTTCTCAATAGCATGGTGTGTTACCAAAAATATCTAATTGAA
>JAQRMW010000149.1 GCA_028599075.1 Urechidicola sp. | reverse complement strand
TCATTGCTAGTTTGTTTCGTGCTTGGAAATCCTGCGGATTTCGAGCCAGTTTCGTGAAATTTTACTATCTTAGTGCCGTAAAATACGCAACAAACCATACAAGTAGCCGTTGGTAGCCATTAGGTACGAGAATTTACTATAAATTAGATGTTGAAAATGGAACAGATTAAAGAAGCCTTTATTTCAATAACGCAAAGCAAAACACGAAGTATTCTTGCTGGATTTGGTGTTGCATGGGGTATTTTTATACTGATTCTTCTATTAGGAACTGGTAAGGGATTCCAACAAGGCATCATGCAATTGTTTCATTCTTTTGCAAAAAATAGCCTATGGGTTTATGGAGGGCAGGTTTCAGAAAGCAGCATAAATAAGTTAGTACAACAAAAATCTATAATATTTAACAATTCTGACATGGCAATAGCCAAAGAATGGTTTCCTGAAATTGAATTTATTTCTCCTGAATTAAATTATAGAGGGAATTCGCAAACAATTTACTTGCATAACATTACATATCCACAAATTAAGGGGGTTTTACCTGATTATTTTAATGTAAAAATAATAAAACCTGAAAAGGGGCGGTTATTGAATGTAATAGATAATAATGAACATAAAAGGGTTGCATTAATAGGAAAACAAGTTGCAGATATTTTGTTTCCAACCGAAAATTCTGTTGGAAAATCAGTAAATATTGCAGGAACTTACTTTACAGTCATTGGAGTTATTGACAAAGGCTCTCTTTTTACTCAAAACAATCAAAATATTATTTATGTACCGTACAATTCATTTATAGACTGCTTTAATTCTTCAGAGGAATTTAACACATTTGTATTAGCCTTAAAAAGTAAAACTAAGACAACTCATTTTGAAAATAAAATTAGGTCTTTTCTTAGTAGGCGTAAAGGATTTGATAAAGAAGACAAAAAAGCATTATTTATCCTAAATTTTGAAAATCAAGTAAAAACATTTGAAAAGCTATTTAAAGGCATTGATGCTTTCCTTTGGTTTGTCGGATTAAGTCTTTTATTGAGCGGTATGGTAGGCATTAGTAATATTATGCTTGTCATTGTTAAGGAAAAAACATTTGAAATAGGTATTCGTAAAGCATTAGGTGCAAAACCAAAATCAGTTGTTTGGATGATTATTGTAGAATCGACTATCATAACTTCTATCTCTGGCATAATAGGACTTTTATTGGGTTCAATATTAATTTCAGTAATAAATTGGACAATAATCTCCTTTTTTAATTCAAATGATTCTTTGTTTAAGGGTGCGAGTATAGATTTTCCAATTTTAATTTTCTCTCTAATAATATTGATATTAACAGGTGTTTTAGCTGGTTTTTTCCCAGCTCAAAAAGCAGCAAGGATCTCACCCATTGCAGCAATGAGGTTTGAGGGAAGATAAACAAGTATAATGAAAAAAAAATCAAATATTATTTTAACACTAATTATTATGGTAATAATTGGTTCTATCATATTAAAAAACATCAAAAGTTTTAATTCTACACTAGAAGTGAAAACAGAGCATGCTTTTTTAACAACTATAGAGCAGAAACGAGTAATTGCTGGAAATTTATTTCCTTTAACTGAAATTGCTGTAAAATCTCCAATTTCTGGAATTTTAGATAAAACTTTTGTTAAAATTGGAGATAAAATCAAAATTGGAGATAAAATAGTACAAATCAAATTAGTTCCTGACCCTTCAAAACTTGAGTATGCAAAGAGTAACCTTAACTCGGCAAAAATTCAATTTAACAACCAACAAAAAATATTAAATCGTAACAAACAATTATTCGAGAAAGGTGTTATAGCAGCAGCCGAATTTGAAGAATATGAAAAAACGTTTAATTTAAGTAAAGAGCAATTCTTATCTGCAAAAAATCAATTAACATTAATTCAAAAAGGGTTTGTTAAAAATTCTGATATTTCAAATATCGTTAAATCAACAGCATCAGGAACTGTAATTGATTTGCCTTTAAATAAAGGTTCATCTGTAATTGAACGAAATAATTTTGACAACGGCACTACTCTTGCCGTTGTTGCAAGGCTTGATACATTTGCATTTCGGGGGATGGTAAATGAAACAGATATGATTCATTTAAAGCAAGGAATGAAGCTTTCGCTCAATATAAATGCCTATAAAAACCAAGTTAAAGAAGCCATTTTATATAAAATTTCATCAAAAGGGAAAAACGAACAAGGAGTAATGAAATATAATATTGAAGCTCGGTTTAAATTATCTGGTGATTCGCTTGTTATTCGTTCAGGATATTCAGCTAATGCGGAAATAATTTTACAGAAAAAAGAAAACATTTTATCCATTAAAGAAAAATTCCTTCAATTCCAAAATGATTCTGCTTTCGTTACCATTCTAGGAAACGATGGTAAAGAAGAAAAACGTTTTTTAAAAATAGGTTTATCAGATGGTATTAACATAGAAATACTGGAAGGACTAGATGAAAATGAAAAATTTATAATTAATGATAAGTAATTAATGAAGTTAGCACAAAGAATATTGATTCCACTATTTATTATTGTTTCACATCTTTCAATGAACGAAACAAGTGTGTTGTTACGTGCATTTTTTTATTTACTTGTTATAATATTATCTAGCATAACAATAGTTGAATTGAGAAAAAATAAGAGCCGAATTAAAATAACTATTCCTGAAATGTTACTTTTCAGCTTTATTTTATACCTAATATTTAACAACATTTTTAGAAGTACATTTTTCGTCAATCATTATTTGCATAAATACCTTACATTATTTTTGCTTTATTACGTTTTTAAAATATTTTATAAAAATGATGATCAAATTTTAAAATATATTCTTTATGGATTATATGCTACTTTTACAATAGAATTAATATTTGGATTTAGTCAATTTTTAGGTCTTTCTTCAAATTTAGATTCAAAATTTGTTCTTGGCGGTTTATTTGGAAATCCTGGAGCTTTTGCTGGTTATTTAGCAGTTCTATCTCCTTTTTTAATGGTAGTAGTATTTTATAATAAACAACTTTTCAAATCAGAAAATTTTCAATACATCACTATTTTCCTTTTATTTTGCTCAACAATTCTGATAATTGTAAGTAATTCCAGAGGCGCATGGATTGCTTTTATTATAGGTGTCGGATATGTTTTATTTGAAAAATATAGGATAGGACGATATTTATCAGAAAAGGTAAAATCTGCAACTGCTAGAATACTAACAAGTATTGTATTATTTTTCACAATACTTGTTATCTCTATAGTCTTATACAATTACAAGCCCCAGTCTGCTTTTGGTCGTTTATTTATTTGGAAAGTAAGTAAAACTATGGCTATGGAAAAACCTCTTTTCGGAAAAGGGTTTGGTTCTTTCTCAGCCGATTTCAGCAAAGTTCAAGCAAATTATTTCTTAAATAACAAAGGAACAAGCAATGAAATACAAGTTGCAGATTATGTTACATGTGCCTATAATGACTTTCTTGAAATGTTTATTGAGTCGGGCATAATTGGATTATTATTATTTGTTTCAATACTATATTTTACATTAAGCAAAAAGTATAATTCAAAAACTTCCAAATACCACATATCGGCTAAGTCATCTCTTATATCTTTATTGGCTTTAAGCATGGTTTCCTACCCTTTTCAGCTTATGCCAAACATATTGTTATTAGTTATTTACCTGTTTATAATATTTAATACAGGACAATATAAATCAATTTCAATCTCCTTAAAACATAATAAAATTTTAGTTTTCTTTTGGATTGTTGCTGTTTCTAGTTTGGTATATATAGGAAGTAGATATATGCTAGGTACTTATTATTTTAAAAAAGGATATGCAAAAGTATTAAATCAAGATTTTGATAATGGACTTAGCAATTATAAAAAAGCATATGTCTATTTAGGTAACAATGGCAAGTTTCTTTTCTACTATGGTGCTGCTTTATATTTAAATAAAGAATATTCAAAAAGTGTTTCCTATTTACAAAAAGCTGTTGAGTTACAAAGCGACCCAAACGCTTTTATTACGCTTGGCAATTCTTTTAAAGCATTAAAAAGGTATAAAAAGGCAGAAAAAGCGTACCAAATAGCTGCTAATATAATACCCTATAGGCTTTATCCTAAATACTTATTGGCAAATTTATATGTAAAAATGGGACAAACAAATAAGGCTATCGTAATGGCAAAAATTATACTAAATAGTAAAGAAAAAGTGCCTACTACAGCGGGAAAAGAAATAAAAGCAGAAATGAAATCATTAATTCAAGAACATACTAAATAGATTATTAACCTTTAAAACAATTATTATGAGCCCATAGACAAAAATTAAAAACAGAGACCGTCCAAAAATTTTGGGCACATTATTAAATCAGTTTATTTAACAATTAAAATTTTTCAAAAATGAAAACAAATAAAAAAGTAATTTTAGGATTTGCAATGGCAATGATTTTTTCTTTAGCCTTAATGCAAGGAGTAGCAACTACAAGTAATAAACAAAATGTTAGTTTGCAGCAAGTTTCTGCTGGTTGCGCTTATATGGCAGGAGAATCAGAGGGGGGTGAAGCTGCTGCTTGGTATGCTGCTGCAGCAATGTCTGGTGGTGTTGCTGTTAATGTCGCAACAGGTGGTTCATTCTTATGGTGGAATCCTGTTGGTTGGGGTGCTTTCGGTGTTGCAGCAGGTGCAGCTCTTTAAGTTTCACAAATTTAAAAAGGGAGTGAAATAACTCTCACTCCCTTTTTTAAGATATAAATATAAAATAATAAAAAATGAATACTATAAAAAAAAGTAATCGAATATTTGGATTAATGACAGTACTTATAATATTTATCTTTTTGTCAGGTAATATTATTAGTATTCCAAAAGGAACAAGAGAAGGAGGTATTATAAGTTCTATTGGTACAGTTGTTATTATTATTACCATGATTTCAACTGCCTATATATACCGCCTTTTTATTCCTAATAAAAAAAGCAAATAAATTAAATCATTGTGAAACAAAACAGTAAACTACTACCCAAATTGTTTAACCCAATTTGGGTAGTATTAAAATATCTTTTTAAATGAATAAGGTGGTTCGTGTTTTTTTGTTCTATTCTGCTATTGCTTTTCTTATTTGGTTAGTCCCTTTTTTGGTAAGGTTGTTATTAATGAATTCTCTTATTGTTAGCCATTCAGCATCTACTCAAGAGACAGGTTTAAATATAGTTAAGCAAATCACAGAACATTTAAACAATAATGATAAATGGTCTGCTTTTTATTTAATTTTTACAAACAATTTAAAAGTTAGTGTTATAAATATTATTGGAGGCGTGTTTTTGGGTATAGGTACATTTGCTAACCTTTTGTTCAATGGTTTTTATACAGCAGATGTTTTTTCTACCGTACATGCCAATGGCACAAGTTGGAGCTTAATACTTGCACATACTTTGCCACATAGCTTTGAAATGATAGGAATCTGGATATCGGGTGGTTTAGGCTTTTTTATCGCAAAACATATTTTTGATATAATGATGAAAAATAGATACCCAACAGCTATGTTTTATAAAATAATTGTATTTGGAACCTTAACTTCCGGTTTAATTATACTAATGGCTGCTTATATCGAAGCATTTATTAGTGTTTCATAAAAAAATAAAGAATGATTTTAAAAGATATTCAAAAAAACTTATCTCATTTTTGGGCAGTTGGCATAATTCTTATTTATAGCTTGTTAATGGCAGAATATTTTAATAGTGTAAGTAAATTAGTTACTGCAATGCAAGGCTTGGACATACGTACCTCAATATACTCATATATCGCTACATTTAATTATTTTCTTGTAATACTAATATCATTTGCAGTATGGTTGGTTAGTAGTTTTTTGTTTCACATGTTTGCTATTTTACTTGGCGAAAATGAGGTGGATTTTAAAAACTTTATTAAATATACGGGAGTAATATATGTTTTTCCTGCTATTGGTTTTGTAATTGCTCTTTTTATGTTTGAAACCATTGAGTTACCAAAAGACAATGCTTTAGAGTTTTTAAAGGCTAATAAATCAATGATTTCTATAGGTTGGATTATAAATATTTCTTCGTCATTAGCTTTTATTTTAGTCATCCCTATTATAAAACACTTGTATAAAATAAATTGGTTAAAAGCATTTGGAGCAGTTATCATTCCGATTGCGTCAATTTATTTATTGGGTAAATTCTTTTCGGAATTTGTTTTATAAAACTATTAAACAAAGTTGCATAAATGCCTTAAATTAAGAAGAATTGGTCTCTATACTAATGGAATGAATACACATAAAATGAAATACAAGCATATCCTGTTACAATCAACGGCTACCAACAATGTATAAAAATAATAGCCAATGAATAGTAAAAATGAGCAT
Organism: Urechidicola sp.; assembly: GCA_028599075.1. Lineage (GTDB taxonomy): Bacteria > Bacteroidota > Bacteroidia > Flavobacteriales > Flavobacteriaceae > Urechidicola. The sequence continues at coordinate 76 of JAQRMW010000149.1, read as the reverse complement.
TTTAGCTTGCATAAAAATTAGTAGTAACTTGAAAATTTAAGTTCCGTAGTTGGCTACTATTCTTATACTAAGCGTT
>JAQRMW010000148.1 GCA_028599075.1 Urechidicola sp. | reverse complement strand
AAATTCTATATTACACAAATCGGTGGAACAGCTGATGACCATGACTTTGAAATGACTGAATTAATTATAATTCCAGCTGGATATACTTCGGGTATGGGATCTATAACAATTTTTGGTGATGAAGTTATTGAAGGAGATGAAACTATTCAAATTCAAATTTCTGATCAAAGAACTACAAATGCTACAAACACTCCTTTAATTGTAAATGTTAACATTAAAGATTATGTATTCTGTACATGGAATCTTGATGGTGTTGATACTTATGGTGATGGTTGGAATGGCGCATCTATTAGATTAACAATGGATGGTGAAGTTACTGATTATGCAGTTTCTGCAGCTCATGACAACTGGGATATCGCTGTAACTGTTGGTGCAAACTATTCTTTTGAATTTATTTCAGGTGACTGGGATGGTGAAATAGAATATACACTTACAGCACCTGACGGAACTGTATATGCTGATGCATATTATCCTGCTACTGGTGAAATTACTAGTGGTGTTAGCGAATGTGATTAACAATTCATTATATAAATAAAAAAACCACCTTAGGGTGGTTTTTTTTTTAATAAATACTCCTATGAAACAAAAATATGTATTACTTGTATTTACTATATTAACCTTAAATTCTTTTAGTCAAACTATTGGGGTTCTTAGAAATGATGCTGGGTCGTATAATGGTTATACGCTATTAGCTCCATTAGGATCATTTGAAACATATCTAATAAACAATTGTGGGCAAGTTGTTCATCAATGGACTAGCACATTTAATCCTGCAGCATCCGTTTATCTTTTAGAAAATGGTAATCTATTAAGGACTGGGAAAATTGTAAATGATGATATTCAATTTGGTGGTGTTGGTGGTAAAATTGAGCTGTTTGATTGGGATAACAACCTATTGTGGGAATACACTTATTCTACAACAGAAGTTTCGCAACATCATGACATTTACCCATTGCCTAATGGAAATATTTTAATGCTTGCTGTTACAACTATGACACAAGATGAGGCAATTCAAGCTGGAAGAGACCCTGCACAACTTGAAGATGGTAAATTATTTAATGAACAGATTCTTGAATTAGAGCCTGTTGGAACTGATCAAGCAAATATAGTTTGGGAGTGGAATATTAATGATCATTTAATTCAAGACTTTGACAATACTAAAGATAATTTTGGCGTTGTAGCAGATAATGAACAACTCTTAGATATCAATTACTTAAATAGTGACAAGTCACCAGCAAATTGGTTACATATGAATTCAATACAGTATAATACTACATTAGATCAAATTGTAATGAGTTCGAGATTATTAAGTGAAATTTATATCATCGATCATTCTACAACAACAGCTGAAGCAGCTTTACATACTGGAGGTATATATGGCAAAGGAGGTGATTTTCTATATAGATGGGGAAATCTTGAAGCCTATGACCATGGTGACACTAATGACAGAACCTTATTTGGTCAGCATTACCCCCATTGGATTGCAGATGGTTTAACAGATGCCGGTAAAATTATGATTTATAATAACGGAGGAGATAGAGTTTACTCAACAATAGAAATCATTGATCCACCATCTAGTTCTCCTGGAAATTATACCTACAATACAAATGATGGTTATTTACCTGTGGCTGCAGAGTGGCAATATGAAGACCCTGATGATCCTTTAAACTTCTTTTCTGCAATATTATCTAGTGGTCAAAGACTACCTAATGGAAACACACTTATTTGTGATGGTGATTCGGGATACTTTTTTGAAATTGATAGTAGTGGAACTATCGTATGGGAATATATCAATCCTGATTCAGCAAATGGAATATTAACTCAAGGTGATGTTCCAAGTGCAAACTTAGTTTTTAGAGCTTTAAGGTTTGATGAAACATATGCTGCTTTTGATGGAAGAGATTTAACACCAGGAGACCCGATAGAAATTAATTTTGATATTAGTGGATGTTCTCTGTCTGTTGATGAAGTTGACATTTCTAATGAATTTAATTTATACCCTAACCCTACTACAGGAATCGTACAAATTAATACAAATTTAATTATTGATTTTATTGAAGTATATGACGTATTTGGTAAATTAATTAAAACCGAAAAGAATAATCAATATATTGATATAGGCGAATTAGCAACTGGGATTTATATTGCTAAAATTCGTTCTGGAAATAATTTTGGAGTTAAAAAAATTATTAAAAAGTAATTTGAAAATTTCATTCATAAAAACCATCAACCTAAGGTTGATGGTTTTCTCTTTTTATATACTTTTGCAACATGGAAAATACATCTAGTAAAATTTTTGGAATAAGAGCAATTATTGAAGCAATCAATTCTGGAGCAACTATCCAAAAAATCTATTTACAAAAAGATTTAAAAGGGAATCTCTTTTCTGAACTTAGTTCATTGATTAAAGAAAATAATATTTCTACAAGCTTTGTACCTGTCGAAAAACTAAATCACTTATCAAAAAACAATAACCATCAGGGTGTTGCAGCAACAATCTCCCCTATTGATTTTTATGACCTTGAAACTTTAGTGAATGAAGTTCTAGAAAGCAATACTACTCCCCTTTTCCTTTTACTAGATCAAATTACAGATGTGCGTAATTTTGGAGCAATTATTAGAACTGCTGAATGTACAGGTGTAAACGGAATTGTAATTCAAAATCAAGGGTCAGCTCCTTTAAATGCCGATGCGATTAAAACCTCTGCAGGTGCTGCTTTTAAAGTTCCTATTTGCAGAGTTAATCATTTAAAAGATGCAATGTTTTTATTGCAAGCATCAGATATAAAAATGGTAGCAGCTACAGAGAAAACGAACGACACTTTATATGATGTTAACTTTAACCAACCCACAGCTATTATAATGGGTTCTGAACATAGGGGGGTAAATCCTTCTATTTTAAAAATGGTTGATGCTAAAGCTAAATTACCTTTGTTAGGAGAGATAGAATCTTTAAACGTTTCTGTGGCTTGTGGCGCTTTTTTATACGAAGCAATTAGACAAAGAATGTAACCTTAGTCATCTTTATTCTTCTTATAAACATAATTATATTCAATTGGCTTTTTTTCTTCCTTCTCAATTTCAGGAGGATTGTAATTACCATCTTCATCGAACATTAAATCAAAAGCTGTTTGTTTAAATTCCATTTCCTTTTTCTGAGGACCTTTATTTCGATAAATAATAGCTAGTATAAACCCTACTATGAATCCTGAAGAATGTCCTTCCCAAGACATACCTTCTTTTATCGGAAACACATACCAAATCATACTGCCATAAAGAAAAACTACAATCATCGAAACTGCTATAAGTCTATAATGCTTTCTAAAAATCCCACTAAAAAAAATAAAACTAAAAAGCATATATACTACACCACTAGCTCCTATATGATAAGATGCTCTAGCAAAACTCCAAGTGAGAATACCCGCTAAGAAAAAACCATATAAAAGAATCTTCGCAGATAAGTTTCGATAAAAAAAATATAAGGCTGCTAATAAGACGGCTAATGGCACAGAATTGTTAAAAAGATGTGATGTGCCACTGTGTATAAATGGTGAGAACAAAACTCCTCTAAGACCTTTAATCGTTTGTGGGTAAATTCCGTATTTGACAAAATTATATCCAAACCTCATTTCTAACCAATAGACAAACCAAATTGAAAATACTGCTACAAACGGAGCAACAATTACTGCACGATGATATCTAAAAAGTTTTGAATCTTCCATAAGTCTTGATAGACAAATATACATCCAAAATAAAATCTTATGAAAAATTGTCAGTTCAATTGTTTTCTAATACCAAATAGATTTTAAAATCATTGGTAATAAATCATAAATCAACTATTTTTATCCTATGAATGAACCATTGGCAGAACGCATAAGACCGAAGACTTTAGATGATTATATTAGTCAACAACATTTGGTTGGTAAAAACGGTTATTTAACCCAACACATAAAAAACGGTATCATTCCTTCGTTGATTTTATGGGGACCTCCTGGAATTGGAAAAACAACGCTAGCCAACATTATTGCAACAGAATCTCAACGCCCATTTTATTCGCTAAGTGCTATAAACTCTGGAGTAAAAGATATACGCGACGTAATTGATAAAGCCAAACAAAGTGGTGGTCTTTTTACTACTAAAAACCCTATTTTATTTATTGATGAGATTCATCGGTTTAGTAAATCGCAACAAGATTCTTTGCTAGGAGCTGTAGAAAAAGGATGGGTAACCCTAATAGGTGCAACCACAGAGAATCCAAGTTTTGAGGTGATTCCTGCCCTCCTATCACGCTGTCAGGTTTATATCTTAAATTCTTTTAAAAAAGATGATTTATTGGCTTTACTAGATAGAGCTATTACCAAAGATGAAATCATATCAAAAAAGAAAATCACACTTAAAGAAACTGATGCATTAATTAGACTTTCTGGTGGTGATGCTCGTAAACTTCTAAATATTTTTGAATTATTGGTAGCTACAGAAAAAGGGAAAATTACGATTACCAATGATTTTGTGATGGAACGTGTTCAAAAAAATATGGCGCGCTATGACAAAACTGGAGAACAACATTACGATATCATATCGGCATTTATAAAATCTATTAGAGGGAGCGACCCCAATGGGGCTGTTTATTGGTTGGCAAGAATGATAGAAGGAGGTGAGGACGTGAAATTTATTGCGAGAAGATTGCTCATTCTAGCATCAGAAGATATTGGAAATGCGAATCCGACAGCATTGATATTAGCAAACAATACTTTTCAGGCTGTAACAACTATTGGCTTTCCAGAATCGAGAATTATTTTGAGTCAATGTGCCATATACCTTGCTAACTCACCTAAAAGCAATGCATCTTATGAGGCAATAGGAGTAGCCCAAAAATTGGTAAAAGATACAGGAGATCTATCTGTACCGCTACATTTAAGAAACGCACCAACTAAATTGATGAAAGATTTAGACTATGGCAAAGACTACAAATATGCACATAGTTACGATCAGAATTTTGTAGAGCAAGAATTTTTACCAGATGAAATCAGCAATACAAAATTGTATGACCCTGGTAATAATCCAAGAGAAAATAGTTTTAGAGATTTTTTAAAAAAGCGTTGGAAAAAATATAAGTACTAAAATTAGACTTAAGACCGCTTTGCTTTTAGACAAAAAATATAGACTTATTTTAATGGGATTTCTCAATACTTCGAAATGACAAATTGAAGCCATTTATTTTTAAGTTACTATAACTATCGAGATTACTATTTGGAATTTGTGTTTTGATTTTTTGGAATTTGCCTACGGTCTTTATTCCATCAATTTAATATTTAATTCTTTTTGAATTAATGCATCACCTTCATAATACTCAGCCACCCAAATCCCATTTATTTTTTGAATAGTACCGTTCATCCCTTTAATCATATACACATCTTTTACCGAAGTTTTTAAAGCAATATAAACCACTTTCGGAGTGCTATCTACCAATTGATATCCATTGGTTATTTCTTGAGCATACAAAACATTTGTATCAACTTTTTTAACAGCAATCGGTGTTACAACTACCACTGCTTCTTTTTTTGGAATATTATTGTTTTTAACTTTAGGTTCTACCTTTGTCTGAGTTGTTTCAACTTTAGGTGTAGTTACTACAGCTGCAACAGTTGTAACTTCGGCAGTAGTTTCTTTAGGCTCATACTTATAATTTTGAGCTATAATATCTTCAAAAGTTTTTCTAATAGCTATATTATATGCTCTTTCAAAATCCTTCTCATTTGTCTTTGCTAAATTTGTAGAAAAAATGATGTTATTATTACAATCAACTAAATCATAATACAATTTTGTCATTAAAATACCAGATTTGTTATTCAATTTTGCAGTTAAGGCTAAACAATGGTTAGTACTATAATCTACAGGATAACTATCATCACTCATAATTACAGTAAAGCCTTCTTTTTCGAATAAAAATTTTGTTAAAGAATTTATTCTGTAGCTATACTCACTTTTTTGAAATTCATATTTGATAGGAACAATTACATATTTATAATCGTTTAAACTCTTTTGAGCAAAGGTTGATATAGAACATAAAAAGATTAAGACAAGGGTGATTCTAATTTTTAACATGTGATTTGTTTTTTACAAATTTACAAATACTTCTTTAATTCTAACAGGTATTGAATACTCTCAACTGAATCATCTACACTTTGATTTTCAAAATTGCAAAAGATAGCACGCATTCCATAGCTTTTTGCCCCCATAATATCTGCTTCCCAGTTATCACCAATCATGACACTTTCACCTATTTGGGCATCAACTGCATTCAAAGCATGTGCAAATATTTTTGGATTAGGTTTTTTAACTCCTACTTCTTCTGAAGTTATAATGTTTTTAAAATAACTATCAATTTTAGAATTTATGAGTTTTTGATTTTGCACTTCACTAAATCCGTTGGTAATAATATGCATTTGATAGTTTGGCTTTAAATAGTCTAGTATTTCAAATACACCTCCAAATAAATAATTAAAAGATGACAAGTGCTCAATATAATCTTCAGACAGCTTATTAATAGTATCATCAGATATAGGCTGCTTAATTTTGTCGAAAGTGTCCTTTAAACGCCCATACCTCAGATCCTCTTTGCTTACTTTATCATTTCTAAACAAGCGCCAATAATCTCTGTTTATGATACTGTAATAGTTCAAAAACTTCTGGATATCTATTGCCATATTATTTAAACTAAAGATATGTTCAAAAGTTTTGGCAGAATTTTTTTCAAAATCCCAAAGTGTGTGGTCTAAATCAAAAAAGATGTGTTTTATTTTCATTGAATAAAAAAGTTTGTCTAAAAATCTAATCAATAATTTCTATATTTTTTTTAGTTGAGAATATATAATTTTGTCTTTTTAGATTATTTTGTTTTAAAGAAATGCTTCCATTATCATTAATAAAGTATTTAATATACCCCAGACTACTTAGAAAACGGATAACTTTATCCTCATTATTTGGCAACTCCTCTTCTCTAAGAATTTCTATTAGTAAAGTAGGGTGATGCCTTAATAATAAATTTTTCATTCCAAGCAATGCTTTATATTCATGCCCTTCAATATCAATTTTAACAAAATCAATTCTACTAATTGACTTATCGCTAAAATAAGAATCTAAGGTAATAATAGTTGCTTTTTCTCTATATGAATTTTCTATAAATTTGGTAGATGCCATACCCAAATTCATTTCGCTAGAATCATAATACAAGTTAATTTCTCCCTCTCTTTCTCCTACTGCTATATTCTCTGATTGAATATTGTTAAAGTTATTGATAGCAATATTGTTTGTAAGAGCCTTGTAGTTTTTTTTAAAGGGTTCAAAAGAAATTACTTTACCATCCATCCCTATTAATTTAGAAGCATAGAGCGTATATAAACCGAAGTTTGCCCCTAAGTCAACAAAAACACTATTCTGATTTAAAAAATAATTTAAAGTTTTTAATTCGGCTTTTTCATATTCACCTAGAAAAAATATGTTTTCTTGAATCCAATCATCTAAATGCAATACTAAAAAGAAACCATTGAATTCTACTTTTAGAATAACGCCTTTAAACAAGTTTAGTGGTTTAAAAACTTTTTTATGCAATCCAAAATATTTGCTTTTTATAAAGTTAATTTTAAAAAAAATCTTCCATATTTTGGCTAAAATAATTCTCATTTTTAACATAGGATAAAAATACGATAAACCAAAACAATAAGAAGTAAGCAATTTAATTTTATACTATATTTGAAGAAACATTTTTTTGGCTAAAAAACTCCATATATTATTTTTAAGCAATTGGTTTCCTTCAAGGGTTAAGCCTACAAGTGGCGATTTTGTTCAAAGGCATGCAGAGGCAGTTGCAACAAAACACAAAGTAACTGTTTTACATGCTATAACTGATGACAAGCTCAAATCGAACATTGAAATTGAGGTGTCTACCCAAAACAATATTATGGTGGTTATTGGTTATATTAAAAAATTTAAAAACCCCCTAGTAAAGTTTTTTTATTTTATTAAAGTATATAAAAAATGTTTGCAAGAAGTTGATGTTTTTGATATCGCACATCTAAATGTAACCTATCCAAAAGGTATTGTTGCTTTATATTTAAAATGGTTTAAAAAAATTCCTTTTATCATAACAGAACATTGGACTGGATATTTATATCCTCAAAATAAATCTATTGGAAATCTTGAAAAATTTATTTCAAAATTGATAATAAAATCCGCTGATTATGTTTGTCCTGTTAGCAACACATTAGGTAAGCAAATGATTGAATTAGGGTTTAAGGGAAACTACTTTACTGTTGGAAATGTCATAAACACAGATAATTTTATCCCTGCTAAAAAAGAGGATAGACCTTTTACAATCACACACATCTCTGCATTACAGAACACACATAAAAATATTTCTGGAATGCTAGAGACAATCAAACAACTGTCTAATATTATAAACAATTTTATTTTTGTTATTGTTGGTAATAGCAATCACAATGAAATAGAATCAATAATTAAAAAATTAGAAATACCTAAAGCTAATATTCACCTTTTAGCTGCACAAACTCAAAAACAACTTGCACAGATTTTACAACAAAGTGATGTCTATGTATCATTTAGTAATTATGAAACTTTTGGCATCGTAATGACAGAGTCTATAGCTTGTGGATGTCCTGTAATTTCTACAAATACTGGAATTTTACACGAACTTGGAGCTTCAGGTTTTTATGATATTATCCCAATAAATGATCAAAATCTATTATTAAAGAAGCTTTTAGAATATAGCAATAATCCTAAAAAACTTGATGTCAATAAAATGTATCAATTTATTGATAACTTGTATAGTACAGAAAAAATAAGCTGTCAATTTTCGGAGCTCTACTATAAATGTTTAGAAAATTAATGTATTTATTGCGGAGTTATCTTCTTTCTTATATAATAAATAAATACTCCTAAAAATAGTAATCCAGAAAACCACATTAAAAACGAGGTAGCATAAGCAACACCTTTAATACCATATAAATTAAGTAAGTAATAGCTTAAAAACACATTTACGATTAATGTTAATATTGATACCACTAAATTAACTTTTGGCCATCCAATTGCTGACATTATATTGCCTAGTGGTACTCTAAATAATAAAGCTCCGACTACTCCGACTGAAAAAATAAACATCAAATTATTGCCGTCAGAATACTGCTTACCAAACAGCGTATACAACTCATTTGAAAAAAAGAAGAAAAGGGACAGCAAAGCAATTGAAATAACAAAAAATATTTTTAAATAATTAAGATAATAACCCTTAATATACCCTTTATCTGTACTAGATTTTTTAGCCAACATTACAAAGTCTGATGTCATAACAACTATCGGTAAAAACAAAAAACTAAATGGTAATATATTTGCCACTTTATATTGTGCAACTAACTTTTCATCTATTAAAATGTTTCCAATCAATAAAATATCTACGGCATATAACAGTTGAGAAATAACATTAGCAATAGATAGGTTTAAGCCATATTTTATAAGCTCTTTTGCTTTAAATTCTGATACAAATAGTTTATTATAATTTGTTAATCTTAAAGAAAATATATACCATATTGACACCAAAAAAGGAACCACAGCTAAGCTTATAACATATCCTATTCCTTTAAAAGAGTAAGTCAATAAAAACACCGAAACCAATAAAGAAACTATATTTGTAATTACAATTTTAGCATAAAGTTTGTTTCTGTTAATAAGCCTCGCATAAATTTTTACAACTCCTAACAGGTATAAACTAAATATTTGAAAACTCAAGATCAATAGATAATAAAAAGAGTTTTCCATTTTTTGGGTTACAAAAGGCGCTAAAAGAAGTATAGCAACCCATACACCAATAGAAAGAATTAAACCCTTTTTTAATGCCATATTAAAAAGAACTTTCTTTTCTTGTTGTGATTTAGAAATAGATCCATATCTAATTAACCCTTGATGAATACCCATACCAATAAAAGGTAAGATAAACGTCAATGATGTATTTGCATAGGTAATGGCTCCATAATCATTTTTAGTCAAAAAATGAGCGGCTATAATAACCAATAAGAATCTTACAGCTTTCTCGATAGCTAAAGCTATAAAAACGGCACTTCCTTTCCGTTTAAAAAATCCTAAAACAAAATCCGAAACTGTCAAATTGAAATATTATTTTCTTTTATAAAATTTAGTACTGTAATCACCATTGCTTTTTCAAAAACATTCCCTTTAAACATCTCTTCAAAATCTTTTCGTAAGCTACTATCATCGACTAATAAAATATATTGATCAAAATAATTTTTATAAAGTAATTGAATCTTTTCATTATTTCGAAACCAAAATTCAACTGGAGTCATACTTAATCTATCCTCCTTTTTTAATAGTCTAAAATACTCTAATTTGATTTTATTAGAATACCTACTCAAGTTTGTTTTCCAAAAATGTGTAGGTTTAAAACCAGTTCTCTCCCATTTATATTTAGTTAGTTCTGGATGATATTTATTTATCCATTCTAAATATAATTTCCCATTTCTTTTTAAATCAGGTGGAATAGATAAACAAGTATTTATAAAATCTACATCCATAAAAGGAGAGACTAAATATGATTGATGATTCTCTACTGTAAATGCCCCTACATTTATTAAATTAAAAATTCTATTCTGAAGTTTCAAAGTTTCTTCTGACGAATACTTTTTATATGAATCAATACTAGCTCTAACCTTATGATTAAATTTAGTTGACATTTTTTTTAATATAAAATCATTGGGTTTATTCGATATAAATCCACCGAGAATAGCATCACCTATTAACCCAGAATGCACCAAGCCATATTTTTCTAGATTGATTTTTTCTAGCGAATAATTAAAATGTGCAGCAGATAAATAAAATACTGTACCCCTACTTATTTCTACATTTTCTCGAATATTTTTAAAATAGTTACCTTCATCTAAGGGTATAAATTGATATTTCAAATCTAGTTTTTTTGATATCTCTCTAGATATTTGTTCATCTAAATAATTGGATTGAGAAAAACAAAAAACATCATTTTTAAACCCCATATTATTCGCGAGCATTACATTCATTCTAGAATCTAACCCACCACTCAATGTGGCGATATGGTCATACCCGTATTCTAAATCTTTTTGATATTCTAATTTCAATGCGTGCTCAAAAGAATTTTCTAACAAATCAAGATTTTGCTTTTTACTATTTGTAGAATAGCCAATTTCATTAAAATCTTGATATTTATTTACTAACAACTTTACACCGTCTATTACGATATACTCACTGGCATTAAGTCTAGTTATTCCCTTAACCAATGTTTCATTTTCAAGCATTGCCCCGTAAGTAAACATTGAATAGACTGCATCCTTATTTAGAATATTCTCTACTCCTATTTGAGCTTTAAAAGCAACAATTGTAGAAACATCACTAGAAATCATAAATGAACCTTTACATTTACTATAATATACCGCTTTAGTTGCTGTTTGATTACAAAAAACAAACAGCTTTTCTGTACTCTTATCAAAAATAAAACCAGTGAACTCACCTTTAAAATCATTTGGCATTAAATAAGTTTTTTTATGCCATAGGTGTTTAATTAGTTTAAAATAATCTGATATTCCATAACTGTTTTTTAACTCACTTAAATTTAAAATGACACCATCTATCCCAAAGATAAAATTTTTGTCTTCTTTAAATATTTTGTCATCATTAAACTTAGTAAAACGTCTATAGCTAAAAGAAATCTGCTTCTCTTTCTTTTCACTTATATAGCTTAAGAAATCATCACCTTCTACTGAAAATGAACTGGAATTATCATAAATAATATTAAACCCAAACATCTGCTATATATATATTCTAAATTTTACTTTTTTGATTATACAATTTTATTTTCTTGATACAAATAATATCCCTCATCCATAGCTCCAAAACTTTTAAAAAAGAAAGCAATACCATCTATCATAGACCCTTCAAAATCTAGAGTTAACTTTTTATTGGCAGATTTTTCAATCATACTATCTATAATATCAGACATTGCATTTTGTTCTCTCCCTTTATTTGAAACTATCGAAAACAAGTATGTAATTCTTTTAAAGTCTCTTAAAAAAAATGCCCCCCCTAGTAATTCTCCATTATCACCAATTGCCTTTAATACATCAACTTTATCGTTTTCAATTAAAAAATGAATTAATTGTTCTAACTTTAAGTAATCTTCCTCCTTAGTCGATACTTCGCCTTTTTTAAGTATCCTAAATAAGTTTATTAACTCAATATAGTTTTCTGTTCTACTTACTATTGTTTTATTCTTTATAGATAATCTTACATTTCTCCGTCTAACAGATTTATACCCATTAAACAATTCTTCATAACTCTTATCCAAGTCCAAAATATAATTTGCTTTTTTGGTGATTCCTTTTCCTGTTATTGGATTGTTAGAATTCAACTGAATACTTGTCTTTTTAAACATTCTTGGAATTGCACTAATAAAAGTTCTAACTAATTCTTCATCAATAATATTTGGAGAAAAAACACCTAACTGCTGTACCCAACAGGGTTTATAAATATATTTAATTAAATATTTTTGTCGCCATGGCAAAGGCATAACTGCATTGTAATCATCTAATACTAAAACACTCCAATTCGTAGCAACAATATCTAAATACCAAGAATGAGCGTAGATTCTAGAATTGGGAGAATTGTCTAAACAAGCATTATATTTTGCTGTATCAAGGTCAGATCTTTTAATATATTTAATCATCGATATCAGCAACTATTTCTTTATACATTTTACTCCAACCTTTCCAACGATCAGTTTCACTCAACGTTTCGTTATGAAACAATAAAACAAATGTGCCACTCACAGCTTTTACTTCATGTATAAGTTTCTCTATCTTTGATTTAGCAACAACAGGAACATATTGTAAATAATCATTCAAAGTGGTATCCATTACTGCAAACGGAACAATCTTAAGTGGTGTCTGTATTTCAAAATCTAAATCATAAAAATAAAACGGAGTGCAAGTACTTGCTCTAAACCCATAGTGTTTCGCATAACCCATTGAGTAATCTTCTGCTACTTCTAAATCAATTAAATATTGATAAGTCTCTGGGAGTTTAACTCGCAAATAATGCTGTCTTGTTTTTATTATAGGAGTGTTTACAATTTGCTCTAAACGCTGCTTCTCTTTTTTTATTTTCTCAGCATTTTTCATTGTAAAATAAGAAGGGTGCAAACCAACATCTACATAATCGGCAATTGATTTAATTAATGATTTATACTTAGCATTAGACGAAGAAACATTGGTGTCATAAGTAGTGTAATCACCTACTAAAAAGAAAAATATAGTTTTGATTTGATGTTTTTTTGATAATGACAAAATCATATCATAGGTGTTATACGGATCTTTACTCAAACCCAATAGTACCATAACACGTGTTACTAAATTTCTAAATTGAAATCGGATTAAGTCTCTAAAAAATCCACCGATATTTCTGATAAATCCTTTATGCCTGTATGCAAAGACATTGTCAATATCAAAGGTTGAAATAAACTCGAATTTTCGCTTTCCTTGCTCACAATTTGGGAACTTCTCTTTAAATAGTTCTAAAAATTTATATGCCCAAATATCAATCAATGGTTTGTCTAAAAATTTGTGCTTATATGCTAAACTATCTGTTGCTGTAAAACGCTCATGAGCGTCTTGCACATACGGTAAATATTCTTCATACCTACTTTGCAAATAAAAACTTGCCGCAAAAATATCAAACGGAATACTTGTGTTTTTTCCTGTTCCAAAAAAACAAGGCAGCTCATCCCATTGCTCTATCTTAATCTCTATATCATTAACACCTTGCTCAAAAAGCAAATCATGACTTTTAATAAAAAACTCATTACCTAAAGCAGCTTTAGAATAGGTTAGTTTAGGACCGCTATGTGCTACAAATTCCTCGACACTTGTTGTAAATCTAACCTGCATCTTTAAAATCCTAACAAAAAAATGTTTGCAGATATAGTTTACCCTAGGTGTAATTGTATGTGTAAATATTAATACCAAATTATTCTGTTATAAAACCTCGATAATGTGCATAACGCTCATAAATTTCCTTAACATAGGTATAAGGTTCAATACCTCTGACATACCCATATTTAATAAATGATTTATTATAATTCTTAGGCGAACTTAATGCTACAATCATTTCAGCAACATTATCATCCCATTTTAAATATTCCAATCCATTCTCTTTAGCTAATCTTTGTGCATCTAAAACGTGCGCATATCCACAATTATAGGATGCCATTGCAAATTTTATCCGTTGTTCTTTATCTATTATTTTATCAAAACGATCGTACAAAACTTTTAAATATTTTGTACCACCAGCAAGATTATCTTCTGGGTCGAACCTGTTTTTTACACCCATCTCTTCAGCTGTTGCAGGCATCATTTGCATTAAGCCGCCAGCTCCTACCCAAGATTTTGCATGAATTTCGAATTGTGATTCTTGGTAAATTAAAGCTGATACCAATCGCCAATCCCAATTTAGTTTTTCAGATTCTTTTTTAACTAAATCATCATATTTACTAATTGAGTTTGTCTTAATGCTATAAAAATCGCTTTTCACTCTTTTTTTAAAACTTCGCTTATTTTTAAAATACTTTTTATAAATAACATTGTAAGCTGTTGTCTTCTTAAAATCAATCAACCAAGAGTCTAATTCACTTAAGAGTTTGGGAGAATTTTTTCTTGCTGCCCAAGCACTTTTTTGAGACAAGCCGACAGGAACTCTGACATCTAATATCGGATACGAAGCCGCTAACAAGCTTGCAAGGTTTTCGTCAGAAATTGTATATTTAATTTGACCATTTGCAACCATTTCTATAATTTCATCGGTTGTTAAAGTGCCATCTAACTTCTCAATTGTTATGGATGCCCCTATTTCTTCAGACAGATTTTTTAAGCGCTCATAATAAGAAGTTTTTGCTCTAACAGAAATCGTTTTACCCTCTAACTCAACAACATCTTTAATTAAATATTCATCTATTTCGTGCAATTTCATTGTACGCCAGTTTTCAGGTTTCTTTTGAACCAACACTTGATGTGTTAAGTAAATAGACTCTGAAAATGCAACTTGTTTCTGTCGATTTTTTGTAATGGTCAATCCATGCGCCATCAAATCAACTTTGCCTACAATTAAATTTGGTATTAAGCTATCAATATCTGTAGCAACAACAATCTCTAATTCAACCCCCAAATGCTTTGCAAAACGACTCAACATTTCATATTCAAATCCCAAGGTTTCGCCTCTATATAAAAAATAACTTGTGCTACTGTATGATGTTGAAACGCGTAATTTACCATCTTTTAATATAGCGCCAAGATCTCTTTTTACAGTAGGTTTTGAATGCTCTGACGCAGAACACGCCAATAATAGAATACTAAAAAAAAGAAGTGACCATTTCTTTAAAAACATAAAGGGCTTATTAATTTGCGATTATCATATTTGAGTGAAAACTAAATTTCTCCAGAATCTGCGAAGCTAAAATACGCTTTTTCGGTAATAATCAAATGGTCTAAAACTTTAATATCTAAAGTTACTCCTGCTTGCTTTATTTTTTTAGTCAAATCTTTATCTGCATTACTTGGTTTTAATGTTCCTGAAGGATGATTATGAGCCAATATAATCGAGGTTGCAGTTAGCTCCATTGCTTTTTTAAACAGCAAGCGAGTATCTACCAATGTTCCTGTTATTCCTCCTTTACTCAATTGCATCTTATCAACAATAGCATTTGAATTATTGAGGTACAACACCCAAAACTCTTCATGTTGCAAATCGCCAAGTATGGGCTGCATAATTTCAAATACAGCTTTACTACTATTCATTTTAGGTTGAATCAAAGCTTCTTCTAACCTACGTCTTCTTCCTAACTCTAAAGCGGTAATTATAGAAACTGCTTTGGCTTCTCCAATCCCCTTAAACTCCATTAAATTGTTAACTGATAGCTTTGCCAATGCATTCAAATTATTTCCAACAGATGACAAAATTCGTTTCGATAAATCTACAGCTGATTCACTCCTACTACCTGAACCAATTAATATAGCAACCAACTCAGCATCCGATAAAACTGATTTTCCTTTGCTCAATAATTTCTCTCTAGGCCGATCATCTTCATTCCATTGTTTAATGGAAAAATGTGGTGTTTTATCATTCATAACTTCTTTTTTTACCAAAGATAAGTTTTATATATTTGTGTTAAATATTTCTTTAATATGAAACATCCATTAACATAAGTTAATGCCAAAATAAATAGTAACTGGGTGTTCCATGTGACCGTTGAAAAACAATAAATTTAAACACATGAAAATTATTATTGCTGGTGCTGGCGATGTCGGATTTCACCTTGCAAAACTTTTATCTTACGAATCACAAGATATTTTTGTGGTTGATTTAGATAGCGATAAACTCAATTACCTAGATTCTCACCTCGATGTAATTACCACCAAAGGAGATGCCACCTCAATTAGATGTTTAACTGATATTGGTATTGCAAAAACTGATTTACTTATCGCAGTTACCGACTCTCAAAACACCAATTTTGCAGTAGCTGTAATAGGTAAAAAATTAGGGGCTAAAAAAACAATTGCACGTATCAATAATCCAGAGTTTATCAACAATCCAAGCATTGATTTTAAAGAATTAGGGCTTGATGCTGTTATTTCTCCAGAAGAATTAGCGGCTGATGAAATTCACAATCTTTTAAACCAATCGGCATTTAATGATTCAATTGTTTTTGAAAAGGGTATCCTAAATATGATTGGAAGTACTTTGAGTAAAAGTTCACCTATCTTAAACTTAACGGTACAACAAGCAAAAAAGAAATTTTCTGATATCGATTTCATCATCATAGCTGTAAAACGTATTGATGAATCTCAAACCATCATCCCTCGTGGAGATACGGTTTTTAATTTGGATGATGAAGTGTATTTCTCTTGCCCTCAAGAAAGCATTGCAAAAATTCATAAATTAATTGGTAAAGAATCTATTCATATTAAAGATGTTATGATTTTAGGCGGCAGTAAAATTGGAGAAAAATCTGCTAAAAAATTATGTGAAGAGCGATTTAATGTCAAGCTTATTGAACAACACAAAAATAAAGCTTTTCATCTAGCTGAACAACTAGAAAGCGCGCTTGTTATTCAAGGTGATGGTCGTGATTTAGAATTGCTAGAAGAAGAAAACATCAGAGAAATGGATGCTTTTATTGCTGTAACAGGAAATTCTGAAACTAATATTATGTCTTGCTTAGTGGCAAAATCAAAAGGGGTTAAAAAAACCATTGCTTTGGTTGAGAATATGGATTATATCAACATCTCACAAACCATCGGAATAGATACACTTATCAATAAAAAATTGTTAGCGGCAAGTGAAATTTTTAAACATGTCCGTAAAGGCGACATTCTTGCCTTGGCAAATTTAAAACATGTAGATGCTGAAGTATTAGAGTTTAAAGTTTCTCCAAATTCTAAAGTCACAAAAAATATAATTAAAGATGTTAAGCTCTCTAGAAATGCAGTTTTTGGTGGAGTAATTAGAGATGGTAAAGCGCTTATGACTTTTGGAGATTTCCAGATTTTACCAGACGACAAAGTGGTTGTTTTCTGTTTGCCTGATGCCATTCAAGATGTTGAGAAACTATTTTAATTAATAGTGAATAATGAAAAGATAAAAAATTGCCTTTGAACCTTTGAACTTTAATCAAAATTGAAAAACCTTAACTATCAAATCATCATTAGCTTTCTCGGGCTCACCTCAATGCTCAACGGGGTGTTTATGTTATTGGCTATTCCGTTTAGTTTATATCATAAAGAAGATGCTGTTTCAGGAATTTTAACCGCAGGCTTAGTCACCATTTTTATTGGTTTTATCATGTGGTTTAGCAATCGTGATGCTCCAAAAAGTTTACACAAAAAAGAAGGGTATATCATTGTTACTTTTGGTTGGTTGATTTTATCTTTAACGGGGACACTCCCCTATCTTTTTACAGGTGCTATACCAAATTTTACCGATGCTATTTTCGAAACCATGTCGGGTTACACCACCACTGGCGCTTCTATTTTAAACGATATTGAAGCATTGCCAAAAGGTGTTTTATTTTGGCGCTCTGCTACCCATTGGATTGGTGGCATGGGAATTATCGTACTTACAATCGCAATTTTACCTATGTTAGGAATTGGTGGTATGCAGTTATTTATGGCTGAAGCTCCTGGGCCATCTGCCGATAAAATGCATCCTAGAATTACAGAAACTGCCAAACGCTTATGGCTGATTTATTTTACATTGACCATGACCGAATTCCTCTTACTGAAAATTGCAGGTATGACTTGGTTCGATGCCATCAATCATGCGATGGCAACTCTGAGTACTGGTGGATTCTCAACTAAAAATGCAAGTGTTGCATACTGGAACGGAATACCTTTGGTACAATATATCATTACACTGTTTATGTTTATTGCGGGTACCAATTTTATACTTACCTATTTTGCATTTAAAGGTAGGTTTAAAAAAATATTACAAAACGAAGAATACAAATGGTATTTTCTCGGCACACTAGCTGTAGTTATTACAATCACATTATTAATTGTAAATTTTCAAGATCCAAACTTGCAAACAAGTGTCAATCACCCTATGCCTTGGGGTGCAACAGAAAGTGCTTTTAGGCATGCTTCATTCCAGGTAATTGCAATAATTACGACTACTGGTTTTGTAAGTGCCGATTTTACTATGTGGAATTCCTTTGCAACCATGATTATATTTGCCTTGTTTTTTATTGGAGGCTCTGCAGGTTCTACTTCTGGGGGTGTAAAAGTGGTACGCCACATAGTTATGATAAAAAGTAGTATCCTAGAATTAAAAAAATTATTACACCCAAGTGCAATTATACCTGTACGTTATGGAGGAAAAGCAGTACACCAAAGTATTGTATTTAACATCCTTTCCTTTTTTGTTTTGTATATGCTTATCTTTATTTTAAGCTCCATAATACTCACTTTTTTAGGATTAGATTTTATGTCGGCGTTGGGTGCAGCAGCATCTTCTCTCGGCAATATTGGTCCTGCCATAGGTAGTTTAAGCCCTGTAGATAATTACGCTGACTTATCAGGTAGTGCAAAATGGTTTTGTTCCTTTTTAATGTTGATAGGACGTTTAGAATTATTTACCGTGTTGATTTTACTAACTCCGTATTTTTGGAAGAAGAATTAAATCACAAAATAGAATGATATAACAAGTTGTCACTAATTATGACTAAGCCTACAGATGAAAGAAATATACGAACCAAATTTTGTTGAAAAACTATTTGACAAAATGAGCAGTTCATATTCAAGTATGAATTACATAACCTCATTTGGATTTAGCGAAAGGTGGAGACGACAATCAGTTGAGGAAGTCGGAATTGATAAGGGAGCAACAGTTGTTGATTTAATGACTGGAATGGGAGAATGTTGGAAACACATTTTAAAGAAAAGTGATAGTAACTCAAAACTTGTCGGGCTTGACTTTTCATCCGAAATGATTAAACGAGCAGAAAAATATAAAACGAAATTTAACAATTCTACAATTGAAATTCTTAAAGAGAATGTTTTTGAAAACTCAATAAAAAATGAGACAGCCGACTTTGTAATTTCAGGGTTTGGACTTAAAACTTTCAACAACGAACAACTTAATAAGTTAGCAAATGAAATTGAACGAATTCTAAAACCAAATGGAAAATTTTCACTTATAGATGTTTCCGTTCCAAACAATAACTTTTTGAAACCATTTTATATGTTTTATCTGAAAAGTATAATTCCAATTCTCGGAAGAGTTTTTCTTGGAAGAGCTGAAACTTATAGAATGTTAGGTGTTTATACCGAAGAATTTGGAAATTCAAGAAATGCTCATCAAATTTTTAAACGCACTAATTTTGAAGTAGAGTATGTGGAATATTTTTACGGTTGTGCGAGTGGAATTAAAGGACGAAAAATAAAATAACTATTGGCAACAATGTTTATAATTAATTGCTTGCGGAATTTCCTAAACGGAAATTCACTTGAATTAATTACATTTGTTTCACAGCTGATAATCAGTGCTGATTTCTCACAACTAATCATACACAAACCACTGTACCACAATTAACTAAAAAATGAAAAAATGTCTTTGGTGTTTAAATTCCGAAAGTGAAGTGACTTTTGATAAAAAAGCACATACTATTCCAAAGTCGTTGGGAGGAGAAAATTTCAATCCAAATGTATGTGATAAATGCAATGAGTATTTTGGAAATAAACAAGAAGAAAAATACTCAATTGAAGAGGCTTTAAAAGAAGCATTTAATATTACAAGGAAACGAATATTATTATCTACAAAACCAAAAAAACAAGTTGGTAAATTTAAATCGAGATTTTTTGATATAAAAGAAAAAAAAGGAAAGTATAAAGTTGAGTTTAAGACATCTTTTAGATTTAACAGTGAATTCCAAAAAACATTATGTCGTTCATTTAAACGAGGTTTATATAAACTTTATTTTGAGGAATTAAACAGACAAAAACAAACTGGGTTTGAATCTGAGTTTGATTTAATAAGAAAATTTGCCAGATACAATGAAAATGATTTACCTGTATTTTACTTTCAGCGAAAAATTGGAATTATTATGTTATTAGAGAATGAAGCAGAAACTCCAACACTATTCTTCGAACGAATGAAATATTTATATTCAGATGAATATTTTGAAGAAATTGAGTTTTTGGGGCATGTGTTTGGCTTTCCTAAAAAAAGATTTAATTTGGTCAACTTTGATAAATACTATAAAAAATCTCTTGAAGTAAAGAAAGGCTTTTTTGTTGGAATTACAAAAATTGAAAAGTTTACAAATATTGATATTACATTCAGCATTATGAATAACTAATAACTACACCGCAGCACCAATTATAATTCAATATCATTTACCATCAAAAGGACAAATAATAAACTCAAAATATGAAAACAACACCCGAGCACGATGAACGTATAGCCAAAATGACATTCTCTTCTATTTATCCGCACTATATTACAAAAGTAGAAAAGAAAGGAAGAACCGTAGATGAGGTGCATCAAGTGATTGAATGGTTAACTGGTTTTGATGAAAATGAGCTCCAACAACTCATCAATGATAAAGTAACATTTACAACATTTTTTCAAAAAGCAACATTAAATCCAAATGCACCACTCATTAAAGGAGTGATACGTGGTTATAGAATAGAAGAAATAGAAACCCAATTAACAAGGCAGACAAGATATTTAGATAAGCTAAGATGAATTAGCTAAAGGACGTAAAACTGAAAAGATTTTGCGATAATAATTAGTGTCAATAATCACACATCAAAAGTAATCACATCAATTAATGAAAGAATATTGGAATTCTAGATACCAACAAAAGGAGTTTGCCTATGGCACAACACCCAATGACTTTTTAAAAGAAACTTTAGACAATCTCAACTTATCGGGCAATATATTATTCCCTGCTGAGGGTGAAGGCAGAAATGCTGTGTATGCTGCTAAGAAAGGATTAAACGTTTCAGCTTTTGATTATAGCGATATGGGTAAAAAGAAAGCCTTAGAATTAGCGCAATCAGAAAATGTAGTAATTGATTACCAAGTTGGAGAATTAGATACACTCAATTATAAAGAAAGTAGTTTTGATGCACTGGTTTTGATTTATGCTCATTTCGCTCCAAATCAAAGAAAAGAGTTGCATCAAAAACTTGCTGCCCTAGTAAAGCCCAATGGTTATATTATCTTAAAAGGATTTAGCAAAAATAACTTTGCGCTGAGACAAAAAAATCCTGCTATTGGCGGCCCACCAAATATTGATATGCTGTTTACCACACAAATGATTCAAGAAGATTTTATTGACTTTGATATCGTAGAATTAATCGAAATTGAAACAGAGTTACAAGAAGGAGAATTTCACAATGGTTTGGCTAGTGTGATTCGATTTATTGGAAGGAAAAAGGAAAAGTAAACGCATTGACTATTATTAATGGCAATCGTCAGTTCGAGTGATTTTTGAAAAAAATTGTATCGAGAACTTATGTATGAAACAACTTAATTTTATTCAACTATAAATTTAGTATCATTGAACAAATCCAAATGTTAATCTTTCATTAATAATTACTGCAATTGAAGAAAAACACATAAATCAAATTCAATAAAAAAATGTAATGTCATTCTGAGCCTGTCGAAGAATCTTAATTATGAGATTTCTCACATACGTTCGAAATGACAATTGAATAATAAAATTAGTTATTGATTAAACCTCCAACCTCATCAAAATCTAATCCACCATAATTACCTGAGCTCATCAACAACAAAGCTGTCTCTTTTAAATCCTGTGAAAATAAAAACTCCTCAAACTCTTTAGGGTTGGTATAAACAATTAAATCATCTCGTTTAAAAGCATCCTTAATTTGTTGTGCCGAAACCATTTCTAACTTTTTAATTTCAACTGCATGAGGCGAGTAAAATACTACCGCCACATCTGCAGCATCTAATGCCCTTACATATTCTTGCAAAAACTCAGCATTTAAACTGCTATAGGTATGCAATTCTAAACAAGCCAATACCGTTCTTTCATTATACTGATTTTTCACAGCATCTGTTGTCGCTTTAACTTTTGATGGTGAATGTGCAAAATCTTTAAACACAACAGTGCTATCACTTTGAGCAATTTTTTCTAGGCGTTTACTAGCTCCTTTAAAAGATGCAATGGCCTCATAAAAATCTTCTTCATCAACACCAATATGTTGGCAAATCCACTTTGCCCCAGCCATATTCTGTAAGTTGTGAGCTCCAAAAAATTCTAAAGGTAAATTACCGTTAGGCGTATCAATAAAAGTAGTGCCGTTTGTAATCGTGTAATTTGGTGTTTGATAAGCATAACTTTTAATAGGGGCTTCGCTTTCTTCAACAATTTTCTTCACTTCTTTATCTTCCTCATTATAAACCATTATTCCACCATTGGTCAATGAATCAACAAATAATTTAAATTGCTCAACATAGTTTTCAAAAGTTGGAAATACATTGATATGATCCCAAGCAATACCACTTATCAAAGCTATGTTTGGTTTGTATAAATGAAATTTAGGTCTTCTATCAATGGGTGATGATAAATATTCATCGCCCTCTAAAATCATAAGTTCATTATCTTTTGTCAAGTGCACCATGGTATCAAAACCCTCTAACTGAGCGCCCACCATATAATCAACTTCCATATCATGATAATGCAATACATGTAAAATCATCGATGTAATTGTGGTTTTTCCATGTGAGCCACCAATTACTACTCGAGTTTTTAATTTTGATTGTTCGTATAAGAATTCTGGATATGAAAATATTTCAATTCCCAGTTCTTGCGCTTTTAACAACTCAGGATTATCAGCTTTGGCATGCATCCCTAAAATAACAGCATCTAATTTCGAAGTGATTTTTTCTGAAAACCAACCCATTGCTGATGGCAACAACCCGTAGCGGTCTAATCGAGATTTTGAAGGTTCAAATATAGCATCGTCACTGCCAGTAATAATATCTCCTTTTTTGTGTAATGCAATAGCAAGGTTATGCATTGCACTACCACCAATTGCTATAAAATGTATGTTCATTTAACTATTCTTTAATTATCTCAAAAGTAAGTAATCTTTTAAAAAAAGGATTTATCTTTATTGAAAATAATGAATCTTGAATACGATTAAGTTCAGCTTTCTTTTTAGTTTTTTTTCTTTTGTGATGTTGGCACAACAAGATCCGCAGTACACCCAATACATGTATAATATGAGTGTGATTAACCCTGCTTATACGACAAGTGATGTTGGTATATTGAATATAGGGTTACTACATAGAAACCAATGGGTAGGAGTTGTTGGCGCTCCTAAAACAAGCAACTTGTTTTTACATATACCTATTAACAATAAAATAGAAGTTGGTTTTTCTTTTACAAATGATAATGTAGGTGATGTTATAAAAGAGAATAATTTTTATGGTGATTTTGCTTATAAACTAAATTTAAAAAATAATAAAACTTTGTCTTTTGGATTAAAAGCTGGAATCAGCTCACTTGATGTTGATTTTACAGGGTTTGAGTTAGAAGACCCGAGTGATTTTGGATTTGCATTTCAAAATATTCATAAAACATTTTTTAATATTGGAGCCGGAATTTATTACAATACCAACAATTATTATGTAGGGCTTTCAGTTCCTAACTTACTAAAATCACAGCATTTAGAAGAAGCTAATGGACAATATCAAAGTGTTGAAGAAATGCATTGGTTTTTAACCGCAGGCTATGTTTTTGAACTCAATAAACAATTTAAATTAAAACCCGCATTTATGGCGAAAGCAGTTAGCGGTGCTCCAATTTCATTAGATATCACTGCCAATGTTTTGTATCGAGAGAAAGTTGAGTTAGGTGTTGCTTATCGAATTGACGATGCTATTAGCGGATTGATTAATTTTAGAGTTGCACGAAATTTTAGAATTGGATATGCCTATGATTACACCACATCAAATCTAGGGAATTACAGTTCAGGTTCGCACGAAATTATTTTACTATTCGACTTTAATATTTCAAATACGAGTAAATTAAAATCACCAAGGTATTTTTAAAACCGTGTTACAATCTCCTTCCCTCATCCAAACGACCTGTTCACTCATTTATATTAAAAATTAAAAAAGGTTATGATACTTTTACTCTACTAAACTAATAAATTATGAAAAATATATTACAGTTATTTATCGTTTTGACTCTTTTTACTCAACTATCAAATGCACAAAGCACAACTTCTAATTATAAAACTAGTTGGGAAAAAGTGCATAAATTTGAATTAGCATCTCTACCCAAATCAGCATTATTAGAAGTTAAAAAAATTTACCTTAAGGCAAAAAATGACAATAATAGCTCACAAATTATCAAGACTCTAATTTATAAGTCAAAATTTTCTTTAAGCCTGATTGATGAATCTCAGCTAACAATAGTAAATGACATGAAAGAAGAAATATCACAAAGTTCATTTCCTACAAAAAATATACTTGAATATATTCTAGCAGATATCTATTGGCAATATTATCAACAAGAGAGGTGGAAAATATATCAACGTACAAAAACTGATATAAAAATTGATTCTGTAGATTTTAGAACATGGGATTTAGAAACGCTATTTTTTGAAATTAGTGAACATTATCAAAACTCATTAGAAAATAGTTTAGAGTTACAAAAAATTGATTTAACTGTTTATGATGAAATTCTTGAATTGTACTATGACTCAAAAGAATTTAGACCTACATTATTTGATTTCATAGTGCATAATGCATTAAATTTTTATGAGAATAACGAGGGGGATTTACCAAGTCCTTCATACAAATTCGAAATTGTAGAGCCTAAATTACTTGGCCCTAATAGTCTATTTACCTCTACAGATATAGTGTCAAAAGACAGTGTTTCTCAGCTATTACAAACTCTAAAGCTTTATAAAGATATTACCGCATTTCATCAAAAAGACAAAAATCCGGCTGCCTTAATAGATCTTACTATTAAGAGGTTAAAATTTGTACATAAGAATGCTCTTGTCAAAAATAAGGACAGTATTTACCTTAATACATTAATAGAGCTTAAAGAAACATATAAGAACCATAAAATATCTACTGAAATTGATTATGAAATTGCAATGTTATTTAATAAGCAGGCAGAGAAGTATAAAAAGAATAAGAGTCTAACCTATCAGTATAGGTATAATGATGTGTTAAATGTTTGCAATCAAGCAATAACTAGGTTTCCCGAATCAAACGGCGCTTTAAAATGTGAAGCCTTGAAAAATGGCATTCTTCAACCAACAGTGAAAATTACAACAGAAAAATTTATACCAACCAATACCCCAGCACGCCTTCTCATAAATTATAGTAATACTAAAAATTTATATTTCACTGCATTTAAGATTTCAAGAAAAGAACGCTATGAAATGCAAAAAATAAATGATGATTCAACTCGTATAGCTTATATCAACAATCTTAAACCAAGTAAAAAATGGAATTCGGCTTTAAGAGATGAAAAAGATTTTCGCAAACATACTACCGAAGTTATCCTACCAAGATTAAGTAGTGGCGAATACTTTATTATGGCCACACCACAAAATCATATAATAAACATTGAAAAATCTTTAGCCTATAGTTTTATTCAAGTTACAGATTTGGTATTGATTGAAAATAATCATGATGGCACCTATAGTTATCAAGTTGTTGACAGGAATACTGGGAAACCAATTAAAGGGGCAAAAGTAAATTTAAAGAATAATCCAAGATATACAAACGATAACCTTCTAAACAAAAATTTTATCACAGACCAATATGGTCAATTCACTTTCAAAAGCAAAAAATCATACGACAATGTTGTTGCTACAGTTAACTATAACAGTGAAACCGCAACCTTTGGTAATTTCTATTTTTATAACAGAAAGGATTATGACTATAATGAAGATGATTATATTTACTATGAAATAAAACCTTTTATTTTTACTGATAGGAGTATCTATCGCCCTGGGCAGACTGTACATTTTAAAGTCATTGCCCTAAAAAAAATTAATGAAAAGACTACTTTATTTACTGATGAATATATTGAGGTTTTACTAGAAGACCCCAATGGTGATGAAGTAAAATTACTCGATTTAAAATTAAACGAATTTGGTTCTGTTTCTGGAGAATTTATTTTGCCCACTGGTGGATTAACAGGAGAATACACTATTTATGTTGATGAAAGTTACGAATATGACAGTAAATTTTATGATGACGATGACATAGACTATGAATTCTCATATGATTCTGAATTCTCCATTTCTGTTGAAGAATACAAGCGTCCTAAATTTGAAACTAATTTCAAACCAATAACCGAAACCTATAAATTAAATGATAGTATTATAGTATTTGGTAATGCAACTGCTTTTGCAGGCAGTAATATTACGGATGCTAAGGTTTCTTATCGTGTAGTTCGTACTGCTAATTTTCCAAGCTGGTATTATTGGAATACTCATGATTATATGCGGTCAGAATCATTAGAAGTTACACATGGAGAAACAATGACTGATGCAGGTGGTAATTATGAAATAATTTTTGAGGCAATTCCAGATTTAAATATTTCGAAAGATGAACAACCAACATTTAACTACCAAGTTTATGCCGATGTTACTGACATTAATGGAGAAACTAGAAGTACAGAAACCACAGTAAAAGTAGGATATCACAGTTTAACAGCAAATATTATTATAGGTTCGAAAATAGATAAAACTAACTCTGAAAATTCATTTGATATTACTACTAACAATTTAAATAATGAATTTGTAGCAACAAAAGGAACCGTTAAAATTTATAAACTAAAACCACCTAATAACCCTAAACGTAATCGCCCTTGGGATACTCCTGAATTTCAAGGGTTTACTGAAAATAAATTTAAATACTTATTTCCACATGACCCATACACTAAAAATGAGAATGATATTAAACAATGGAAAAAAGGAATGCTTGTTTATGAATCTACATTTGATACTGATAAATCTAAAACTCATGCTTTAAAGAATATCAAAAATTGGAATTCTGGAAAATATATTATTGTGGTTCAATGTAAAGATAAATTCAGTCAATTGGTTAAAGACGAACAACGGTTCGAGGTCTTTAGTTCATCAGAAAATAAAATTAGTGACAATAAATTATTTTATATTAATACCAATAAAAATACTTATCAACCTAATGATGTAGTCATATTACAAATTGGCTCAGCATCAAAAGATATCACCATAACGTTGACTGTTGAAAAAGACTATAAAATCAAAAAAACATCTATTATTCATTTAAATAACGAAATTAAAACCATAAAAATTCCTGTAACTAAAGGTGATATAGGTGGGTTTTCAATTAAATATCACTACGTAAATTACAATTCATTTAAATCAGGCCAAGTGAATATTATTGTGCCCTATCCATCTGATAATTTATCAATTGAAACATTAACATATCGAGATAAGTTACAACCCGGGAGTAAACAAACGTGGAGTTTTAAAATTAAAGATGATGCTAAAAATAGCTTTGCAGCAGAGATGTTAGCATCAATGTATGATGCATCCTTAGATGAATTTAAAAAGCATGATTGGTCTTTTGAGTCAGATTACAAATTTCAATACTCTTCATACAGGGTTAGTTCTGGTAACAAAAGTTTTGGAACCAAAAATTTTACAATTAAAAATCAATATTTTAACTATTCTACTTATTATTCTCAAAAGTACGATGCGCTAGATTGGTTTGGTTTTACCTTTAATAACAATAGATGGGTAAACAATCAATATCTCAATAAAATTGCGAGAATAAAGTTAAGCCCAACAATTGCTTCTAGTAAAGATTTAACTAAAAAGAAAGGTTATGTATATGGAAACATATCTGATGAATCTGGTCCTTTACCCGGTGTTTCTGTAATTGTTAAAGGGACAACTACTGGTACTGAAACTGATTTTGACGGGAATTATGCTTTGGAAATTAACAAAGGAGAAGTTCTCCAGTTTAGCTTTATTGGGATGGTTACAGCTGAAACAAAAGTTTCCAATAACAATATCATTGACGTTATGATGACCCCTGAAAGCGAGGCTTTGTCTGAAGTTATTGTTACTGGTTTTGGTCGTAGCGTTGAAAAAAGAAGTTCTACTTATGCTGTTACAGCCATTAATTATGAACAGGTTTCTGAAGATAGTGACATGGGACAAATATTAGCAGGTCGTATTTCTGGTGTGCAAGTCACAGCTAGTTCTGGTGTTGTTGGTGGTTCTTCTAGAGTGGTTCTAAGAGGTGCAAGTTCTATTACTGGTAATAATCAACCTCTCTATGTTGTTGATGGTGTACCTGTTGAAAGCTTTAACATATCTGGTGATGAAGTAACTAGCATAAACATTTTAAAAGGTACAGCTGCGGCAGCTCTATATGGTATTAGAGCATCAAATGGCGTCATTGAAATTACTACAAAAAAAGGGCAAGCAAAATTAGATAAAGAATTATCAAAGATTCAAGTAAGAAAAAACTTGCAAGAAACTGCATTCTTCTATCCACATTTAAGAACTGACAAAAAGGGTAATGTTAGTTTTGATTTTACTGTTCCTGAAGCTTTAACCCGTTGGAAACTTCAGCTTTTCGCACATACTAAAGATGTAAAAATTGGTATAAAAACTCTTTCTTCAGTTACCCAAAAAGAATTGATGGTCTTACCAAACCCTCCTCGTTTTTTAAGAGAAGGAGATGAAATTATTTTTTCTAGTAAAATATCAAACCTAACAAAAAACAATCTTGATGGAGTTGTGCAATTACAATTAACCGATGCAATTACAGGAAAAGAAGTTGATAGTTTATTAGGAAATATTTCTAGACGAAAATCATTTAGCATTGATGCAAAAGGAAATACCAATGTAAGTTGGGCTTTAACAATTCCTAAAAACAAAATACAAGCGCTTCAATATCAAATTATCGCAAAAGCAGGAGATTTCTCTGATGGCGAACAAAATGTACTTCCTGTTTTATCAAATAGAATGTTAGTTACCGAGACTTTACCAATGTGGATTAAAAGCAATGAAACTAAAACATTTACTTTAGATAAGTTGCAAAACACAACTTCATCAACTCGTAGTAATCATAAACTTACTTTAGAAATTACATCAAATCCAGCATGGTATGCAATCCAAGCACTGCCCTATTTAATGGAATACCCATACGAATGTGCAGAACAAACCTTTGCCCGATATTTTGCAAACTCATTAGCTACACATATTGCAAATTCAAACCCAAGAATTCAAAAAGTATTTAATCAATGGAAATCAACAGACGCATTATTAAGTAATTTAGAAAAGAATCAAGAGTTAAAATCATTAATCATCCAAGAGACACCTTGGTTACGTGATGCGCAATCTGAAACAGAACAAAAAAAACGAATTGCATTGTTATTTGATTTAAATAAAATGGAATATGAAGCAGACAACACGATTAGAAAATTACGACAAATGCAATTTTCTAATGGTGGTTTTCCTTGGTTTAATGGAAGTGATTATCCTAATAGATATATTACTCAACATATTGCAACTGGTTTTGGACACTTGAATAAATTAGGTGTAAATAATGAGAATTTTAAAGAAATCCTTACAAAATCAGTACATTATTTAGATAATAAATTTTTAGAAGACTATAATGATTTAATTAAAGAATCAATTGAAATAAAGCACAACTCAAAAAACGACTCCATTGGTTTAAAAAGTCAAAAAGAATTTTTAGCTAAAAAAAATATCAGCCATTTTCAACTACAATATTTATATATGAGAAGTTTTTATGATGATATAATAATTGATGATGCAGTCCAAAATGCCACAGACTATTATACAAATCAATCTGAACAATTTTGGAAAGAATTCAATCTGTACTCTAAAGGGTTAATTGCAATAATTCAACACAGAAAAGGAGCTGTAAACATCGTTAACAAAATTCTAAACTCACTAAAAGAAAACAGTATTATTAGTGAAGAATTTGGGATGTATTGGAAAGAAAATACTGCAGGTTATTATTGGTATCAATCTCCTGTTGAAACACAATCATTAATGATTGAGGTATTTTCAGAAATTGAAAATGATACAGAAACTATTGATAATTTAAAAATGTGGTTGCTAAAAAACAAGCAAACAAATAGATGGAAAACAACAAAAGCAACTACAGATGCAGTCTATGCTTTACTCTTAAAAGGAACTGATTGGCTAGAGGTTACTGATTTTATAGAAATAAAAATAGGCAATAAAAACATCAACCCTTTAGAATTAGAAGAAACAAAAATTGAGGCTGGAACTGGTTATTTTAAAACTTCATTCTACCAAAATGAAATCATTTCTGAAATGGCTACTGTTGCCTTAGAAAAAAAATCTAAAGGAATTGCCTGGGGTGCTTTGTATTGGCAATATTTTGAAGATTTAGATAAAAATACTCCAGCTATAACACCCTTAAAAATTTCTAAGAAATTATTTCTTAAAAAAAATACTGATAAAGGTGAAGTATTATCCGAAGTATTATCAAACACCAAACTTAAATTAGGTGATTTGATTAGAGTTAGAATTGAAATAAAAACAGATAGGACAATGGAATTTATACATGTGAAAGACATGAGAGCATCTGGTTTTGAGCCAATTAATGTTATGTCTGAATACAAATATCAAGATGGATTAGGATATTATGAAAGCACAAAAGATGCAAGTACTAACTTCTTTTTTGATCGCTTACCAAAAGGAGTTTATGTTTTTGAATATGATTTAAGAGTCAACAATATAGGAGTTTTTAGTAATGGAATTACAACAATACAGAGTATGTATTCACCTGAATTTAGTAGCCATTCTGAAGGTATAAGAGTAAAAATTACAAAAGAGTAATACAAAATGAATTGGCTCTACTCAACTATTTAATTCGTATTTTTGCTAAAAATTTAACAAATGGATTTAAACCTAATTCCGAACATAAAACACACAGATGCCAACAACTTTTTTTTATTGGCAGGTCCTTGCGCAATTGAAAGTGAAGATATGGCAATGCGAATTGCAGAAAAGGTAATTTCAATTACTGATACTTTAAAAATTCCGTATGTATTTAAAGGAAGTTTTAAAAAAGCTAATCGAAGTCGGATTGATAGTTTTACCGGAATTGGTGATGAAAAAGCCTTAAAAATTTTACGCAAAGTTTCTGAAACCTTTAATGTACCAACTGTTACAGATATCCATGAAGTTTCTGATGCAATTAAAGCAGCTGAGTATGTTGATGTGTTGCAAATTCCTGCGTTCTTAGTTCGCCAAACCGACTTAGTGGTTGCAGCTGCAAATACGGGTAAAGTTGTGAATCTTAAAAAAGGGCAATTTATGAGTCCATCAGCTATGCAACATGCTGTACAAAAAGTGAAAGATAGTGGTAGCGAAAAAGCGTGGATTACCGACAGAGGTACTATGTTTGGGTATCAAGATATGATTGTTGATTTTAGAGGGATTCCTGAAATGCGTGCTTTTGCTCCTGTAATATTAGATGTTACACATTCATTGCAACAACCTAATCAAAGTAGTGGTGTCACTGGTGGTCGCCCAGATATGATTGAAACCATTGCGCGTGCAGGTGTTGTAAATAACGTTGATGGTTTGTTTATTGAAACTCATTTTGACCCTGCCAATGCAAAAAGTGATGGCGCCAATATGTTAGACCTTGCACATTTAGAAAATTTACTAACTAATTTGGTAGCGATTCGAAAAACGGTAAATAAATTGTAATTTTTTGTCATCGCTAACCTTTCGACTGTCGCTCAAGACAGGCTAAAGTGTGGCAATCTCATTATCATTTAGAGAGTATAAACAGATTCTTTCGTTCCACTCAGAATGACTGCTATGGATTCCAAGTACTTTTACTTTTTAAAGAAAGCTCTCCAGCTGCATTTAATAGTACTACAAATTGTAATTCATCAAAGTCTTCCATATTTTTTACTTGTATAGAGCGAACATTTTTTCTGTTTTTATAATCTTTTAATTCTGGAAACTCCTCTTGTAATTTAATTCCTTGTACAAAAGCAATATCTAAAAAATCAGTTCCTTTTAATACATTTAAATATATCAAAGGTTTCTTTTCTAAATGATAAAAAGGAATACCATAACTATACTTCTCTTCTATAGTTGGCAAAGTTCTTTTAATTACGCCTCTTATATAAAGCATTAAAGATTGATATGGTTCTTTTTGATTTAAGAAATAGTTTTCAACTGGATTCATAAAACAAATGTAAAATTTTATTTGCCTAACAAAATAATTATATTAACTTTGTATTTCAAAGTACTTTTATTATGAGTGAAGAAAATTATTTAAAAGACATATCAGAAATTAAAAATATGATGAATCGTTCATCGCGTTTTATTTCATTGAGTGGGTTATCTGGGATATTAGCTGGTATATATGCTCTTATTGGTGCATATTTTGCAAGAAAAATACTTATCAATTTTGATCTTTCTACCAATCGATATTCATACATAGAATTGCAATTAATTGTTATTGCTATGATCGTTATAATTTTATCTATCACAACTGGAATCATTTTATCATATAGAAAAGCTGCAAAAAATGGAGATAAATTCTGGAATCAAACATCAAAGAGATTACTAATTAATTTTTTAATTCCGCTAGTTACTGGAGGTATATTATGTTTAATTGTTCTTAACTCTGGATTAATAGGTTTAATAGCTCCTTTTACTTTAATTTTTTATGGACTTGCTTGTGTTAACGCAAGTAAGTATACAATTGGAGATATACAATATTTAGGAATTACAAATATTATTTTAGGTCTTGTTGCAACACAATATATCGGATATGGCTTGTATTTTTGGGCTTTTGGATTTGGAGTTTTACATATTGTTTACGGTACAGTTATGTATTTGAAATACGACAAAAAGTAAATTGAAAAATATTTTACAAAATATAAATAAAGCTTTTGACCATAGAGTCAGATTAGGGATTATGTCAGCTTTAGTGGTAAATGAATCTATTGATTTTAGCACACTAAAAGAACTCCTTGGTATAACGGACGGCAATTTGGCAAGCCATTTAAAATCTCTAGAAAAAGCAACATACATTACTATTGAAAAACAATTTATTGGCCGTAAACCAAATACTAAATACAGCATTTCTAAGTTGGGAAAATTAGAATTTACAAAACACATCAATGCACTCGAAAAATTAATAAAGAAGCAATAACTATTTTTTTAACATTAGTGTCCGATAAACATTTTTAAAAGAGGGATTTCCATGGTTGGATTTCCCTCTTTTTTATATATCTTAATTTTCACAACAAAAACAGATATATGAACAAAAGTACACACTT
>JAQRMW010000147.1:53107-60291 GCA_028599075.1 Urechidicola sp. | reverse complement strand
GGAGTTTCGTTCTAAACCCGCATGGCAAAGATTGATTATTATGTTGGGTGGAGTTATTGTAAACTTTGTTTTAGGTTTTTTAATCTATATGATGGTACTCGATGTATGGGGAGAAGACAATGTGAAACCTGAAGATGTAAAAAACGGATTTGCTGTTAATGCTATTTTTAAAGAATATGGCTTTAAAGATGGAGATTTAATTTTAAAAATTAATAATGAAGTTCCAAAAGATGTATTGGCAATAAACAAAAATTTATTTTTACGTGATGTTTCTACAGTAGATGTTAAACACCTTGACGGCTCTCAGGAAACGATTAATATTCCCAGAACAATAGGAGAAGTAATGTGGGAACAAGGAGTTATGAGACCATTTACACCAAGAACTAAGTCAATAATTGACGTAGTAGCTGAGGATATGCCAGCGATAAAGGCTGGATTTGAAGAAGGAGATAAAGTAATTTCAGTTAACGGAAATGAAATTACTTATTGGAATGATTTTACAAATGAAGTTAATAATCATGATGGAGAGTTGCAGATAGACATTTTAAGAAATGGCACAACAAAATCAATTAACATAACACCAAACGAAAACAATAAAATCGGAGTAGCACAAAATATCACTGCTGCCGAATCAATTATTATTTCACATAAAAGCTATACCTTTTCAGAAAGTATTCCGGCTGGTTTTGACAAAGCTTACTGGACCTTAAAAGATTATATCACACAATTTAAATATGTGTTTACTGCTAAAGGAGCAACTAGTGTTGGTGGGTTTATTGCAATAGGAAATATTTTTCCATCAGAATGGAGCTGGCAAGCCTTTTGGGGCATTACAGCTTTCTTGTCTATCATGCTTGGATTTATGAATTTGTTGCCAATTCCGGCATTAGATGGGGGGCATGTAGTCTTTACCCTTTGGGAAATGGTTACAGGTAAAAAACCAAGTGATAAATTTTTAGAATATGCACAAATAACTGGTTTTGTTTTGTTGATGGCACTATTGCTATTAGCAAATGGAAACGATATTTATAAGTGGCTTTCGGGGCAGTTATAAGTAATTAATATAAACAGATTGCTTTCTCGATTTTATCGAATTGCAATGATGTAAATTTAAAAAAGGACAAAATTTGATATTTCAAATTTTGTCCTTTTTTACTTCTTGTTGATAACCATTTCATAACTCTTTTTTCACCCTATTAAATCGATAGATTTCTTTTCTACATTTATATGCGACTATTTAGTCTTTTAATAAAAATGTCAAATGTTTTTTTACGATTTTCAAATTGCTCTGCAAGAGGTGCCCGGAGAAATCAGCTTGTGTTTTTCGATATCGGGATGTAAAATTCATTGCGATGGGTGCCACTCTCCTTTTCTTTGGAAAGAAGAAAACGGAGAATTGCTCACTAATAAAAACTTTGACAAATTATTAAATCAATATCAAAACTTTGCTTCATGCGTGTTATTTATGGGAGGCGAATGGCATGAAAAAGAATTGATATTATTTTTGAAATCAGCAAAAGAAAAAAACTTTAAAACCTGTTTATATACTGGTAAAGAATCAGTTTCAAAAGAGCTGTTATCAGAGCTAACTTTTATTAAAACCGGTAAGTGGTTGCAAGATTATGGAGGCTTAGATGCAATAACCACAAATCAGGAATTTAAAGAAGTATCAACTAATAAAACTCTAAATCATCTATTCATAAAAAATTAAAAAATATGATACGCCTTACCGAAAACCAAGTGACCAAAAAAATTGATTTTATTGACAATTACATTAACTCATCAAATGCAGCAGATGGATCGAAAGTTGATTCCAATGCTAATGTAACCTCAAAAAATATTGCAACTATGGAGGCTGAGCTAAACAAAGACATCAATATTCAAGTAAATAGAGCGCTTATAAAGAGGAAGATTGAAAGTCTATTTGGTCAAGATTTAGCAAATGAATATGTCCGACAAATTGAGTCGCATGAAATATATGTTCATGACGAAACATCACTCAAACCATATTGCGTATCGATAAGTATGTATCCTTTTCTGTTTGATGGATTGACGAAAGTGGGGGGTGAATCTAGAGCTCCAAAACATTTAGAAAGTTATTGTGGGGAGTTTGTAAATCTTGTTTTTGCAATTAGTTCACAATTTGCAGGTGCCTTAGCAACCGTAGAATTCTTGATGTATTTCGATCATTTTGCAACAATAGATTATGGTGCGGATTATCTAGAAACAAATAAAAAAACAATTGAAAACCATTTACAACACGTTGTGTATGCCATAAATCAACCAGCAGCAGCAAGAGGATATCAGTCTGTTTTTTGGAATATATCTTTATATGATGTAGATTATTTTAACAGTATGTTCGAGGATTTTGTCTATCCTGATATGTCAAAGCCATCTTGGGAAAGCTTAAAAAGATTGCAAACCTTTTTTATGAAATGGTTTAATGAAGAGCGTACCAAAGCTATTTTAACTTTTCCCGTTGTTACAGCTGCAATGTTGGTAAAAGAAGGAAAACCTGTTGATACTGAATTTACAGAAATGTTGGCAGAAGAATTGAGTGAAGGAAACTCTTTCTTTATCTATCAATCAGAAAATGCAGATAGCTTGGCATCCTGCTGTCGTCTTAGAAGTGAGATTAGCGACAACACATTTAGCTATTCATTAGGTGCCGGTGGAGTTGCTACGGGGTCTATCAATGTGATTACTTTGAATATGAATCGTTTGGTGCAGCAAGGCGCTAATATAAAAGAGAAAGTTCAAAAAATTCATAAATATCAGGTGGCATATAGAAAGCTAATTGAAGAGTATGAAGCCGCAGGATTGTTACCTGTATATCAAGCAGGATTCATAGCTTTAGATAAACAATTTTTGACCATCGGGATTAACGGAATGGTTGAAGCTGCTGAGAGCAAAGGTATCGAAGTGAGCAATAATGACGAGTACAAAGCATTTGTGAACTCGTATTTGAAAGTGATTTATGACGAAAATAAAATCGCTAAAAGGGAATATGGATATATGTTTAACACGGAGTTTGTACCTGCAGAAAATTTAGGAGTTAAAAATGCTAAATGGGATAGAGCTGATGGATTTAAAGTTCCGAGAGATTGTTACAATTCGTATTTCTATAAAGTAGAAGATGAACAAACAAATACCCTCGATAAAATTATTTTACATGGCGATGAAATTATTAAATATTTAGATGGAGGCTCTGCACTACACCTTAATTTAGAGGATGCTCCAAATAAAGAAGGGTTTATTAAACTCATACATGCTACAGCAAAAGCAGGGTGTAATTATTTTTGCTTTAATATTAAAATTACCATTTGTAATGAGTGTGAACATATTGATAAAAGTACCGAATATCATTGTTCTAGTTGTGGCTCACAAGATGTTGACCACGCTACAAGAGTGATTGGTTATTTAAAACGTGTTTCTAGTTTTAGTTCACCTAGACAGCAAGAACATCAACTTAGGTATTATCATTTTGAGAATTCTAAAAAAGCAGATTTAGAAAAAGAGCCAATGTTGGCTTAAAAGATAAAGCAATTCCAAAACATGATATTTATCATCTTTTGTATAAATTAAATCAGCGTAATTTGTATAAAAGATAAAATAGTCTTTTATTAACTAACTAAATTACTTACAATATGTTATCTAAAAAACAAGCAAGGGCTTTCTTTCTTGGGGGGACATTGGTTACTTTTCTAGCTTTTATAGGATTAACCATTTTTTCTTTATCAAAGGATGTCGATCAAACCAACAGCGAAAATATTACTGAAGCTGTTGTACGAGGAAAGAATCTTTGGGATTCTAACAACTGTATGGGTTGCCATACTTTATTAGGTGAAGGAGGTTATTATGCTCCTGAATTAACAAAAGTGATAGACCGCAGAGGTAAAGGCTATATCAAAGCCGTATTAATGACTCCCGTTCCTTGGGAGCCAAACGGAAGAAAAATGGTTGCTTACGGATTTGACGAAGGTCAAGCAGAAGACATAATCGCATTTTTTGATTGGATTGATGACATCGATCTAAACGGATTTGGCGAAGTTGTAGGAGTTGATAGAAAGATATCACCATTATCGCAAAACGATGACGAATAATTTAAACTAACTAAAATTTTATTATGAAATATAAATCACAAAAAGTAGCGTATTGGTTTTTTGCCCTTTCTATGCTACTATTCGGACTACAAATAGTATATGGTTTTATCATGGGCTTTGCACATGCAGGCTTTGATGGTCTTCATGAATTTATCCCGTTTAATACAGCAAAAGCAGTTCACCTTAATTTATTGGTAGTTTGGTTACTATCAGGTTTTATGGGTGCAGCATATTATATTATTCCAGAAGAAGCCCAACGAGAATTGGTAAGTGTAAAACTGGCCTATGTTCAGCTAATCAGTTTAGCATTGGTTGGTGTTGCCGCAATTGTTGGCTTTCACTTTAATATGTGGGAAGGACGTAAGTTTTTAGAAATTCCTAGAGGACTTGACTATTTAGTAGTCGTAAATGTTTTACTCTTTTTAGGAATTATTTTAGTAACTCTATTTAAAGGAAAACGTAGAACAACAACAGCATTAGTACTCTCGATGGGGTTATTGTTTGCAGCATTATTATACTTGCCTGGGATGTTACCTTTCGATAGTCAAGTACTAGATTCTTTCTTTAGATGGTGGGTTGTTCATTTATGGGTAGAAGGTGTTTGGGAATTGATTATGGGTGGTATCTTATCATTCTTATTAATTAAATTGACTGGTGTTGATAGAGAAGTTATTGAGAAATGGTTATATGTAATTGTTGGGTTGACTTTCTTATCTGGAGTTTTAGGAACTGGTCATCATTACTATTATATTGGAGTAAATAAAATTTGGTTAATTGTTGGTGGAATCTTCTCTGCACTTGAGCCTCTAGCATTTTTAGCGATGGCATTATTTGCTGTAAATATGTACAGAAAAGGAGAAAAGAAACATCCAAATAAATTGGCATTGTACTGGACTCTTGGTGCAGCAATCGTATCGTTTGTTGGTGCAGGATTGTTAGGATTTGCACATACTTTACCACAAACAAATTTATATACTCACGGAACTTTAGTAACAGCAATGCATGGTCACCTTGCATTTTGGGGAGCTTACGCTATGATTGTTTTAGCAATTATAAGTTACTCTTTACCTAATATGACAGGTAGAAAATTATACGAAAGTTCACGAGGTAGAATGGCATTTTGGTTGTCTAATATTGGCATGATTGGTATGACTGTTTCTTTTGGAGTTGCAGGTGTTGCGCAAGTATATTTAGAACGTATTATGAAAATTGATTTTATGGAAGTTCAAAAAATGACAGAAATTCACTTTATGGTATTAATAGTCTGTGCAACATTTTTTACAACAGGAGTTATACTTTATATGATTGATTTTTACAAACACGGTAGACCAACTGATGAAGCATTAGAAATAACAAACTAATAAAGATTAGGTTAGTAAGAAGGTTTAAAGAGCTGATTTTACAAACGAGTTATAAGTCTATTATAATGTTCATTTAGAGCATGACTTTATTGCTAGAGTAAGTTCCTTAGACCTTCTTTTTTTGCAGATAAATGAAGATGGATACAACAAAACTACAAATGGAAGAAACGAAGAAAGAAATACTAAGCGCGCCCTATTATCATCCCGTTGGCAAAGAGATTGAAGTATTTGAACATACATATAAAAACAAACTCCCCTTTTTACTAAAAGGACCAACTGGTACGGGTAAATCGAGATTTATTGAGTTTATGGCCCATAAATTAGATAAAAATTTAATAACGATTGCGTGTCATGAAGAGACTTCTTCTACCGATTTAATTGGTCGATATATCATCAAAGGAGCTGAAACTATTTGGCTCGATGGACCTCTTACAACTGCCGTAAAAGAAGGTGCTATTATTTATTTGGATGAGATTGCTGAGGCAAGACCAGATGTTATTGTTGCCATACATTCTTTAACAGATCACCGTCGAGAATTGTTTATTGATAAGCTAGGAAAAACCATTAAAGCACACGATGACTTTTTATTGGTGGCATCTTTTAATCCGGGATATCAACGTGGATTTAAAGAATTAAAACCATCTACCCGTCAGCGTTTTGTGGCTACATCTTTTGATTACCCTGAAGCGAAGATTGAGATTGAAATTTTGGTAAATGAAACCAATATTGATTTGGGCATCGCTAAGAAATTAGTCAATATAGCAACAAAAATTAGAAACTTAACAGAGTTGGGATTGACTGAAACTGTATCTACTAGGTTGTTGGTTGATGCTGCCAAATTGATTAAAAGTGGCTTACCAAAAAGGCTATCTGTAAAGGTAGCAGTTGTAGAGCCATTAACTGATGATGTTGAGGTAGTTGACGCTTTAACCGATTTATGTGATTTGATGATATGATCTTGTGTGTCATTCCGACAGAGGAACGACGAGGAATCTCACATCAATTGAGATTCTTCACTTTGTTCAGAATGACAATCAACTGCAACTATCAATAAAAACCGAATTGAATGTTTGAATTTGAACCAGACGCATATATTTTCACCAAGTTTGCCAATTATTTTAAAAGACGTAAAAAGGCAAAAGAGTCAGCTATTGCACATTCGGTAAAGCTAATAGATATTAAACCTCGACTCACTATTTTTGCGAGAGCTGTAACAGGAAAAGCGATTGAAATTTTTGATGCAGAACGCGAAGGGGGTTATAAAAACAACAACTTTTTTCTTCCTACAAAATATGCTGAGTTTAATACGGTAGAAGAAAACATTTCCTTTTATTTATTTAGAGTTTTGTATTTATCTGTTCAAAAAAACCTCAATTTAAATTGGGAAGATAGTCTAGAACATGAAACAAATGAGTCTAGAGAAATGGCTCAAGAAAAATCAAACGAAGTATTAAAAAGCTTGTTTCAACAATTTCCAGCCACCCAAGAATATTACAATCGATTTATTGGACATTATAAAAATAAATCATCAAAAAATGAGGCTACAGACTTTTCATTTATCTACGGAAAATGGATGTATAATTCACCCGAAGAGTCATCATCAAAACCATTATAAAAGCGAAGGCAGTTGAAGAAATTAAATCTGTGCAGATAGATCAAAAACAATTGGATGATGCGGTGCTACAACATCAATTTGAAAAAGTAGAAACTGCTGAAGAAT
>JAQRMW010000147.1:0-53007 GCA_028599075.1 Urechidicola sp. | reverse complement strand
ATCAAAACCATTATAAAAGCGAAGGCAGTTGAAGAAATTAAATCTGTGCAGATAGATCAAAAACAATTGGATGATGCGGTGCTACAACATCAATTTGAAAAAGTAGAAACTGCTGAAGAATTTGGTGGTAATTGGCGCGATATGGATGGTGATGATGAGTTGGCAGACCACGAGAACGCTCTCGAAGATTTAAACATGAAATATACGGTGCGTGTTGATGATACGGCGCATTCAGTTTATCAAGCAGATTTTGTTGAGAACACAACTATTGCCGAAAGTATTGAAGCTAAGTCAAGCGATTATCACCTGAGCTATAACGAATGGGATTATAAAAAACGTGCTTACAAAGAAGATTTTTGTAAAGTATATCCTAAACCGATTTTAGAAACTGATGTACGGTATTACAAGAAAACAATCGCTAAAAATAATTCTACTTTAGTTGGTTTACGAAAAATGTTGAGTACGGTAAACAATAAATTTCAACAGCAAAGAAGACAAACTTGCGGACAAGAATTTGACTTAGATGCACTCACAGACTTGTATGTAGATGTGCACTCTGGACATACACCATCTGAGAAAATATATTTATCAAAACGGAAAAAGGAAAAGGATTTATCCATTTTATTATTGTTAGATATCAGCTTGTCGAGTGATGGATATGCTGGAGGGAATAAAGTAATCGAGGTAGAAAAACAAGTTTCAATTTTATTCGGAGAAATTTTAGATGAGTTCAATATCGATTTTTCTATTAACTGTTTTTATTCCAAAACAAGAAATCATTCTAGCTATTTAACGGTTAAAGATTTTGACGAAGACTGGAATCGTGCCAAATATAAAGTAGGTGCTGTTGAACCAAATGGATATACCCGAATCGGTGCAGCATTGAGACATTCAGGAGCTTTGTTAGATGCCAGAAGTACCAAAAACAAATGGGTGATTCTAATATCTGATGGCAAGCCAAATGACTATGATAAGTACGAAGGCAAATATGGGATTAACGATGTTAAACAAGCCTTAAGAGAATTAAATGAGAGTCAAATAAATTCGTATGCCTTAGCAATTGAGGCGAATGCAAAATATTATTTACCACAGATGTTTGGGCAAAATCATTATCAAATCCTTACTACGCCAGTAGAATTGTTACAGTCTCTAGTGAAGTTATACGAGAAAATAAAACATCAAAGCTAAAGAGTATCAAATCTATTTCTGATAGTTATCGGAATCGGAAGAAAGACAAGAGAGGCTACTCTTAATTCTTTTAAACCATTGAATAAGAGATTCGTTCTACTCCGTCAAATTTTAAAATATGACAATTGTCATCTTATATAAATTAAATCAACGTTATTTGTATAGAAGATTAATCAATCTTTTATACAAACTATTTTGAAGAACCCCGAATAATCGGATGAAGTTATAGAACTAATTTAAGATTAGGTTAGTATGAAGGTCTAAAGAGCGGATTTTCCTCATGAGTAAGTCTATCATAATGTTCATTTAGAACATGACATTACTTCTAGAGTAAGCTTCTTAGACCTTCTTTTTTTGCATTTAATTTGGATTTTGAAAATCTGGGTTGTTGATAAACTCAGCATCTGAAAGGGATAATAAAAAAGCTTTTAAGTCTACTTTTTCAGATTCAGTGATATGTACACCACCTGTACCAACTGCTTTCATGAGTGGGTCTATTGTTGGAGAATTTTGCAAACCTTCAGAATAATGATTGATCACTTCATCTAAAGTTTCAAAACGACCATCGTGCATATATGGCGCAGTGAATTGAAGATTTCTTAATGAGGGAGATTTAAATTTACCATTATCAGCAGGGTTACCAGTTACAGCTCCTAAACCGACATCAGTTATGATAGCGTCTAAGCCATTGTTGTGAAAAATATTATCTGTCCAAAGTGGGTTGTTTACATTACCGTGGCAGTGAAAGCAATCGCCTTTAGTTTCATCCATAAAAATATCAAAACCGTTTAGCTCTTGTGTAGTTAGTGTAAGCGTTCCTAATAAGTGCTTATCGAATCTAGAGTTTCCAGAAATCAAAGTGCGCTCGAACTGCGCAATCGCTTTGGTAACTAAAACAGAATCGATAGTTGAAGTGCCAAATGCTTGAAAAAACAGTTCTGGATAATCGGCATGATTTTGTAAATTTGCCATTGCAACTACCCAAGTATTATGCATTTCAATTGGGTTTTTAACAGGTTCGATAGCTTGACCTTCCAAACCGAATGAACGACCATCCCAAAAGAAATTTTCATCGTAATTCCATGCTTGGTTAAAAATAGGCATCGAGTTTCTATTACCAACATTTCCATCAATCCCAACTGAAAAACGATCAGAATCAGTAAAGGCATTTTCTGGCGAATGACAATCAGCACATGATTGAGATCCATCACCAGATAAGATAGGGTCATAAAATAATTTTCTACCCAAAGCAACTCCTTCTACCGTTTGTGGGTTGTTAAAAGGAATAACTGGGTCTAAAATTCTCTCAGCAAATAAAGGTGGTATTTCTAAAGGTAGTGGTGTTGGTTGGTAGGTGTTTGGTATCATAATTTCATTTTCACTACAAGAGGAAAACAAGCAACCAATAACTACTATTTTTAACCAAACCCTCATTTATAACTATTGATTTACATCACCTAAACTAAATACGGAATCTCCATTTTGATTCATCAAAATTTGTGCATCATAATTCATCATTAAATCGATGTTATAAGTTTCTAAATCCCATGTATATGGATTTTTAAACCACTCGGCAATATTCATTTTTATTTCAATGGAGGCATCACTTGTATTTGTAAATCCGTTGATAAAAACTTCGAAATGATTTACTTCAAAAACACCTGGGCTTAACCTTGCAGTTCCCATGTGATAAGCAAAAGGACTTTCTACTGCTGCGTCTAAATATTTTCCTTCGAGTTGCATAAAGTGGTACCCACCTCCTAACATTTCTGGCCAATTCCATGAAGCGGCATTTAAGTCATTATAAAAACCATCTATATTATCGGTTTCATCAAACCCAAAAGTAAAAGAAATAGAAGTATAAGTATCAAAAGGGATATTAGATACAAAAGCAGATGTAGCTTGTGTAGATAAATCAATCAATACATAACCGTCAATGGGGATTGATGAACCATCTGTTTTGTGTAAGGTAATATTTGAAATTAAGTAGCGCAATTTGCTAACACTCATTGCATCACCATCGGCATTTGTAAATTGTATGATATTAAAATCATCGGCAGTTACATTGTCACCGTCCCAATTATGTGTAAAATCAAATAAGATACTTCCACTTGTTGCTACGGAGTCATCAGTATCACAACTATAAATTGTAATAGCAATTATTACTATTAAAAGAAGTTTTAATTTTT
The DNA here is from genome assembly GCA_028599075.1 of Urechidicola sp. Classification (GTDB taxonomy): domain Bacteria; phylum Bacteroidota; class Bacteroidia; order Flavobacteriales; family Flavobacteriaceae; genus Urechidicola. The sequence goes on along the minus strand of JAQRMW010000147.1, from coordinate 49,630 downwards.
TCATTTTTTATTAATTTAATTAATGTCTATTATACCTGTTACACTCATGCTAAAAACATTTCTTCCATTTTGATTCATTATTGTTTGCGCGTCATAATTATCCATTAAATTTTGATTATAAATATTGAGATCCCAAGGGGTTGGGTCTCTAAACCATTCTGCGAGATTCATTTCAATGAGTATAGTTCTTGAAATTTCACTAGTATGTGGAAAAGAAAAATAAGGATTGTAAATATGTACATTAAAAGAATTTGGTTCAAAGACTCCTTCACTGACTTTTGCCTTTCCCATATTATATTCGAAATTACTCTCTTCAGAGTTATTAGAGTATTCTCCTTCTAATTGTAAAAAATGATACCCTCCACCTAATTCCTCTGGCCAATACCAAGAAAGGGAGGAGGTATTTAAGTTAGAATATGCTCCATTTATATTATCTGTTTCGTTAAACCCAAATGTAAATGAAAGACTTCTGTAATCATTGAAAGGAACGTTTGGAATATTAAAACTATGTTCTATAAGCCAAGGAACAAGTGGGTCAACAGGAGGATTGTTAGATGAAATAGCATCAGAATTTAATGGAGAGACAAGTACATAGTCTTTTAAAAACACTTCAGTTCCGTCTTCTGTAATTAAGACAATATTTGAAATGTGGTATCTTAATTTGGTGATTCTTAACGAATCAATATTGTAAGCAGGATAATAGTTATCAATATCTGTATGAGGGCGAAAAATGATTTCATCCCATTTATGAGTGAAGCCAATCTGTAGGTCTCCACTTGTTTTTTCTTCCTCTTCACTACATCCAATAAAAAAGATAAGTATAAAAAGAACAATTATTGATTTAAGTATTTTCATTTCACTATAATTTTTGTAATTAATATATCTGTAAATCCTTTATTTTCGAGAATATCTCCATCTTCACTATTGCTTTCTCCTACAACAATAATATCTCCATTATTTAATTCAGCTGCGTCGTATGCAAAATCGATATCGCTGCCACCTACCGTTTTTTGCCATTCAATATTTCCTGAATTGTCAATTTTTACAATCCAAACATCGTTTTGGCCTTTGTTTGTTTCTACATCACCATCTTGACTTCGAGAACTACCAGAAAGTAGAAACCCACCATCGGTAGTGGTTGAAATATTTCTGGCTACATCAAAGCTAGAACCTCCAAAAGATTTTTCCCAAATCAGATTTCCTAAATCCGAAACTTTAATCAACCACATATCTGCAGCTCCTTTAGAGTTTGATATATCTTGATCGTTACTTCTACTATCACCAACAATTAAATAATTGCCATCAACCATTTTTGCGATACTTCGCGCTTCGTCTATTTGAGAGCCTCCAAAAGATTTTTCCCAAACCATACTACCGTTGATATCTACTTTTACAATCCAAAAATCATAACCACCTTTATTGTTGGTGATATCAACATCATCGCTGTCTGATGAGCCAATAAGAATAAACCCACCATCATCTGATGCAATAACATCAAAAGCAGAGTCAGTAAAAGACCCACCAAAATAACGACGCCAAATTTTAGTTCCGTTAGTATCTAATTTTAATCCCCAATAATCTCCACCAGCATGTAGCGAACGATCATTTCCATCACCTCCAGAACCAGAAACATCTAAAACACCACTCACAAAATAGCCTCCATCAGAAGTTTGAATTACCGAAAACCCAAGGTCGTTACCAGGGAATCCGTATGATTTTTCCCATATGATATTTCCAGAGACATCCAACTTAACAAGCCAAATATCGTTGAACCCTTCATTAGTCGATACATCTCCGTCATTACTAGATGAACTGCCGATGAGTGCAAATCCACCATCAAGGGTCTGAATGATTTTTGAACCTTGGTCTATATCAGAACCACCATAAGTTTTTGACCATTGCAGGTTGTCATTGGTATCGAACTTTAAGAGCCAATAGTCAAAAGAAATATCTGTTTTGTTAATAATGTCGCCATCGGCACTTTGAGTATATCCCAATACGGCGTAACCACCATCAGTTGTTTGAATCACAGAGCGTGCTGATTCGTTAGAGCTACCACCAAAAGTTTTGATAAAGTCTATTTGAGGACTTACAGGTTTTGGGGTGTCGTTGTTATTATTACATCCTTTTAAAAAAAAGGAAATACATAGTATGAGTAGTATTTTTTTACTCATTATAGGTTTTTTTTGATGATGTTGTTTAAAATTGATTTTGTCATTTCGAAGTCTTGAGAAATCTCAAAATATTTAGTGCTAATTTGATGTTAGATTCTTTGAGAAGCTCAGAATGAGATTTTTTTATTAGATTAATAATACCTACAAGGTTTCCAAAACCTTGTAGGATAGGGTTAATTTAAGTTCCACTTTTTCTAACAATAAATAATCCTCCTTCTATATCATTGATGATGATATTTCCAGATTCAAAATATGGGTACACATTCCAAACTCCGTGAAAACTCGTTGAGTTGTTAGGAGCATAAGAATCAAAATAACCTACTTCTGTAAGGTTACCGTTTGCAATATCAGCGATGTCGATAAAACGAACTCCAGCTGTATAATTAGCCAAATAATAAATATCATCTTTAATGTATCCGTTATGGTCGATTGCTGCAGTTGGCCCAGAGTATGTGGTATGTAATACTGGATTGTCTAAATCAGAAAAGTCAAAAACCAAAGTGCGGGTATTGTTCCCGAAATTTAATTCATCAATTTCATCACCAACAATAAAATATCTTTCATCACTTGTAAACCAACCCTGGTGTGTATAGCCAATATTACTATATGAAATAGTTTTAACTAAAGCGGGATTTGCTTTATCAGTAATATCAGCAATTACGATTTCATTTTCGTTACTGCCTACCAAAATTTCTTTACCTGTATAGTCTGCATCAGGGCCATTATAGGTAACTACTTGTACATCGTGACTGTAACCACCAATACTCAAACCACCAGCAGCTACAGGATTTAGAGGGTCTTGAATATTTATAAAATGTGCGCTACCACCAAAAGTGTTAGTACCCACCGCATATGCGTAGCCAGTATCTTCGTTTATCATGATATTATGACATTTCCCAAAACCGGTATAATGAGCATCTGCGGTAAAAGTTTCTGGCATATTTGCAACATTACGCAATCTTGTTAAATCAAAAACCTGCATTCCATGACCAGAAGCTTCACTTACAATAAAAGCATAATTGTTATATACTTTTATATCTCGCCACAAGCTATTAGAAGTTGCTGTTGGTAAAGTACCAACGATTACTAAATTTTCTGTATCTGATATATCTACAAAAGCTGCATTTGTTGTTGTACCTACCAAAGCATATTCTTTTCCTGTAACTGGGTCTGTCCATCCCCAAGAGTCATTTCCTTCTGCACCAGCACCTCCTAAAGTTTCTACTGGTATGTGTCCCATTAAATCATAATCGTTGCAAGGATAAATTCCCGCCATACCGCTTTCACAAAATTCTATAGGAGTTTTATAATCTTCGTCACAGAGATTTCCAATACCATCACCATCAAAATCTTCTTGATTAGGATTAGCAATTAAAGGGCAATTATCATCAATATCATTGACGCCATCATTGTCATCATCATCATCACAAACATCACCCATTCCGTCACCATCAGTATCTAGTTGATCAGGGTTTGCAATTTCAGGGCAGTTATCATCAGGATATAATATCCCATCCAAATCAGGATCTAAATTTTCACAGGCATCCCCAATTCCATCACCATCTGTATCCTCTTGTTCAGGGTTTGGTTGAAATGGGCAGTTGTCTTGCGCATCTGGAACACCATCATTGTCATCATCATCATCGCACACATCGCCAACACCATCACTATCACTATCTAATTGATCAGGATTTTCTGTATCGGGGCAATTATCAGCTGTTCCTGTGATACCATCAGCATCAGGGTCTGTTAATGAAACCTCATCATCAAAACAAGATTGAAAAGTAATCATTGAAAAGAATAAGGCTAAAACAATCAAAAGAGTTTTAGGGGTAGAATGTTTAATTTTCATAAATTTTTAAATTAAATTAGTGACTTAAAGCCTATTGTATATTGAAAAAAAATACAGAATTTTGCAGTCCGAACAAAAATATCAATTTCTTTAGTTAATATACAAGTTTAAGATGTTAAAAGATAAAAACGACCAACGCACATCATTATCTGAATTAGGTGAATTTGGATTGATAAAACATTTAACGAAATATTTTGCAATCAATTGTGATACAACCGAGAAAGCTGTAGGCGATGATGCAGCAGTTTTAGAATTTGGAGATGAGCAAGTTCTTGTAACTACCGATTTGTTGGTAGAAGGTGTGCATTTTGATTTGAGCTATATGCCTTTAAAACACCTTGGGTATAAAGCTGTAATGGTAAATTTATCGGATGTGTATGCTATGAATGGAACTGCAACTCAGATTACAGTTTCTATTGCAATATCCAATAGATTTACTTTAGAGGCTCTAGAAGAATTGTATGCGGGAATTCAATTGGCATGTACTAATTACAAAGTTGATTTGGTTGGTGGCGATACATCATCTTCAACTAAAGGGATGTTGGTTAGTGTTACAGCAATAGGGAAAGCTCCAAAACAAGATGTTGTATATAGAAACGGTGCAAAACCAAATGATTTGTTGGTTGTGTCTGGAGATTTAGGAGGAGCTTATTTAGGATTGCAAGTTTTGGAAAGAGAAAAACAAGTATTTGAAGCGAACCCAAATGCCCAACCAGAATTAGAGAACTATTCTTATATTGTAGAGCGACAATTAAAACCTGAGGCTAGAAAAGACATTATTATGTTGCTAAAAGATTTAGATGTAAAACCTACATCTATGATTGATATTTCTGATGGTCTTTCTTCTGAAATACTGCACCTTACAAGTCAGTCAGAAGTTGGGTGTAATTTATATGAAGATAAGATTCCGTTAGATCCTCAAGTAATTTCTACTTGCGAAGAATTTAATGTTGATGCTACAACCATTGCTTTGAGTGGAGGCGAAGATTACGAATTACTGTTCACTATTTCGCAAGATGATTTTGATAAAATAAAAGGAAACCCACATTTAACTGTGATTGGTCATATGACTGATAAAAGCGAAGGTGTACATTTAGTAACTCGAGGAAATCAAAAAGTAGAAATTACAGCACAAGGCTGGAATGCGATGAAAGAAGAGTAGCTTATTTTTCTACAGCTACTTCTTCAACATCACCTCTATAACTCATAAAGTCTCGTTGGCTACTAGAAACGTTTAATGTTGCAGTAGCATCAGAATAAACGGTTAAAAACAAATCGAATGTTTCAGTTTTGTTTTTAGCTTTGAATTTGATTGTTATTCTGTGCTTTTTGTCGCTATACTCAATTTTATAATCAACATTTTCAGAGTCAAATTTAATTCCACCATCTCCCTTAAAATTGCTCACTTGCGAAAATCCGAAGAAAGGTAAATCGGCAATAGCATGTGCATTATTTATTTTTAGGGAATTGAAATTTGTAGTTAAATCAATTCGTCTCCCTTTTTGAGTATTGGCAGAAGTTGCTTCAAAAGTGTAAACCCCTCCTTGAATTAATTTTTTGGTTTTGGTATATTCTTTTAATTCCGCTTGCTTTTTTAATTCTTTTTTTGATTGAGCAAAAGTAGGATTAGAAACTATTAGGAGTAGTACAAAGGTGATGAATGCTGCTTTTTTCATAGTGTATAATTTTCGTTTTCATATGTCTTTAATTACTTGTCAAATCGGTCACATGCTGTTCGCTATTAGTCATTCCCTTGGGGGTAATTTTGAATATGCTCGTTTCATATGCTATTGCAATTTAATAAAATTCTCTAAGGCAAATGTTAACTCTTTGTTATTTTCGATGTGCGACATATGTCCTTGCGATAGTATTTTTAGTTCTGTGTTTGTATTTTTAATTTGCTCTTGATGCTCTTTAAAATTGAGCACAGGATCTTTTTTTCCTAAGATTAACAGCTTTTTAAAGTCATTATTTTTTAAAATTGCTGTTCTGTCTTTTCTAATTTTCATTCCTTCTAATGAAGCAATAATTCCTTGTTTTGAAATTTTTAAAGCTTCAGAAGTTACTGATTCAACTTCTTCTTTTAAGGTAGTCTGATTTTCTTCTGAAAATAACAATGGAATTGATAATCTTACAAAAGTTTGATGATTTTGTTTTACAACTTCAATAGCTCGATCTCGGTTGATTTTCTTTTCGGAAGTATCAGGATAAGCTGTAGAATTCATTAGGCAAATTCCTTTAGTGTTTTTTGGAAATAATTCTGCAAAGGCCAAGGCAACATAACCTCCCATAGAATGACCAATGAGAGTTGCTTTTCTAATGTTTAATGATTTTAAAACAAACCGAACCATAGTTGCTTGTTCTTCCATAGTGTGGATATATCCCAAGTTTTCTGTTTTGCCATGCCCAAATAAATCAACCGTTATTACTTTATTTTTTTTTGATAAAGCCGGAATAATGCCTTTCCACATAGAATTGTTTTCTAAAAAGCCATGTAGTAATATAATTGCAGATCCTTTACCTGTTAATGAATAATTTATAGGTATATTTTTATAGATGATTTTTGGCATATCTAACTCTTCAACTTTTTAATTACCGAAAATGCTTTATCAACTAAATAATCTTCCACTAAAATGGTAAACTCATTGGTGGTAGAAACGACTTCGTAAAGTGCAATTCCCTCCCAAGCCAAACGTTTAAAAATTTGATAATAAAGCCCTGTAATTTTTGAATTATTTTCGGGCAAGCTAATACTAATAGCTGACAACTCTTCTTGCAAACCTAATTTGGTTTCATTTTTAAAACCATCTGTAACAATTTTTTTTTCTGAACTAGAAATGATAATTGTGCTTTCGTGAATTCCTCTGGTAAAAGCATAAAAGATATTTGTTCTAGTGCCTACCTGTTCTAACACCTTTACATGGCTATCGATTAATGTTCTTGAATTTTGAAAAGTAAAATCACTTAAGTTAGAGCGCACAGTAATATCTCCTAAATTTTGTATTACCCGTCTCAGTTTTAATGAGCTCCCCAAATCTTTTGGAGGATTGTATCTCCTAAGTGCCATCATTATTGCGCCAGATTTAACTAGCTTGTGTAACATCACACTTACGGGTTTTTGCAACTCCTCTGCTAGGGCCGAAAAGTTGATGATATTTCTAGATAAGGCTTCTTCTAAAAATGGTTGAGCCAATAAAATTTCTTCTACACAAGATGCGATTGTTCTCATTATGTTAATTATTTAACAACTTGTGTAAAAGTAGTATAAATATTTTATTTCTATGCTATTGTTGATGACTCATGATACATTTGTTGTCAAATCAAATAACTATGTTAGTATTAAAATTTGGAGGCACATCAGTAGGGTCAGTAGAAAACATGATCAACGTAAAAAATATTATCAAAGGTGAAGGGAAAAAGATAGTTGTTTTATCAGCAATGTCTGGAACTACGAATACGCTGGTAAAAATTTCAGAAAATATTAAAAAGGGAGAGCATGAAATTGCACTTGAAGGTATAGAAACCTTATATCAAAAATACTTGGTAACTATTGATGAGTTATTATATAATTCAGAATTAAAGCAAGAAGTAGGTAATTATATAGATACTGTTTTTGACTACTTAAAAAGTTGTATAGGAGAACCTTATTCTCAATTGTTGTACAATACTATTGTTTCTCAAGGGGAACTGTTATCTACTTTTATATTTAGTCATTATTTAACCCAAGAAGGATTGAATGCAAGATTATTACCTGCACTAGATTTTATGAGAATTGATAGAAATGGAGAGCCAGATAATTTTTATATTAGTAGAAACCTAAACAGGGTTATTGACGAAATTTTACCTGCTGATATTTACATCACTCAGGGGTTTATTTGTTTGGATGCTGATGGTCAGATTGCCAATTTAGAAAGAGGTGGCAGCGATTATACAGCAACGATTATTGGTTCGGTCATTAATGCTGATGAGGTGCAAATATGGACAGACATTGACGGGTTTCACAATAACGACCCCCGATGTGTAGAAAACACCCACGCAATTTCAAATCTATCTTTTGATGAAGCTGCGGAATTGGCTTATTTTGGTGCTAAGATTTTACATCCACAAACAGTAATGCCAGTTCGTAAATTTGATATTCCGGTTCGTTTAAAAAACACAATGCAACCAGAGGCATACGGGACATTAATCAATAGCGAAATTCATGGAGATGGCATCAAAGCTATTGCGGCAAAGGACACTATTACTGCGATTAAAATTAAATCGGCTCGTATGTTACAAGCACACGGTTTTTTAAAAAAAGTATTTGAAATTTTTGAGAAATACGAAACGTCAATCGATATGATTACCACTTCAGAAATTGCAGTTTCATTGACTATAGATGATGATAAATATCTAAAGTCAATCACTGAAGAATTAGAAAAATTTGCAATGGTAACGATTGATTCTGACCAGAGTATTATTTGTTTGGTCGGACATTCTATTATTTTTCATGAAGACACACACAGGTTATTTCAAGTGCTACAAGATGTAAATGTTCGGATGATTTCCTATGGCGGTAGCAATAACAACATTTCACTCCTTGTACACACTGATGATAAAGTAGTCACTCTAAAAAAAGTACATTCCTATGTTTTTGAAGGAGCAGTTTTGGTTTAGTAAATACTTTTCTAAAAACTATTCAGCCATTAAAGCCTCAATCTCATCAATTTCTAATGGAATGTTTTTCATCAAATTGATAGGCTCTCCCGACTCTTGGATTACATAATCATCTTCTAAACGAATGCCTAAATTTTCATCTGGAATGTAAATTCCAGGTTCAACGGTAAACACCATGTTTGCTTGCATAGGTTCGGTTAAGATTCCGTAATCATGTGTGTCAAGCCCCATGTGGTGCGAAGTACCGTGCATAAAATATTTTTTATATGCTGGCCAATCAGGGTTCTCATTTTTAACATCTTCATTAGTAATCAATCCTAATCCAATTAATTCTTGAGTCATTAATTTACCAACTTCAACATGATAATCTGCCCAAATGGTTCCGGGAACTAACATTTTAGCAGCTGCCTTTTTAACTCTTAATACTGCATTGTAAACATCTTTTTGTCTATCGGTAAATTTTCCAGAAACAGGAACACAGCGAGTCATATCACTTGCATAATTGGCATAGCTTGCTCCAACATCCATTAAAATAACATCACCTGTTTTACACTGTTGATTGTTTTCAATATAATGTAATACGTTGGCATTGTACCCACTTGCTATAATCGGAGTATATGCAAATCCATCAGAACGATTTTTTAAAAATTCATGCATATAATCTGCTTCTAGCTCGTATTCCCAAACATCAGGTTTAGTAGCTTTCAAAACTCTTCTAAACCCTTTTTCGGTAATATCACATGCTTGCTGAATCTGAGCAATTTCTTCAGGTTCTTTTATTGAACGAAGACGTTGTAAAATAGGTTGCGACCTTAAATAAGTATGTGCAGGATATTTTTCTTGTAACCACTTTACAAAACGAGCTTCTCGGGTTTCAGTTTCTACATTTGCCCGATAATGTTCGTTTGTGTTGATATAAATGTTTTCAGCTTGAGTCATCAATTCAAACAGTACTTTTTCTAAATCTTGTAACCAATAAACTGTTTTGATTCCACTTGTTTCAAAAGCCTTTTCTTTGGTTAGTTTTTCACCTTCCCAAACAGCGATATGATCGTTGGTTTCTTTTAAAAACAAAATTTTTCGATGTTCTTTTTTAGGAGCATCAGGAAAAATAACTAACACACTTTCTTCTTGGTCAACACCACTTAAATAAAAAATATCACGATGTTGTGCAAAAGGTAAAGTACTATCTGCGCTTATCGGATAAATGTCATTCGAGTTAAATATGGCCAATGAATTGGATTTCATTTTGCCTATAAACTTTTTACGATTTTTTATAAATAGGTTAGAATCAATTGGAAGGTACTTCATGTCGTTACATTTTTATATGATGTAAAGGTAAAGAGATTTTAAAAAACTATAAAGATTAATTTGTATATTTATGTCCATATTTTAAAATTATATAGTGCTAATTTTTAATCATTTAAGTTATGAAACAAAGAATTACTTCAAAAATTATTGCAATTGCTTTTTGTATTTCCCTATCCTCAACGATTGCAATTGCGCAACACGGAATGCTATCAAAAGTATCATTAGAAGATCAGGTAGCATCATCAACTTTAATAGTTGAAGGTAAAGTAATCTCAAAAAAATCTTATTGGGATATAAATCATCAAAACATTTATACGGTAAACGAAGTAGAAGTTTACAAGGTGTTTAAAGGGCAATCATTTACAACCATTGAAGTCGTCACACCGGGAGGTACAGTAGGGTTTCAGGCAGAACGGGTTTCACCAAGTTTGAGACTTGCAAAAAGGGATATAGGAATATTTATGCTCTATGAAAATGACAAACAATTGACTCCAGACGCACTTTCTGACAATTCTAAATTTAAACCATATAGTAGTATTCAAGGATTTTATAAGTACAATAAATACGAAGATCTAGCAGTAAATCCATTTTATATAAAAGAAGGTATATCTACATTTTATACTGAAATTGAAAACTTAGTAGGTTCTTCTAAAATAGATATTACTGATTTTGACATCGATGTTTTTACTCAAAACAGTAATGTATTAGCTGTTGCAATCACATCTATTGCTCCAATGACTTCTTCAGCAGGTACCGAATCTGTTTTAACAATAACAGGTACTGGTTTTGGTGCTGTTGCTGGGATTGTAAGTTTTAGAAATGCAGATGATGGCGGAGCTACTTATATAGATGCTTTACCAACACAGATTGACGCATGGTCAGATACCGAAATTATGGTTGAAATCCCTTCAAGTGCAGGTACTGGTGATGTTAGGGTAACACATGATAGTGATGCAAGCTCAGACACATCTTCTACCTTAACAATCTCTTATGCAGAAACAACATTTAATCATGATTGGGGAAATGGCGTTGGCTTAGAAGCATATCAAACCAGACATAAAGATATCAATGGAAGTGGTGGTTATACTTGGCAAATGTTTACAGGTTTTGATGCAAATACTGCTGCTAATGAATCGTTCGTTAGATCTTTTGATACATGGCGTTGTGAAACGGGTGTAAATTGGACGATAGGAGCAACAACACCTACCGATGTTATTGCTGCTGATGGTATTAATGTGATTCGGTTTGATATTGGAACAGAATTACCACCAGGTGTCTTGGGAAGATGTACCACTTATGCTTCTGCTAATTGCGGAATCACGGATGTAATTTTATATTGGTTTGTTTCAGAGTTAGATATTGTGTTTGATAGTGGTGCTAATTGGGAATATGGTCCAACTGCAGCCGTTGCTCCGAAGATAGATTTTGAATCTGTATCTGCACATGAATTAGGACATGGGCATCAATTGTTACATGTAATTGATACTGGTGCATTAATGCATTGGTCTATTGCAGCAGGTGATAATAATAGAGCATTAAGCGCCAACGATATTGCTGCGGGTAATGATGTGCAAAGTAGAAGTGTTGTTGATATCCCTTGTGCTCCTGTTGATAATATGACTGCTTATGTATGTACCGCAAGTGTTGCAGACCAATTATTGGCAAAGAGCATTGTATTATACCCAAATCCTGCAACTAATAAATTAATCATTCAAAATGAATTGTTTTTAAATTTAGAAACAGCCACTATTTTTGATGTAAGTGGTAGGGAATTAATGACTAAAGACATTTCAGAAAATAAAATATTAGATATCAAACAACTTTCTCAAGGAATCTATTTTATCAATATACTTTCTGATAACGCTTCAACAACAAAAAGATTTATTGTTAAATAAGGCTTTAAAACACTTAGGAATATATTCTACTTATAATCTTTCTAAATTACTCAAAAAATGACGAAAATCATTTTTTGAGTAATTTACTTAATGGTATATTTGTTATCTAAATTAACACTTCAAAAAAATGAGCGGACTTTTATCCTCATCAATAGCCAAGAAAGTGGCAATGGCTCTTTCGGCACTGTTTTTAATTATCTTTTTATTAATCCACCTTTCGGTAAACTTAGTCTCAGTATGTAGTGAAGATGCCTTTAATGTAGCATCCCACTTTATGGGAGTCAATCCATTAATACAATTTGCAATGCAACCGATTTTAATTTTCGGGGTGGTATTTCATTTTGTTATGGGATTTGTTTTAGAGCTTAAGAACAAAAAAGCAGTAGGTGTATCATCCTACGCAAAAAACAATGGAGCTGCCAATTCTACTTGGATGAGTAGAAACATGGCAATTTCTGGTATGGCAATTTTAGCTTTTATCGTATTGCATTTTATTGATTTTTGGATTCCAGAAATCAATCATAAATACATAGCTGTATTGCCAGAAGATCCAACAAGATATTTTCATGAGTTACAGCATAAATTTGTAAACCCATTAAGAGTAGGAGCATATGTCATCGCATTTGTGTTATTGGCATTGCACTTATTACACGGATTTCAATCAGCATTCCAATCAATGGGAATGAATAATAAATATACAAAATATGTTAAGCGCTGCGGAAATATCTACGCGATTCTTATTCCGTTAGGATTTATTTTCATTGCACTATTTCATTATATCACTCAACTATCATAATTTCCAAACCTATGGCAATTTTAGATTCAAAAGTACCTAAAGGTCCTATCAAAGACAAATGGACAAATTATAAAAATAAGATTGATTTGGTTAATCCTGCCAACAAACGTAACATTGATGTTATCGTTGTAGGAACTGGATTAGCAGGAGGGTCTGCAGCTGCAACATTAGCCGAACAAGGATATAATGTAAAAGCATACTGCTATCAAGATTCGCCACGTCGTGCACACTCAATTGCAGCACAAGGAGGAATCAATGCTTCTAAAAATTATATGGGTGATGGAGATTCAGATTATCGCCTTTTTTACGATACTGTTAAAGGAGGAGATTACCGTTCTCGTGAAGCAAACGTATATCGTTTGGCAGAGGTTTCTGGAAACATCATTGACCAATGTGTAGCACAAGGAGTACCTTTTGCCCGTGACTATGGTGGACTTTTAGACAATCGTTCGTTTGGAGGTGTATTGGTTTCAAGAACTTTTTATGCAAAAGGGCAAACAGGACAACAGTTATTATTAGGAGCTTATTCTGCAATGAACAGACAGATTGCTCGTGGTAAGATTGAAATGTTTAACCGTCACGAAATGTTAGATGTAGTTAAGGTCGATGGAAAAGCAAGAGGAATTATCACTCGTAATTTAATTACAGGAGATATTGAAAGACATTCTGCTCATGCAGTAGTTATTGCTACAGGAGGGTATGGAAATGTATATTTCTTATCTACCAACGCTATGGGGTCTAATGTTACAGCAGCTTGGAAAATTCATAAAAAAGGAGCCTATTTTGCAAACCCTTGCTTCACGCAGATACATCCAACTTGTATTCCAAGATCTGGAGATTATCAATCTAAACTAACATTAATGTCAGAGTCATTACGTAATGACGGACGTATTTGGGTACCTGCAAAAATTGAAGATGCAAAGGCAATACAGGAAGGAAAATTAAGACCTACAGCAATTGCTGAAGAAGATAGAGATTACTACTTAGAAAGACGTTATCCGGCATTCGGAAACTTAGTACCTCGAGATGTTGCATCAAGAGCTGCAAAAGAACGTTGTGATGCTGGTTATGGTGTTAACGCAACTGGAGAAGCTGTGTATTTAGATTTTGCTGATGCTTTTATGCGTTATGGTAAAGAGCAAGCAAAAATTCACGGAATTAGCAACCCTTCAAAAGAAGAAATTATAAAATTAGGTCAAGGTATTATTGAAGAAAAGTACGGAAATTTATTCCAGATGTATGAAAAAATCATCGCTGAGAATCCGTATGAAACTCCAATGATGATTTATCCAGCAACTCATTATACCATGGGAGGTGTTTGGGTTGATTATAATTTAATGACTACTGTACCAGGATTGTATTGTTTAGGAGAAGCAAATTTCTCTGATCATGGTGCGAATAGATTAGGAGCATCTGCCTTAATGCAAGGTTTGGCAGACGGATATTTTGTATTGCCTTATACGATTGGAGATTATTTGTCTGATGATATTCGTACTGGAAAAATATCAACAGATTCTAAAGAATTTGATGAGGTAGAAAAAGAAGTAACTGACAGAATCAATTTCTTTATGAATAATAAAGGAACGAAATCTGTAGATCATTTCCACAAGCGTTTAGGAAAAGTAATGTGGGATAAAGTAGGTATGGCACGTAATGCACCACATTTAAAAGAAGCAATGGCTGAAATTAAAGCAATTCGTGAAGAATTCTGGAAAGATGTAAAAGTTCCAGGTGATGCAAACGAAATGAATTTGGAATTAGAAAAAGCAGGTCGTGTTGCAGATTTCTTAGAACTAGGAGAGTTGTTTGCCAAAGACGCGTTGGATAGAAACGAATCTTGCGGAGGACATTACAGAGACGAAAGCGTAGTGAAAGAAGGTGAGCAAAAAGGAGAAGCTTTACGTAACGATGAAGATTTTGCATATGTATCAGCTTGGGAATACAAAGGAGAACCTGCAGATGCAGTTTTACATAAAGAAGAATTAGAATTTAAAGATATTGAACTTAAACAACGTTCATACAAATAAAATAGATATATGAATTTAACTTTAAAAATTTGGAGACAAAAAGGACCACAAGACAAAGGTGCTATGGTCGAATATAAGGTAAATGACATTTCAGAACATATGTCCTTTTTAGAAATGATGGATGTTTTGAATGAACAACTAGTTAATTCTGGTGATGAGCCAGTAGCTTTTGATCATGATTGCCGTGAAGGAATTTGCGGAATGTGCTCTTTATATATCAATGGTGAGGCACATGGACCAGATAGAGGAATTACAACTTGTCAATTACACATGCGTATGTTTAATGATGGCGATACAATTTATATCGAGCCATGGAGAGCAGCAGCTTTCCCTGTAATTAAAGATTTAGTAGTAGATAGAATGGCAATGGAGCGAATTCAACAAGCAGGAGGTTTCGTTTCTGTCAATACTTCTGGTAATACGCAAGATGCTAATGCAATGCCAATTTCAAAACACGATGCAGACGAATCTATGGATGCTGCAGCATGTATTGGTTGTGGTGCTTGTGTTGCTTCTTGTAAAAACTCATCAGCAATGTTATTTGTTGGTGCAAAAGTTTCGCAATATGCGTTGTTACCACAAGGGCAAGTTGAAGCTGCAGACCGTGTATTAAATATGGTGCACCAAATGGATTTAGAAGGATTTGGAAATTGCACCAATACTGGAGCATGTGAAGTTGAATGCCCGAAAGGAATTACATTAGTGAATATTGCTCGTATGAATCGTGAGTTTTTAAAAGCGAGTATTAAAGGATAAAATTAGTATTTAATAGTATATTTAAAGTCCAAACTATTTTAGTTTGGACTTTTTTATTTTAAGATGTTAAAAATGCAATATAGGTCTAAACTTCCAAACGTTTCAACTACTATTTTTACTGTAATGAGTGGATTGGCTCATAAATACAATGCTATTAATTTATCGCAAGGCTTTCCAAATTTTGATGTGAATACTGATTTATTGGATTTGGTTTCCAATGCCATGAAGAATGGAAACAATCAATACGCTCCAATGGCGGGAAATTTAGAATTGCGAAAAGAAATTTCTAAGAAATTTGAATTGTTATATGATTCATCCTATCATCCAGAAAATGAAATCACGATAACTGCTGGTGCAACTCAAGCGATTTTTACTATTATCTCGACTTTTATTACTAAAGATGATGAGGTCATCATTTTTAAACCAGCCTATGATTGTTACGAACCATCAATCGAATTGAATGGAGGCAATGTGATTCCAATTCAATTAAATGCCCCAAATTACAAAGTTGATTGGGTTGAAGTTGAAAATAAAATTACTTCAAAAACCAAGATGATTATTTTTAACACACCTCAAAATCCTTGTGGTACTATTTTTTCTAAAGATGATTTATTACAATTACAAAAGCTAACAGAAAATACCAACATCATTGTTTTGAGCGATGAGGTTTATGAGCATATTATTTTTGATGGGTTGCAACACGAAAGTGTTTGTAAATTTAAAGAGTTAAAAAAGCGTAGTTTTATTACTGCTTCTTTTGGAAAAACTTTTCATGTTACAGGTTGGAAAACTGGTTATTGTTGTGCCCCAAAAGAGTTGATGGATGAGTTTAGAAAAGTGCATCAATTTAATGTGTTTAGCGTACATCATCCTAGTCAGGTTGCTATTGCTGAGTATTTAAAACAACCGAATCATTATTTAGAATTGAGTGCTTTTTATCAGCAAAAAAGAGATTTATTTTTAGAGTTGATTAAAGAGTCTAATTTTGACTTTGTTCCATCACAAGGCACCTATTTTCAAAACTTGAGTTATGCGAATATTTCAAATGAAAAGGATATTGACTTTGCAAAGCGCTTAGTAACGGAATTTGGAATAGCATCGATACCTTTATCAGTTTTTAATGTAAATAATCAAGATGATAAAATGTTACGTTTTTGTTTTGCAAAAACAGATGATACTTTGAAACAGGCAGCAGAAATATTGAATAAGATTTAAACCTGTATTTCCCGCGAAAGCGAGAATCTAAATTCTGTAATAAAATGTATTCCCGCTTTCGCGGGAAAGATATTACTTTTATAATTAAATTCTAAAAAGAATAAAACCCAAGACTCCGCACGAAGAGACAATAGAGGTGAAGATATTTTGAATAAATTCTGTAACTTTATAAAATGCAAAACAAATTAAAAATAGCAAGCTTTCAAGTTGATATAATTTGGGAAGACCCTATAGTAAATATTGAGAGGTATACAACAATGATTAATTCAATTGACAATGATGTTGATTTGGTTGTTTTACCAGAAATGTTTTCTACTGGCTTTTCTATGAATCCAAGTAATTGTGCTGAAACAATGAATGGTGAGAGTGTAACTTGGATGAAAGAAATAGCATGTCAAAAACAAATTGCTATTATGGGTACTTTGGCAATTAAAGAAAATAATACATATTACAATCGTCTTATTTTCGTCCATCCAAATGGTGAGATAGAAACCAATAACAAGCGTCATTTGTTTTCTTATGGAGGTGAGGTGAAAGTTTATTCTGCTGGTAAAGACAAATTAATTATTGATTACAATGGGTGGAAAATTTGCCCTATGATATGTTATGATTTGCGTTTTCCTGTTTGGACACGCAATACAAATGATTATGATGTTTTGATTTTTATGGCGAATTGGCCAAAGCCAAGAATCAAGGCTTGGGATACCTTGTTAAAAGCACGTGCTATTGAAAATATGTGTTATACAATTGCAGTAAATAGAGTAGGTGTTGAT
The DNA here is from genome assembly GCA_028599075.1 of Urechidicola sp. Classification (GTDB taxonomy): domain Bacteria; phylum Bacteroidota; class Bacteroidia; order Flavobacteriales; family Flavobacteriaceae; genus Urechidicola. Next base: position 32,175 of record JAQRMW010000147.1, on the reverse strand, counting down.
GGCAATCAACTAGAATATATAGGTCATACACAAACTATTGATATGTTGGGGAATGTGATTTCAGAATCTGTTGAAAATCAAGAAATGATTATTAAAGCGACTTTAAATAAAGAAGAACTGATTGCAACTCGAAATAAATTTCAATTTTTAAATGATCAGGATTCTTTTGAGATAATATAGTCAAACGAGTCATTTCGAATGAGTTTTTTTGCGATAGAGGAATCTCATCAAATCATCCAAAACAAAACGCTCTTTTCTAAATTTAGAAATGAGCGTTCATTTTAAATTTTTCCTTTTTAATTACTCATTAAATAGGATTCATCCATTTAAAATCAAACTTGGTATCTGGAATTACAATACGTTCTGTAATTCGCGCCATACGGTCTGGTAAATTCATTAAGTAGTCACGCGCTTTTTCTGCTTCAGCAGTTAAATCAGTAATTTTATCAATCTCCCAAGCTTTGTTTAGTTTACGTAAAATATCAACATAATCAAACCCAGTATAGACACCACAGCGTTGTGCTACGGTAGAAAATTGTTCAAACACACCACCTTTTTTCCCATAAGATTCTCTAAGGTGCATAGCAGGCATCACGATTTTATGTTTCATCATGTGCTGAAAAGCCAGCATCATTTCACTTGGGTCATGTGTAAATATTTGGCGGATAAATTCTACATAAGCTAAATGATGTCTCATTTCATCGCCAGCAATAATCTTGTTCATTTTTGCGAGCATTTTAAATCCTTTTTTACGGGCAAGTTTTGCAGCATTGTTATGAGAAATATAGGTTGCTAATTCTTGAAAACTAGTGTAAACAAAATTTTTGTAGGGGTCGCGAGCGGTACCAATATCAAAACCATCAGAAATTAAATGTTGCGTTGTTATTTCTACTTCACGCATATTAACCCTTCCAGACAAATACAATATTTTGTTAAGCAAATCACCATGCCTGTTTTCTTCTCCAGTCCAAGCTCTAATCCATTTTGCCCATCCGTTATCTTCTGTGCTATCATTATTTCTAGAAGAAACACCCTCAACATCAAGCAGCCAAGATTCGTAAGTTGGTAGCGCTTCTTCGGTAATGGTATCACCGACCATACAAACCCAAAAATCATCATCTAAATCTTTAGAGAGTTCTCTTATTTCTTTTACTTCTTCAATAAAATTGTTGCTTTGAGAATTAGGTAAAAAATCGGTTGGTTGCCAGATTTTTTCTGGTGCTATTAGAAATTTATTTACAAATACTTCGATATTTTTTTCGAGCGTCTGCATCACTTCCAATCGGATGTTGTGTAAAGACATAATGTGTGTTGTGTTAGGGCTGTAAAACTACAGCATTTTTAATGGTTTGTTCTACTTTTTGAAACAATTCTGGGAACTTTAATGACCTTGCTTCAATTGGTTTATGAACATCGAAAGTAAGATGTACACCAAGCTCCATCGGGAAACCACCATATTTTAAAAACTGCCATGAGTTGTTGATGGTAATTGGGACTACCACCGCACTAGGTGCATATTTTAATAACATTTTTAAACCATTTTCAGAAAAGCGTTTTGGTTTGCCATCTCTACTTCTAGTGCCTTCAGGGAAAATGACTGCAGCGTAGTTGTTTTTTTCTATATACTGTCCTAATCCTTTAAGCTCAGTTAGTGCTTGTTTTGAATTTTTACGATCTATCAATGCACTGCCCCCATGTTTTAAATTAAAGGACACACTTGGTATCCCTTTTCCTAATTCTAGTTTAGAGACAAACTTAGGATGGTTTTTTCTTAAATACCATGAGATGGTTGGAATGTCATTTAAGCTTTGATGATTGGTAACAATAATTAAAGGTTTGTCGTTTGGAATTTGATAATTATTTCGAAATGAAATTCTAGTTCCTAATAGATGTAAGCAACGAATCAATGTAAAATTTAATCCACTAACTATAAATTGATGTCCTTTATATCCACCTAGTTTTAATCCCAACCATTGTAATGGATGGAAGATTAACAAGGTCAGCCCAAAACTAAGATAGTAAAGGATTGTTAAAGGATAAGAAATTATTTTTATAATGAATTTCATTTGTGTGTTTTCTTTTATTCCTGAATAATCAAGATCCTTGGTATTGTTTTAAAATGGATTCCCGCTTTCGCGAGAAAGACAACGTCGTTAAAATGATTCGTTTAATTAAACCAAGTACTCCAAGGAATTCTACTTAAAACAATTAGCAGAGCTACTCCGTAAAATAAACCTATAGTGATGAATTTCTTTGCATCATCAGTTTTCTTTTTATGTCTAACCCATCCTATGGTAATTAAAACAATAGCGATGATCATCATAAGCGGATGTTCTACAGCTAGTAATCTAGAAGGAGCATCCAATTCTCCAATACCAACTGCTTTTAAATTTTGATATGCAGCAGATGAAAAGTAAACTCCTAATCCAATTAGTAATTGAATATGAGAAAAAATTAAGGTGAATAAAGAAAGTCTTAAGTCTTTGTCTTTAAATACTCGTTTAGAAGCTACACCAGAAAAGGCGTTGATAACTGCTAAAATTAATGTAATAAGTACTAAGTAAGCCCAAATTGAATGGATCATTTGCATCATAATATGTTAGGTTTTTGTTTGTGGCAAATGTACTAATTTTTAGACATAAAAAAACCGCCCACATTGTGGACGGTTTTAACTATTCTATTTAAGAACCTGTTAGAAATTATATCTTATAGAGAAATTCCAAGTTCTACCTAAACCAAAGTAACCTTGATTACTAACGTTTATTCCATCATAAGTTTCGTCACCAGGACCAGCCTCATCGTTTGTACGTAATTCAGCAATATAAATATTGTTGAATACATTATTACAGTTTGCTCTTAGGTTAAATGAAGTTCCATTATCCATAGGGAAATCGAATGAAGCTCCCATATCAGCAATACCATAAGATGGCACCTCTATGTTGTCTTTATTTGGAGCGATATCAGCATATAGATTGTCATAAAACCTATAGTCAAAATCAACAGAAAGATTATCCATGATATTGTAAACAGCTCCTAAGCCAGCAGTAAATTGTGCGGCATCACCTACTTTACCTCCATCAACATCCTCCATTACTTCAGAAAGAATATTTTGCTCTTCATCTTGTTTTCGCTTTCTTGTTTCACCTACATACTCCCAATTACCAACAGATATAAATCCATTAATACGTAAATTATGTGTTGCTTTTGCGACAAAATCAAGTTCTACACCAGTATGGTTCTGCTCTAATCCAGAAGAAATTGTTGTAATAATTTGTCCTAAATCATCACTAAAGGTACTTGTGCTTTCAACACGATCACTCCAATTTGTTCTATAAACGTTTAATGCAGCTTTTACAAATTCACCTTCATAACTATATCCAGCTTCTAATCCTAAAATCACTTCATTTTGAGCAAATGGATCTAGCTCATTATTAAAATTGCTAAATAGATTATCTTGGTAAGGTTGACGTGAATAATAACCAGCATTTACATATACTTTGTTTTCTTGATTGATTTTATAACTCGCACCACCTTTTATATTATAACCAATGTTAGATACTTTTTCTGAATCAGTACCATCAGTAATATTAGAAGGTAAAGGAGTACCTGTACCTTGCGGGTTTGTACCATCAATTAAAGATTGATCGGCATATTGATAGAAATCAAACCTTTGTTGCCATTGGTTAGAAAGAGACCCTTGGAAAAAGGCTGAGAAATTATCATTTGCATATTCTAATTGAGTAAATATACCTCCATAAGAAATTCTCTCTGCACTACTATAAGCTATTTTTTCTTCTTCGTCAAAAGAAGCAGTTAATGCAGTCCATGGATTTGCAGCCATATCTCGTGTTGTAATCACATTTTTATAAGTACCAAAAGAACCATAAGTATCGTGATTGTCATTTTGATCTCTTAAACGAATGTTTTCTTGCCAAGAAGTTAAGCCATGGAAGTTTTCAACAACTCTAAAATGATCACCATAGTAAGTTCTTAAGTCCATCCCAACATTTAAAGTTAAGTTGTCACTTAAATTTTTAGTTAAGTTAGATACAGCACCATACCAGCTATGTAAGTTCATAGAAGCACGTGTTACATAACCACGTCCTGCAGCAAAATAACCACCTGCTCCATTAGGTACAGATTCGTTAAAAGCATAAATTGCATCATAATCAACTTGACCATCTGCAGTTCTTGGACGAGATCCACGACCTCCAGTTCCACCACCACGACCCCATGAGCCATACAATACAGTAGATAAATTAGTAGTTTCGTTAATGTTAAAATCCCAGTTTAAGTTAGCAACTGGTTTGTGATAGAAATTTCTTCTTTCTGTCATATACTCACCATTATATGTACCCCAGTTATTGTTATACTTTCTTCCGTATTCTAGGTAAGTCGAAATTGACTTAGAAAAGTTTTGATCATGCCATTGTGGTGCACCCGTGATTAAGAAGTTAAAATTACTTCTTTCACTAGCTTTATAACCAATAGAGATAAAATAATTTTGACCTTGACCAAAAGTACCTTCATTGTATCCATTTCCTTGCCAATGAGAAAGCATAACAGTTGCTCCCCAACCTTTTTCATTTACTCCAGTACTATAACTCACAGTTGATTTAATATAACCGTCATTTGCAACACCTAGGTAAAATTCACCACCAGGATTTTTATCAGTAGATTTGGTAACAAAGTTAACTGTACCACCCACTGATGAAATTGCTAATTTAGAAGCTCCTAATCCTCTTTGCATTTCAATACCGTTAGCAATGTCAGACATACCAGACCAGTTAGACCAGTACATTTTACCATCTTCCATACCATTAATTGGTTGACCGTTTAACATGTATGCAGTATTGTTTTGTTTAAATCCACGAACAGCAATTCTTGAATCACCATAACCTCCAGCTTGTCCTGCAACATATACAGAAGGAGTATTAACTAAGGTTTGTGTAATGTCAGAAGTACCAATTTTTGCTTGAATCTCTTTAACAGAAATTGAAGAAACAGCGATAGGTGTTTTTCTAGAATTAGCTAAATCGATAATTCCAGTTCCAACAACAACTATTTCATTTAATGCTTCTTGAGAAGGCTCTAATTTAATTTCGCCTAAATCAGTAGTACCTGTAAATGCCATAGAAACGGTAGTATAACCGATAAAAGATATTTCGATAGTACCATTTTCTACATTTACATCTAATGAAAACGCACCGTTAAAATCGGTTGAAGTTCCAGTAGTTGTTCCAACTAGCACTACATCTGCACCAGGTAAGGGTTGATTTGTTTCATCCAGCACCGTACCGGTAACTGTTTGACCATACATGGTAGCTGATGTTACAAACAACATTACCATTAAAAATTTCATAATTTTCTTCATTTTAATATAAGTTTTGAATAGTTGAACAAATATGCAACTTTTTTGGGAGCTACATTTAATTTTCCATTAAAAAATTAACAGAAAATTATGATTCACTCAAAAATAATAAAATGAAATGTTACTTATTGATATGCAGCTAATTAGATATTAACATATTGTAAACACTCATTTTTTTGTGTATTAAGAAAAGGTTATCTTTAGTAAAAATTAAGAATTTGCATAGATTTTATGCGCTAATTCCTTCCCTAATTCAACCCCAAACTGATCATAACTGTAGATATTCCACACAACTCCTTGTACAAATATTTTATGTTCATACATGGCAATTAAAGACCCTAAACTCTTAGGAGTTAGTTTTTTAATTAAGATGGTATTACTTGGTTTATTGCCTTCAAAAATTTTGAAAGGTAATAGTTTTTCAATACTACTTTCTTTACCTTGTTGCTTTAAATCTAGATGTGCTTCTTGTCTTGTTTTTCCTTCTGCTAAAGCTTGGGTTTGAGCATAGAAATTAGCCATTAGTTTTGCGTGATGCTCTTCATTTCCGTATAAAGATTCTTCAAATCCAATAAAGTCTGCCGGAATCAATTTAGTGCCTTGATGTACCAATTGCATATAGGCATGCTGTGAATTTGTACCAGCACTGCCCCATATAATATTTCCTGTTTGGTAAGAAACTCGATTTCCACTTCTATCAATAGATTTACCATTACTTTCCATAATGGCTTGTTGTAAGTATGCTGATAACTTATTTAGATATTGCGAGTATGGAAGAATTACTTCTGATTCTGCACCAAAGAAATTGTTATACCAAATACTCAACATTGATAATACAACTGGAATATTTTTTTCGAAAGGTTCATTTTTAAAATGAGTATCCATTTCAGATGCCCCTTTTAAAAGTTGATGAAAATTATCAAAACCAACAGCTAAACTGATCGATAATCCAACGGTGCTCCATAAAGAAAAACGACCTCCAACCCAGTTCCACATTGGGAAAATATTGTCATTGTCAATACCAAACTCAGAAACAGATTTTAAGTTAGTAGATACAGCTACAAAGTGTTTTTTGATAGCATTTTTATCTGCAGTTTCTAAAAACCATGTTCTAATAGTGTTTGCATTGGTAAGTGTTTCTTGTGTGGTAAATGTTTTTGAAACTATTACGAATAGCGTTGTTTCTGGATTTAAATTTTTGATGATTTCTTGTACATGATCGCCATCAATGTTCGAAACAAAATGAACATTCAAATGATTTTTATAATACTTTAAAGCATCCACAACCATATCAGGGCCAAGGTCAGACCCACCTATACCGATATTTACAACATCGGTTATTTTTTTATTTGTATAGCCTTTCCAATCTCCAGAAACTACTTTGTTAGTAAAGCTTTCAATTTTTGATAAGGCATTTTTTATTTCAGGACGCACATTTTCACCGTCAACCAAAACAGCTTTATCTGATTGCGCTCTTAAAGCTGTATGTAAAACAGCTCTTTCTTCAGTCTCATTAATTTCATCACCCTTAAAATATTTTTGGATAGCATCTTTTAAATCTACTTCATTTGCCAATTGAATTAGTAAATCAACTGTTTCTTGATTAATTCTGTTTTTGGAATAGTCGACAGAAAAATCAGAAAAATTTAAAGTGAAATTATTTTTCCTTTCAGCATTGTCATTAAATAACTCTCTTAAGTGAGTGTTTTTAATTGATTCAAAATGTGCTGTTAATTTAGCCCATGCCTCAGTTTGAGTTGGATTGATGCTTTTTAATGCCATGTTAAGTTCTTTGTTTATTGGGTTGCAATTTCGGAAGAAATTTCTGTATAACCAATTGCATCCAACTGTGTTTTTATATCAACAATAGATTCGAGATATATTGGTTTTAGCGATTCTTTCATTGGTTTAGCTGCTGGTAATTTTTGTTTAAGAGGATCTACTTGTTTGCCGTTTTTCCAAAAACGATAGCAAACATGAGGGCCAGCTGTGTTTCCTGTCATACCAACATAACCAATAATCTCACCCTGTTTTACAACATCACCTACCTTTACAGCACGCCTACTCATGTGTAAATATTGTGTGCTGTATGTTCCGTTATGCCTAATTTTTACATAGTTACCATTGCCTCCTTTTTTGCGAGACTCTGTAACCCTACCATTGGCAGTTGCAATAATTGGTGTACCTACTGGAGATGCAAAGTCGGTTCCTTTATGCGCTCTAACACGATTGCCATAAAAAGCAATACGACGTTTTAAATTGTAACGAGATGAAATACGATAGTTAAACTGAATAGGAGCTTTTAAAAATTGACGCCTCAACACATTGGTGTTTTCATCGTAATAATCTTCAATCATATTGGTTGAGTCTGCAGTAAATTTAAAAGCATAAAAAGGTTTGCCTCCATGTTCAAAATAGGCAGCATTTATCTTTCCAATTCCAGCAGAAATAGAATCATCAATGAATTTTTCTTCATATACAATTTTAAATTTGTCATTTTTCTGAAGCCTAAAAAAGTCAATGGTCCAAGCGTAAATTGTAGATAATTCATTTGATATTACTGGACTTAATCCTTGGCTATCTAAAGTTTGAGACAACGAACTTGTGATAACCCCTGATGCTGTTTTAACAATAGTGGTTACAGGTTTTCTTTTTCTGTTTGCATAAATAGAATCACCTAAACTAACAACCGTGTATTCAATTTTGTTGTGCTGATAAATAAAATATTGAGCCCTTTCGATTGAATCTTTTTTAGCTAAAACAGTATAAGGTTTTCCTGCTCTTAATCTGCGGATGTTAAGTGTGTCTTTTATTGTTGCTGCAATTTTGTAGATGGTTGGAGCTTCAATATGACCTCTGTCTAATATTTCGCCAAAACTCTCTCCTTTTTTAATAGTGTCTTTGGTAACGATATAGTCATCATAATTAAATCCAAATTCAATAATAGGAATATGTTTTACGACAGGATTTTCTTCAATATCAAGTGGTTTGTCTTCTTTGCAAGAAACCAATAGAATTGCACCAAGTAGGAGTAGTACAAAATAATTTTTCAAAAGGTATTAGGTTTAAGGGTTACTAGAAATACAAAGGCAAAAGTACAATTTAATTGTCAATAATAATGTTAAATGAATTTGCCAATCCTTTGAATGCTTCGAGATCAGCTTTTAGAGACCCAACCGCTAATTCGGCTTTAATCCTTACCGGAATTTTATTTTTATCGGCAGTTACCCAAACAGTTAAACTTTCATCAGCTTCGAAAACTCTACCAGATTGCACCATAGGTCTTAATATGTAGCACTTCACTTTTCCAAATTTTGTTTTTATAATCTCAGCTCCTAAATATTTGAGCCTAAAATCAAAAGTCTCTGCGTCAAAAAACATATCAATTTTAATTTCATCGCCAGATTTCATACTCTCAATATCTTGGTTTCGTAAATAGTAAAAAGAAGAAATCATATCTTGTACATTTCCAATATTTACAGTTTGTTTTTTATTGTATTTGTGGTTTTCAATTTCTGCGGTATTATTTTCATGATCAAAATAAATATCACGAGAAATAATATGTCCACCCTCATTTACACGTCTTTTAAAGTGATATGGTTTTAAATTGTCTTTGTAAAATGAAGTTTCATAATTATCTTCAACCTTAAAAAATAAACTGATAAATCCTGTTGTCCATCCATTACCGATGACGTGGTACGCTTCTTTAGATTTGTGCACCGTATCTTTAATTTCTATTGTTGCATATCCTGCATTTACCAAGCCATAATGCATTCGGTATTTTAGCCATTCGCCACTTTTATAAACAGGTTTTTCTGTTTGTGCGTTTGAATTAAACCCAATAATTATTAAAAAAAGGAATACTATTTTTTTCATACAGTCTTTAGTGAGGATTCTTTTTTGGTCTTTGTATTCTTAAAAAATTTACAATTTCAAAAATAAAAAAAGCCCAACGATTAAACGTTAAGCTTCTGTGAAAATTATATTTTAAGAATTTATTTCTTAAAGTGAAGTCAAAGTTTCACACCCTTCAAGATTACTAACGCCCCAATTTTTTAATTCATCATCATTCCATAATTCTGGGAAGAAAATTCTGCGTTGGTATTTTGGATGCATGTATTTTCTCCAATCACTACCACCTGTTGCTTCTACTTCTTTTTTGCCTGCATTAAGATATTTACCCGCGGCATCATAATGGGCCATTACCCAAGTAACATTAACGGTATAATCGTAGTGACGCATTGCATTTACCAAGACTACATTTTTTTGACCTTCCTTAGGAAGCTCTTTAAATCGACTCCATAAATTGGTTTGATTGTACTCTTTCATAAATCGGATAAAACGATCTTTGTACTTTTCTTCGAATGATTTTAAGAGGATTGTTTTTTCTCCAGAGCTGTGATCTTTACCTGCAGCTTGCCAATACAAATGTTCAAATGCGTGTTCGAAAGGTGTATTTTGATCAATGGTTGCTCTAAAGCGATAATCAATCAAATTGATTAACTCGGTAGATGCAAATTCAATCATTCTATATTGAGCTGATTGAAATCCACTTGCGGGAGTCAAAGTATGTCGGAATTTTAAATACTGCTCAGGTTCCATACCTTCTCCCATAATGTCAAACGAAGTGGTGAGCATATCAAAATAGCGACTCACTCTTCCCAATCGCGCAGTAAAAAAATCAGCAGATAGATTTTCTTTTCTAGAGATTTGAGTTAGCTCCCAGAGTATCATCTTAAACAACAATTCATTTATTTGATGATACATGATAAATACCTTTTCATCTGGTAAAGTGGTACGCTGTGTTTGCAAAGAAAGTAGCGCCCCTGTTTGGATATAATCCCAATAAGTCACAGGTTTTCCGTGTAATAAACCTTCTAACATGGCATCGACAGGAATTCCTAAATCGTTGTATTTTTCATCAATTTTTTTAAGAATATCTTCTTTTTTCATGTATTTAGATAGGTGTTAATTTTGACTAATTTCAATTACTTGTTCTATTTGCGGAACAAATCTTTTTATAGTTGCCTCAACACCATTTTTCAAAGTCATTTGATTTACCGAACAGCCAACGCAAGCTCCTTCTAAGCGAACTTTAACAATATTATCTTTAACTTCGATCAGCGTAATATCGCCCCCATCAGTAATTAAATAGGGTCTTATTTCTTCTAAAGCAGCTTCTACTTTAGTTTTGAGTTCACTCGCATTCATAGGCTTATTATTTTGTACTACAACCACTCATAGTTGTAATTCTTACAACTTCGGTTGGTGGTAAATGCTCATTTCTTTTTACCAACTCTGCAGTCATATTTTTAGTAATATCACTAAAGGTTTTTTCTAAAGGAGTGCCTTCTTGCAATGCAACTGGGCTTCCAAAATCACCACCTTCTCTAATGCTTTGTACTAATGGTACTTCTCCTAAAAATTTAACCCCTAAATCATCAGCTAAATTTTTTGCACCATCTTGCCCAAAGATATAATATTTATTCTCTGGTAATTCGGCAGGTGTAAAGTAGCTCATGTTTTCAACAATCCCCAAAACAGGAACGTTGATATTATCTTGTTTAAACATTCCAACTCCTCTTACTGCATCAGCCAAGGCTATGTTTTGAGGCGTGCTTACAATGACAGCTCCGGTAATTGGTAATGCTTGCACCATAGATAAATGGATATCGCCAGTTCCTGGAGGTAAATCAACAATTAAGAAATCTAACTCACCCCAATCTGCATCAAAAATTAATTGATTCAATGCTTTAGATGCCATTGCACCTCTCCAAATAACTGCTTGATTTGGTTCGGTAAAAAATCCAAGAGACAATAATTTTACTCCGTAATTTTCTACAGGTATCATTTTTGGTCGTCCATCTACGTTGGTTGATTTAGGTTTTTCTAAGGCAACATCGAACATTAAATGCATCGATGGTCCGTAAACATCAGCATCTAAAACGCCAACATTAAACCCCATTTTTGATAAAGATACTGCTAAGTTTGCTGTTACGGTAGATTTTCCTACACCACCTTTACCCGAAGCAACAGCGATGATATTTTTTATTCCAGGAATTTCATTTCCTTTAATTTGATTTGAAGGTTTTTCTTGTACAACGGCGGTTACATTAACCTTAACATCAGCTTTTGGATGTACTTTTTCATGAACAATTTTCATGATGTCAACCTCTACTCTTTTTTTAGCTTGTAAAGAAGGGTTTCCAATCTCAACATCAACAATAACTTCTTTGCCAAAAATCACAATGTTTTTAACTGAATTACTCTCTACTAAACTTTTTCCTTCTCCAGGAGCAGTAATACTTTCAAGTGCCCCTAATATATCTTTTTTTGTAATACTCATACTTACTAAATTAAAATGATTCTAAACAGCAAATATACAGATTTAGACTCAAAAATAAGACACATAAAAAAAGAATTATTAGTCCTTTTTAAGTAAAAAATATAATTATTTCAACAACTCTTGTGAAGGGTTCCAAAACACTTTTTCTAAGTTTTGAATTTGATTATCTATTATTTCAATTCCCTCACTTTCTAATAGTTGTTGCATTAGATTTGTGCCGTCAAAATGATGTTTACCTGTTAACAATCCTTTTTTGTTGACCACTCTATGAGCAGGAACTGTATCGTCATTGTGTGTAGCATTCATTGCCCAACCTACCATTCTTGCAGAACGAGCTGCTCCTAAATATGTAGCAATAGCACCATAGCTAGTAACACGCCCAAATGGAATCTGTCTTGCTACAGCATAAGATTTTTCAAAGAAATTCTCGTTGGTTTTTTTCATCGAATAAAAGTAGTAAAAAACAATTAGAATCTTTTTATAGTGTGATTTCTCACTTGCGTTCGAAATGACAAATAATGATTCTTGTTCTTAAAAGAGTGGGTTTAATAATTTAACCTAAATTTAATATAGGTTATCGCTTTGCCTGTTTCTAAATATTGGCTTTCGTAAAAAGTTTGTGTACCAATAACCTCTTTTGGAGCATGCTGATCATTTTTGTACACATCGTGATGCGCATACAATATTTCATGACTCTCACCATGTAACAAACCAAGCGTGTAACCATGCATAAATTCACTATCCGTTTTTAAATGGATAATGCCATTCGGTTTTAAAATAGTGTGGTACTTTTTTAAGAAAGTTTGATTGGTCAATCGGTGTTTAGTACGGGTGTATTTTATTTGTGGATCTGGAAAAGTAATCCAAATTTCATCTATTTCGTGTTTGTCAAAACAAAGGTCAATCAATTCTATCTGAGTACGTAAAAACCCAACATTGGTTTGGTTTTCTTCTAAGGCTGTCTTAGCGCCTCGCCAAAAACGAGCGCCTTTAATATCAATTCCGATAAAATTTTTAGTTGGGTTTTTCTCGGCCAGTGCTAAGGTATATTCACCTTTGCCACAACCTAATTCTAAAACTATCGGGTTCTCATTTTTAAAGAACTCATTCCATTTTCCTTTGTAAGAGAATCCAGAAAAAACTTCTTCTCGTGTTGGCTGAACTACATTAGCAAACGTATCATTCTCACGAAATCGTTTCAGTTTGTTTTTGCTTCCCATCAGGAAAAAATATTAAGAATAATGAAGAAAAAGAAACTATTGGTTTCCTTCTTTTTTGAATTTGCTCAATTGACGCATCCAATACACAAAAGCATACATTGTAATTAGCGCAAGTAGCCAGCTAAAAGTATTCTGAACCCACCAGTTATCTACATCGTTACGAATCCAATCATACGGTGCAAAAGCAACGTTAGTAAAAAAATCTCCTATAGCTCTCCAAATATTGTTTGCAATCATTGTTAAATATATTTACTTTGCAAATGTATAAAAACTAAGGATGATTGCCAATTTTTTTCAAAAAACTAAACCCATACACGCGATAATTATCAGCGGATTGTTTTTAGTTTATTTTTTAGCAGCTATATTTTTTGTAGAGCAACCTCCCTTTTCTTTTTTGTTGATTTTAAAAAAATTAGGGTTGCTACTTGTTTTTTTAGTTCTCTTTTTTATAGTCCGATTTATAAACAGAAAAAATTATCTATCAGAAATGAATGCCTATGTACTGCTGATTTTAGCAATGCTTTTTGGCACATTTCCAAGGTCAGTGGAAATGAATGATTTATTTATTGCTCACTTTTTGCTCCTTTTTTCTTTTAGACGAATTTACAGTGTGCGTACTTTTAAAAGTGTAAATCAAAAATTATTTGATAGTGGATTTTGGATTGGAATCGCTACTCTTTTTTATAGTTGGAGTGCCGTATTTATGTTATTAGTTTTTGCTACTGCTTTGGTACATAAAAAGAATTCGATTCGCATAATATTAATACCTATAGTTGGTTTTGTAACACCATTATTTTTAGCATTCACTTATTTTTTTCTGACCGATGATGTTGCTAATTTCTATCAAAAGCTAACGTTTATTTACAGCTTTGATTTTTATAAATATTTAGAGTTAACAGTGTTAGTTCCGATAGCCGTTTGGTCATTGCTAATATTTATGTCAATAGGATTGGTAAGTATTAGGTTAGTCTCTTTGTCAAATGATTTAAAACAATCTTGGTTGTTAGTAATCATTCATTTTTTATGTGCAGGGTACATCATAATAATGACAGCTTCAAAAGGAGGATCAGAACTGTTATTTCTTTTTTTTCCAGTAGCGATAATGCTAACTAATTACCTGCAATTACTCAATCGAAACATATTTAGAGAAATAGTAGTTTATACCCTTTTAGTATTATCGTTGAGTGCTTATGCCTTATAGTTTTGGTCCAAAACATAAATCACCTGCATCACCCAATCCAGGGACAATATAACCTTTACTGTTAAGGGTGTTATCTATGGTTGCAATCCAAAGATGTGTATTTTCTGGAAAGTGATTTTGAATAAAATCGACTCCTTCTTGCGCACCAATGACAGCTACAATATGTGTTTCTTTTGGAGTACCATTTTTAAGAATAGCTTCATAAGTTGCGACTAAAGATTGCCCTGTTGCCAGCATAGGATCAGCTAAAATCAAGGTTTTATTTTCTAAGGCAGGAGAAGCAAAATATTCAACTTTAATTTCAAAATTTGTCTCGTCAATATGTTTTCTATAGGCAGAAATAAATGCACTCTCTGTACCATCTAAATAATTCATGATTCCATTATGCAATGGTAAACCAGCTCGTAAAATAGAACACAAGACAATTTCATTTGTTGGTAAATTCATGGTTTTAATTCCCAATGGAGTCTGAACATCTTTATCAGTATAATTTAGAGTCTTGCTCAGCTCATAACTCAAAATTTCTCCAATACGTTCTATATTTCTTCTAAAGCGCATCATATCCTTTTGAATGTTTACATCTCTAATTTCTGAAATAAAGTTGTTAAGAATAGATAAGTCGTTGCTAAAGTTGTGGATTGTCATAGTTGCAATAATTTAAACAAAGATATAGTATTATTTCAGATTATAATTAGAAATAGTCTCATCTTTGCACTCGAATTAAAAATTATGAATAACAGAAAAGTAGCCTTATTTGCAGCATTCATCTCCACCATTATTTATGGAATGAATTATACCATAGCCAAAGATGTAATGCCCAATTTTGTAAAACCAAACGGATTTATTTTGTTACGAGTTGCAGGAGCGCTATTGCTTTTTTGGATTGCAGGATTCTTTGTAAAAAAAGAAAAAATAGACCTAAAAGATTTTAAGTATATTTTCTTAGCGGGATTGTTTGGTGCAGGGTTAAATATGCTCACTTTTTTTAAAGGACTTAACCTTACAACCCCTATCAATGCTTCGGTAATAACGGTGATGGTTCCTATTATAGTTTTTGTTATTTCTGTAATATTTTTAAAAGAAAAATTAATCCGCCATCGAATTGTTGGAGTTATTATTGGCCTATTAGGAGCCGTAGTTTTAATTGTATACGGACATGATTCTGCTGTAAATGCACCAGATATAGTTACCGGAAATATCTTTGTTTTTTTTAATGCCATTTTTTATTCGCTCTATCTAATTACAGTTAAGAAATTAATTAATAAATACAATCCATTGGTTTTTGTAAAATGGATTTATCTCTTCGGATTTTTAATCGTACTCCCTTTCGGATTTCAAGATTTTCTAGAAGTAAAGTGGGCTACAATGCCACCTAACATTTGGAATAGCATTTTATTTGTGGTAATCGGGACAACTTTTTTAACTTATATATTAAACCTTTTTGCCTTAACAAAATTAAAGCCAACTACAGTTAGTGCTTTTGTTTATTTACAGCCAGTAGTTGCAACAGTTTTTGCACTTATTCTAAAAAGTGATTCGTTAGATATAATTAAAATAACCGCAGTTGTTTTTATTTTTATTGGAGTGTATTTAGTTAGTAAACCGCCTAAGGGTAGTATCAGAATACGTAAAAAGTAAATTCTAAATCGGTTGGTGAAATCAATCAAAGAACCAAATAGAAAAATGTATCTTTGCCTAATTTTATTTTTTACTGATGATACAATCGATGACAGGCTATGGCAAAACAGAATTGCAATTGCCAACAAAAAAAGTAACTATTGAAATCAAATCTCTCAATAGTAAAAACTTAGATTTAAACGTTCGCACACCTTCTTACTATAAAGAAAAAGAACTTGAGGTTCGCAAAAAAATTGCCAAAGTATTGGTAAGGGGTAAGGTAGATTTTTCTATTTATGTAGAATCTATAGGTCAAAATTTATCATCAGAAATTAATGCAAGTGCACTAAAATCTTATATGAGTCAATTAAAAGAAGTTTCTGATGCTTCTGATACAGAGTTGTTGAAAATGGCAATTGGTTTACCAGAAACGATGCAAACGAGTCGCGAAAAGTTAGACGAAAATGAATGGATTTCTATCAATAACGCAATAGAAGAAACCCTTAAAAAAATAAGCAAATACCGTAGTGATGAAGGTGTTGTTTTAAAAGAAGATTTTATAAAACGATTGGCAATTATTGAAGATAGATTAAAAAATGTTGTAGCAATTGACCCAGACCGAATTATGCATGTAAGAGAGCGTTTGAGAAAATCGGTAGCAGAATTAGAAGCAAGAGTAGACGAGAATAGATTTGAGCAGGAGTTGATGTTTTATTTAGAAAAATTAGACATCACCGAAGAAAAAGTAAGGCTTCAAAATCACCTAACATATTTTTTACAAGAACTAAATTCTGAAACATCTAACGGAAAAAAATTAGGGTTTATCACTCAAGAAATAGGGAGGGAAATTAACACTATTGGGTCTAAAGCAAATTTTGCAGCAATGCAAAAGCTGGTAGTTCAAATGAAGGATGAGTTAGAAAAAATAAAAGAACAAAACTTAAACGTGCTTTAAATTATGAAAGGGAAACTGATTGTATTTTCGGCACCTTCTGGTTCAGGTAAAACAACTATTGTTAGACATTTGTTGACTCATGCAGAGTTAAATTTAGAATTTTCAATCTCAGCTGCATCAAGAGAAAAAAGAGGTGAAGAGGTTGACGAAAAGGACTACTATTTTTTGTCGACACAAGATTTTAAGAATAAAATTAAAGCTGATGAATTTTTAGAATGGGAAGAAGTGTATCGTGATAATTTTTACGGAACACTTAAAACCGAAGTAGAACGAATTTGGGCTTTGGGGAAGCATGTTATTTTTGATATTGATGTTTCGGGAGGTTTGAGAATTAAACGAAAATTTCCAGAAGAAACATTGGCAATATTTGTAAAACCACCTAGTATTGACGAATTAAAAATCAGACTTAAAAAACGTCAGACAGAGAGTGAAGATAAAATAAATATGCGTGTTGCAAAGGCATCGGCAGAATTGGCAACCTCACCTTTATTCGATAAAGTTGTTGTGAATGAAAACTTAGAATCGGCTCAAAAAGAAGCCTATAATTTGGTAAAAGAGTTTGTAAATAGTTAAGCTATGAACATCGGTTTGTTTTTCGGAAGCTTTAACCCAATCCATGTGGGGCATTTGATTATTGCAAATCACATGGCAGAAAATTCTGATTTAGACAAAGTTTGGTTTGTGGTTACACCACACAATCCGCATAAAAAAAAGAATACTTTATTGGCAGATCATCATCGGTTGCAAATGGTAAATATTGCGGTAGAAGAGTATCCAAACTTAGAAGTCTCGAACATTGAATTTGATTTGCCACAACCATCTTACACAGTAAACACATTGATACATATTGGTGAAAAATTTCCACAGCATCAGTTTTCTTTGATTATGGGAGAGGATAATTTAAAGAGTTTTCATAAGTGGAAAAACTATGAAACAATTTTAGAGAACCACCAAATATATGTGTATCCAAGAGTTGCAAATGAAACTGCAAAACCAGAATTGTTATCACATAATCATATTCATCAAATTGATGCTCCAATTGTTGAATTGACTTCTACATCTATCCGAAAAGGAATTGCTGCACAAAAAAACATACGCCCATTAGTACCTCAAAACGTTTGGCAGTATCTAGATGAAATGAATTTTTATAAATAACTTTAATTTATTGGAATCGATAAAAAATCAAAGTTGTATCGGATTTTTAAATTAAGATTTTTTAACAAATCCATAAGCCAAATTGTAATGTATCAAATAAAAAACCGTTGTATATTTGCTTACTAGCAAAAGATGGCAAAAAACAAAAAAGACAAAAAGAAACTCAAGAAGAAACTCCTCCATAAATACCGTATGGTGGTGATTAATGAAGATACTTTTGAAGAAAAAGTAACCTTTAAATTAAGTCGCCTAAACGTATTTATTTTTAGCGGATTGCTTTCTGTTTTACTAATTGTTTTTACGATTTTGCTTATCGCATTTTCTCCGTTAAAAGAATATATACCAGGTTATGAAATAGTTGGATTAGAAAAAAAAGCAACAGATTTAGCAATTAAAATAGATTCTTTAGAACAAGAATTAGAAGTGAATAATATTTACATCAACAATATTAAAGATGCTTTATTAGGAGATGTTTCTAGTTTTGAATTTGATAGCGATTCCGTTATTGAAACAATCAATTCAGAAGAATTTTTGCAAGTAGATGCCACAGCAAACGATTCTCTTTTTAGATTAGAAGTTGATAGGGTAGATCGTTATAGTTTTTTTGAAGAAGCTAAAAAAGATGTTGGGATTGTTTTTTTCTCACCAATTTCTGGGACTATTACTGCAGATTATGATATCAATCAAAAACACTTTGCAGTTGATGTTGCAGTAAAGACAGGAACACCCGTAAAAGCAGTTGCAGAAGGCACCGTGATTTTTGCAGAATGGACTGCAGCTACTGGACATGTAATTATTTTAGAGCATGCTAAAAGTTTTATTTCTATTTACAAACACAATGGTTCTTTGTTAAAACAGCAAGGTGATTTGGTAAAATCTGGCGAAGTCATAGCGAGCTCTGGTTCAACCGGAGAATTAACTACAGGACCTCATTTACATTTCGAATTGTGGAGTGATGGTTATCCTGTTAATCCTATTAATTTTATTGATTTTAAATAATTATGATTAAGTCGATTCTCGCCAAACCGTATGCATATCGTATCGCAAAGCGCATTCAAAAATGGGCTTCTAATCCAGAGGAAATTCAAGAAAAGGTATTTAAAAAATTAATTTCTGAAGCGAAGAACACAGCTTTTGGGAAGGACCATCATTTTGATAAAATTAAGTCTTATAAAGATTTTAAAAAGCAAGTTCCCATTCGAGATTATGAGGGTTTAAAAAATTATGCGGATAGAGTTGTAGCTGGAGAACCAAATGTTTTATGGAAAGGGAAACCTATATATTTTGGTAAAACATCGGGCACTACATCGGGCACTAAATATATTCCGCTTACCAAAGAATCTATGCCCGAGCATATAAGAGCTGCACGAAATGCCTTGTTGATGTATATCAACCGAAAAAAGAATGCAGATTTTGTAAAGGGCAAAATGATTTTTTTACAAGGAAGTCCAGCTTTGGAAGAAAAAAATGGAATTAAAATCGGGAGGCTTTCAGGAATCTCTGCACACTTTGTTCCAAAGTATTTACAAAAAAACAGATTGCCGAGTTATGATACCAATTGTATCGATGATTGGGAATTTAAAGTAGAAAAAGTCATAGACGAAACCATCGATGAAGACATGAGATTGATTGGCGGAATTCCATCGTGGGTGCAAATGTATTTTGAACGAATAGTAGAGCGCACAGGAAAAAAAATAGGAGAGGTATTTCCAAATTTCAACCTCTTTGTTTATGGTGGAGTTAACTATGAACCTTATCGTAAAAAGTTTGAAGAATTAATTGGAAGAAGCGTAGATTCGATTGAGCTATATCCAGCATCAGAAGGATTTATTGCCTATCAGGATACTGATGAAATAGGGATGTTACTTAATTTAAAAGCGGGTATCTTTTATGAGTTTATACCTGCAGATGAATTCTATGATGACAACCCAACACGTCTTAGTATTGGCGATGTTAAGCTGGGTGTAAACTATGTTATTATCCTTAATACCAATGCAGGTCTTTGGGGGTATAATATTGGAGATACGATCGAATTTATTTCGCTTAAACCACACCGAATTTTAGTTACAGGACGCATCAAACATTTTATATCAGCCTTTGGTGAGCATGTAATTGGAAAAGAGGTAGAGCGTGCAATGGAAGCAGCAACTAAGAATTTTAAGGCGAGTGTAACAGAGTTTACAGTGGCCCCAAAAGTATCGATAGAAAATGAGTTGCCGTATCACGAATGGTTTGTAGAATTTCAAGAAACACCAAAAGATTTAGAGACCTTTGCACAAGAAATAGATAAAAGTTTACAGCAACAAAATTCGTATTATTTTGATTTGATTTCTGGAAAAATATTACAGCCACTTAAAATTACTATTGTTAAAAAAGGAGGCTTTAAAGGATATATGAAATCGCAAGGTAAATTAGGCGGACAAAATAAAATTCCGAGATTATCAAACGATAGAAAGATTGCGGATATACTCAATGATTTTAAATTATGAAACTACTATCAACAAATATTGGCAAACGTAAAACTGCAACTTGGAAGAACAAAACAGTAGAAACCGGTATTTATAAACACCCTACAAATACGCCTATTTTTTTAGGAAAAGAAGATGTAGTAAATGATGCGGTAGTTGACAGAATGCATCATGGGGGAATTGACCAAGCGGTATATGGTTACTCTTATAAACATTACGATTATTTTAAAAACTTGTATCCAGACTTAGTTTTTGAATTTGGAATGTTTGGCGAAAATCTCACTTTTGATGATTTAAATGAAGAAGAAATCACTGTTGGGAGCACCTATAAAATTGGCGAGTGTATATTAGAAGTTACCAAACCTAGGCAGCCTTGTTCTAAACTAGGGATTAAATTTGATACACAAAAAATAGTCAAGCAGTTTTGGAATACCACATTTAGTGGCATCTATTTTAAAGTATTGAAAACAGGTTTTGTAAAAGTTGGAGATGAGCTAGAGCTTATTCAAAAACAAAAAAACACCTCAACAATTGCTGAGGTGTATGAAACTAAAAAGTAGTTTTATTTTTTTAAAGCGTCTCTAATTTCTTTTAATAAATCATTATCGCTTGGTCCAGATGGAGCGGCTGGTGCTTCTGGTTTTTTCATTCTGTTCACCGCTTTTACAACCATAAACATTACAAAAGCAACAATAACAAAGTCAATGACATTGGTTAAGAAGTCGCCCCAAAGAACTGCTACTTCTCCAGTAACTTTTCCTTCGGCATTAGCCAACCCTTCTCTCACAATATATTTCATGTCTTTGAAATCTGAATCGAATAATAGCCCAATTAGTGGCGAAACGATTCCGCCAGTAAATGAAGTTACCACACTTTTAAATGCAGCACCCATTACAAAACCTACTGCAATATCAACAAGGTTTCCCTTCATTGCAAAATCTTTAAATTCTTTTAGCATTCCCATAATAATAAATTTGATTTTAAGTTGGACACTAAAATACTAAAAAGGAACTATTTAGAAAAGTTTAATTTTAAGAGGTAACGTTTCGCTTAATCCGTTGCGAAATTGCCGTTAACAATTCATAAGAAATAGTGTCTGAATTTTTTGCCAACCTTTCAACTGTTTCTTGATTATCAAAAATAATAACTTCATCACCTTCGTTACATTTGATGTCAGTAACATCAACCATAATCATATCCATACAAACATTACCAACAATAAAAGTTTTTTGATTGTTGATGTGAACAAAACCATTTCCATTTCCTAAGCTACGACTAATTCCATCAGCATGACCAATTGGTATGGTAGCAATTTTCATTTGCTTATTAGCAATACAACCTCGATTATAACCAACACTGTCGCCAATATTGATTGCATGAATTTGAGAAATACAACTGTGTAATGAAATTACATTTTTTAAGGCATCAGTTTTCTCTTTCTCATTGGCAAAACCATACAACCCAATTCCCAAACGTACCATATCAAAGTGTGCTTGAGGGTAATTTAAAATTCCCGAAGTATTACACATATGTAGTGTAGGTCTAAAACCAAAATGATTTTCAAAATCAGTCGCAATTTTTTTAAAGGCATCTATTTGTTGAAGTGAGTAATCTGATTCATTTTTATCTTCTGATGCAGCTAAATGAGAAAAGATAGAATTGACTATTACAGAAGTATTCGATTTTAATTTTGATGTAATTTTAGGAAGTTCGCTGCTTAAAAACCCCAATCGGTTTAAACCAGTATTAAACTTTAAATGGATAGGGTAGTCGATTAAATTTTTGCTTTTAGCAAGTGCTATAAAAGCATCTAAAATTCGATGACTATATAAGTTTGGTTCTAGCTGATGTGTAACCAATAACTCTAAATTTTCTACTTGAGGGTGTAAAACTAAAATTGGAGTTTTGATTCCGGCAGTTCGTAGAGCAACTCCTTCTTGAGTATAAGCAACAGCAAAATAGTCAACCTTGTTTTGTAAGTGCTTAGCAATGATAATGGCATCACTACCATATCCAAACGCTTTAACTACAACAAGTAATTTGGTGCTTTTTTGAAGTTTGGCTTTGAAATAATTTAGATTAAAATCAACAGATTCTAGATTGATTTTTAAAGAAGTAATATGACTATTCATCTTTTATTTCTTCTTCAACAACATCCATTTTAGCAACCTCTGTTTTTAACATGGCTTTGTAATATGCAGCCCTACTTAATGGTTCGTATTCTTGAGTTTCACCCAGCATTACTAAATCTTCGTTTGCAGTTTTACGATGGCTATAATGTGCAAGATTTCCGGTATGCGTACATACAGCATGCACCTTAGTAACATATTCGGCAGTTGCCATAAGTGCAGGCATCGGCCCAAATGGGTTTCCTTTAAAATCCATGTCTAATCCAGCTACAATTACGCGAACCCCTCTGTTCGCTAAATCGTTGCAAACAGCTACGATTTCATCATCAAAAAATTGCGCTTCATCAATACCAACTACTTCTACATCATCTGCCAACAATCTAATATTTGCTGATGCAGGTACTGGTGTAGAACGAATTTCATTAGAATCATGTGACACAACCTTTTCTTCGTCGTACCTAACATCTACTGCAGGTTTAAAGATTTCTACTTTTTGCTTTGCAAATTGAGCACGTTTGAGGCGTCTTATAAGTTCTTCGGTTTTGCCAGAAAACATCGAGCCACAAATAACTTCAATCCACCCAAATTGTTCTGTATGATTTACCGTATTTTCAAGAAACATTTTGTAATTTTCGGACTTGTAAGGGTTCTTGTAAAGAATTATTCTATACTATCTTTACAAATGTATCAAAAATAAACAATCGACACTCATAAAATTTAGCAACTTATGCACAAAAAATTGGAATCGGAATTGATGAGCATTGCACATAGCATTTTGCAAATGAAAAACAAAAATGATGTGGTTGCTTTAAAAGAGAAAGCGCAAGAACTGTATGAACGTCTTTCGGTTTTGGCGTTTGTTGATGAGTATATAGAATCGACTCCAGATACTGAAGAAACTAATAAAACGCTGGTTTCGAAAATTGAATTGGCAGTTAAAGGGGTATTTACTGATAAAGAACAAGTAGTAGAAAAGGAGAAAGTAGAAGTGACTGAGTCTGTTTTAGAAGAAAGTGCTGAAGGTATTGATTCTGATATAGAATCAAATGAAGAGAGCGAAATGCTAGTCGATAAATTGGAGCTAGCAATGAAAGGGGTCTTTACAGATCCAAACACAACAGAAGAAGTAGTTGTTGAGGCAATAATTGAAGAGCCAATAAAAGAACCTGTAGAAACTCCTAAAAAACAGTTGTCTTTAGAAGAAGAATTTAAAGATGCCGTTTCGGTAGATATCACTCAAGATTTATTTCAAAAGGTTGACGATACAGGAACATCATCAAAAACAACTTTGAACGATACCTTGATGCAGAAAAACATTCAGGTGGGTTTAAATGATCGCATTGCATTTGTAAAACACTTGTTTAATCACAGTCAAGCAGATTTTAATAGGGTATTGTCTCAGTTAAATTCAATTGATACCGAAAAAGAAGCCATAAACTTTATCAATAAAATGGTTAAGCCAGATTATGATTGGTCTGGAAAAGAAGAATATGAAGAACGTTTAATTGCTTTAATTGAGCGTAAATTTTAAAGTCTAATGTCCCAAAACAATTATATTTTTTGTATGAAATGGGGTACTCTTTATGGTGCCGAGTACGTTAACCGACTTTATTCAATGGTCAGTAAAAACCTAACATATGATTTTAAAATGGTTTGTTTTACCGATGATGAAAAAGGAATTATAGATGAAGTAGATTGTTATCCTATCCCAGAAATTAATCTAGATTCTAAGCTTCCTGAACGTATGTGGAAAAAGCTTACAACCCTAAAAGAAGATTTATACGGTTTAGAAGGTCGCGCTTTATTTTTAGATTTAGATATTGTTATTGTAGATAACATCGATTGTTTTTTTGAAGTTGAGGGTGAGTTTAGAATTATTAAAGATCATAGTTGGCGCTCATGGCGAATTACAGGAAATTCATCAGTCTATAGATTTGATATTGGTAAACACGGATATGTATTTGATGAATTTATCAAAAATTTTGACACAATAAGAACCATCCATAGAAATGAGCAAGAATATTTAACCCATGCAATTAACGATAAAGGCAAGTTGAAATACTGGCCTACAGCGTGGTGCCCGAGTTATAAATATGATTGTCTTTCGAGATTTCCATTAGCTTTTTGGAAAAAGCCAACCATCCCAGAAGGGTCTAAAATCATTATTTTTCATGGAGAAATTAATCCTCATAAAGCCATTGTTGGAGGTCGTGGAAAATGGTATCGTTATGTGAGAGCAGCACCTTGGGTTGCAGAATATTGGAAATAAGAGTTGCTATTTTTTCTTATTGTGATGTTTTCGTTTTTTTGATGCCTCTGTTTGGTTGCGACCTGCAACTGTATTTATTATTCCGCTTTGTAATGTCTTCCAAAAATAATTCCCTAAACCTTTATAAATAACACGTTCGGCTTGTAAAGTAACTTCTCTCGGAGTTTTATTTTTCTTGGGATTAGATTTTTTGACTAATGAATTTACTGTCCAGCTCAAAAATTTATTTTCCTCATGCGTAGATTTTGATTTAAACACTTCGGCTTCCAAATTATGGTAGAGCATCGTCATTTTTCCAGTAGCCTCTTTTTCATTGGCACTTGCATTAAAAGTAAGTTTGTCAAGATTTCCTTTTAAAACTTTTAGCCCTAAAACAGGATACAATGCAGAATCGAATATTTTCATTTTAGCCTCCCCCAAAGACCCACTGAAGTAAAATGTATTTTGATGTTCTATTAAAGGAAATACAGCATCCAAATGTGCAACTCCGGTTTTCATTAAAAGGCCATCTGCAGTAACTTTCATTGGGTTTTCTCTATAAGATTTTATAGATGTGATGTTAGTGATATTTGCATTCAGATTACTAATTGGTATACTCATTAATGCATCAGATTTCTCCATGCGCGTTTCTATTAAAATATCACTATTATTAACAGTAGTCTTTTGAATATGCATCGGGAATTTCATTCTTTTCAATCCTGTATGTGGCAGGCCAGGGCGTTTATTTTCATTAAATGGTTTCCGATTATCTTTGTAAATTTTCAAATCGAGATTAGATACTTGTATGCTATCAATAAACAAACCCTCTCCCTTAATAAGTTTTGGTAATTGTAAGTTAAAAACTTTTAATTCTTTTAAGCTAGCATCATAAACAGGGTCGTTATTATTATAAGTGTTAGCCAATTTTGCTCTGTCTATTTGAGGCTTAAATTTTATGTTTTTGATAGTTACAAAATG
The DNA here is from genome assembly GCA_028599075.1 of Urechidicola sp. Lineage (GTDB taxonomy): Bacteria > Bacteroidota > Bacteroidia > Flavobacteriales > Flavobacteriaceae > Urechidicola. Next base: position 6,487 of record JAQRMW010000147.1, on the reverse strand, counting down.
TTCTTTAAAATTCAACGAAATTTGGTCGACAGCAAAATCGTATTGAGCATCCTCAAAATTTAATTGAATGTTGTTTATTTCAAACTTTTCTTTTGCCGGATTTAATTTAAAATAATGATTTCCTAAATCCTCTAAAATAATTCCGGAGGATTTAAAACTTAATGCTTGACTTTTAAATGTAGTTTCGCTTTTAGCAAAATCATACACCTCATATTGAAAATTATTGAAAATGATATTGTCAATAGCCAAACCATTTAATTTGGATAAATAAATAGAATCAATATTAAAAGGTTTCTTTTCTTTTTTCTTTTTGTGAATTTTTGAATTTTCAAAAGAATGAATTAGTAGGTCATTAATTTCAATAGTATTAATGTTAATTTTTTTATTAAAAACAATGTCAATTAACCCAATTCCATTAAGCTTTAAAGAAGAAAGTGTAATATTTTCTAATTCTTTTTTTGATGATTTTTGAGCTTTTAAACTATCAATAGATTTTTTGTTTGGAATGATAAAAACATCACTTAAAATTACAGACCTTCTCAATAATTTAAAGTGGACATTGTCAACTGTTGCTGTATAATATTCAGATTCATTATGTAATAAAAACTCAGTAATTTTTTGCTTGATGATTGATGAAACCACAAAGTTGGTAGCAAGAATAAATAGAAGCACACCTAAAAAGATATAAACTTTTTTCTTTGGGTTCTTTTTTGTTGACATTGTGCAGATTAAGAATTATAAATATATGAAATAATTACAATTGATTTTTATTTGATTTCTTTTTGTAGGCTTTCAACATTTTTTTTGCTATTTCCAATAAATATTTTATCGTTAATTATAATCACTGGTCGCTTTAAAAAAGTATATTCATCAAGTATCAATTGTCGATAATCTTTTTCTGATAATACTTGATTTTTTAAATCCATTTGCTTGTATTTCTTTGCTCTTCTACTAAACAAAGCCTCATAACTGCTAGATAAATTTTTCATTTCTTCTAGTTGTGTCACAGTTATTGGTTCTGATTTAATTTCTTGCAATTCAAACCCTTCAATATTTATTGATTTTAAAATACGCATGCTCGTATCGCAAGTCTTAAGGAAGTATATTTTTTTCATGTGATAAAAATATCTGATTTAATTTGAAAATTTAATTATTTTTATAAAAAATATAAAAATGAATAACCCATTCGAAATTCTGAAAAAAAACAGAGTATTAATTTTAAAGGTCATTGATGGTTTTACCTTAGAGCAACTGAATAAAATTCCTAATGGTTTTGGAAATAATATAATTTGGAATATGGCACATTTAGCTGTTATCCAACAAATATTATGTTATAAACTCTCGGGTTTACCAATTCACATTTCTGATGAAATGGCAGAGAAATACATGAAAGGCACGAAACCAACTGGCGATATTTCTCAAAAAGAAGTTGATGAGATTAAAGAATTGTTTATCTCATTACCTAATCAATTTGAAAAAGATTATAACGCGAATGTTTTTAAAGAATATGAAGCATATACAACAAGTTTAAATGTTACACTTACTGATATTGATACTGCAAACGCCTTCAATAATTTTCATGAGGGAATTCATTTAGGAGTCATTTTAGCATTAAGAAAACTAGTTTAGGATGGATGTGTTTTTTGTAATTACAATTTTAGTTGTATTGTCGGCAATCTTCGGATATATAAATGTGAGGTTCTTAAAACGACCTAATACCATTGGTCTAATGGTTATTACCATCTTATTTACACTCGTCGTTTTTGTAATTAGCTTTTATGATGATACCCTTTTAGAAAGTGAGAAACATTTTATTAAGCAAATCAATTTTGAAACTGTTTTGTTAGATGTTATGTTGAGTTTTTTATTATTTGCAGGTGCTTTACATACAAGTTTTCAACAATTAAAAGTACAACGTAAACCTATTTTGGTTTTTGCAACTTTTGGCACTTTGCTATCTACGCTTATTGTTGGAGTATTTACCTATTATCTTTTGCGATTTCTAGATTTTAATATTGATTTTATTTATTGCTTACTCTTTGGAGCTTTGATTTCACCTACAGATCCTATAGCAGTATTAGGGATTTTAAAAAGTGCTAACGCACCTAAAAAATTAGAAACCAAGATTGTTGGAGAATCATTATTTAATGATGGAGTTGGAGTTGTCATTTTCTTAACCATCTACCAAATTGCAAAAGGAGGAGCAGATATTACAGTAGGGCATGTGGCAGAAATGTTTTTGGTAGAGGTTGCTGGAGGGCTAGCTTTAGGACTACTTTTAGGATGGATTACCTACCGCCTTTTAAAATCTATAGATGACTACGACACAGAAGTTATTATTACAATAGCAGTTGTAATGGGCGGAACTATTTTAGCACAAAGGTTACATCTGTCTGCCCCTTTAGCCATGGTTACAGCAGGGTTAATGGTTGGTAATGATACTGTGCGTAACAATGCAATGAGCAAAGTGACAGAACAATATGTAGACAAATTTTGGGAATTAGTTGACGTTTTACTAAACACGATTTTATTTGTAATGATAGGTATGGAAATATTGGTGCTAACTTTTGAAGGCGATTATATTTTAGCAGGTGTTTTAGCAATTCCGATGCTATTATTTGCTCGTTTTTTATCACTAATGCTTCCTATAAAAATGTATGCAAAGAAACTAGATTTTGTTCCTAACACTAATTTATTAATGACTTGGGGCGGATTGCGTGGGGGAATATCAATAGCATTGGCATTGAGTTTGACTCAAGAAATGCATCGAGATTTATTTTTAGTGATTACCTATATAATAGTAGTGTTTTCAATAATTGGTCAGGGATTAACAGTAGGAAAACTTGTAAAGAGATTGACAAAGTAGAAGGTTTAGTTCTAATTTAGGTAGAATACATACCCAATATTAGCAAACAAACTCCAATCGTTAAATAAGTTGTTTGGGTCACTTAAATCACCACCATAAGGTTCAGTGGCATTTAGGCCTTCAACCCAATCAGAAAAGTAATATTGCCATTTTGCTTCTATAAACACATCAGAATATTCTCCTAACTTTAATCTTGTACCCGCACTTGCTGTAATTGAAAAAATAAACCTATTACTCATATCTACAGATCCAGGGACTGCCCATTTTTCGTATAAAATACTTTGGTCATTTTGCCAATCACCGTCACCAAAATCAGAAGATAGAGATGGCATAGAATAGACACCCATCATCCCAAAACTTATATAAGGAGATAAAATTAAATGAGGATTCCTTCTAGAGCCAAAGTCGGTAATATTTACAAAATGAAATTCTAATTGTGTTCCAAAATTAATCACTTGTGCACCACCGTGCATTCCTCTTAATTTATCAGCTTCGAGAGAAGTTTGACTTTCATCAACATAAATTCCGAAATGGTCTAATTTTGCATTAAAGTAAGAAATTTCATTTCTAAACCTAAAGTGATCTCTAAAATAATTTGTACGTTGGTTCCAACGATATCTATAATCAGCAAAAGTAAGATAATGCATAATACCAACACCAAACCCTACGTTACCAGCGCCACTACTTTTAATTTCAAAACGTTGTCCGTAATCTGTAGAGAAGAATGCAGCACCAGCCAAAAAACCTATTTCATGGGTTACTTTACCATGTTTTTTCCAGTTTTGAGCAGATGCGCTTGTAATACATAAAAATATTACAAATATTGGGGTTAATATTTTTGTAATCTTAATCAAAAATCTTTTTCTTAAAAGCAAATGTAACAAAATCTATGTTATACACAACGATTTTAATTTTTCTTTAGTATTATTAATTCTATTCTGTTTCTTAAAATAGTTACATTAAGAGCTAGTTATTTAGCATTCTTTAAATTAAATTCTGGATGAATCTCCCAATTAGCTCTTAATTCGATGATACTTTTTCGATACAGTACTTTTTCAGGTTTTATCTTTTCTAAAAAACTACCTGTATCCCACTTTTTATTTTTGTTTGTGTCATAAATTACACGAATAATATATTCATCTGGACTTAGGTTTTCTAATTTAAAATATGATTTTTCGGTGACATATTCTCTATAAACAAGCTCTTCCTTTTTATCTAACAACTCTAGTATAAAGGGATAACTCTCTATATTCTTTAATGTTAAATTAATAGTGCCATAAATATCAGGGCTTTTTGTAGTTGCTGAGTATTTTAAAGTGTCATTTACATTTCCAAATAAATCTTCTATTGCATTTGGTAAAAATTGTAATTGATATTTTTGATCAGGTTTTTTATAAAAATCTAACTTTAATCTTTTTTTAGAGCTAGTAAGATGTGTTGTAAAATTTACAGGTAATGAATCGTTATCTAAAATTCTAATTTGCGATTTATTTATATTGTAGATAGGAATATTTGTAGCAATAGCAAAAGTATCTCTTAAACTTAAAATAGCACTTGTAATGTTGTTTACAGTTAAAGAATCCATTTCTTTTGAACGCAATTTAACTGTTAAAGTGTCTATTAAATCATTATGAGAAACTTTAAAAAGCAAAGAGTCTGCAGCAATAGGAGTATACCAATAACTAACTGAATCTATCATGTTTTCAAAAACAAGAGATGATTTGTAATCAGCAGGTTTTTCAGATATCAAATCAATTTTAATTCCTGTTGGGTTGCCTTCATAAGCAAAATAGATATGCCCTTTTTTAACTTCTGATGGACGCATAAGCTTAAAAGCTAATTCTTCTTTAAACAATTTGATATGAAATGTTGAATCAGTTGGTAGCGTTATAAAGTTTGGATAATATCCTATTTTATCTTGTTTAGGTTCAAAGGTATAATTGTTATTAGCATCCTTTAAAGCAATCATCAAATATTTACCTTCTTTTAGGTTGGTCAATTCAAATCCAATGCTATCTAGTGCGTTGGCAACATAGCTAGGGCGGTCATTAAAAATGATTGAATCTGTAAAACTATCAGTTATTTCATAAAGTTGAATGCTAACTTCTTCATCGGCTTCAATATTATAAGCATCAGATATAGTACCAGAAACTTTCAAAGAATCAATATAATCTCCACTAGAAAACACATATTTAAATTGCTTTAAAATATTTCCTTCATTATTATCCTCAATACTATTGCCAAAATTAAAAGTGTAAGTAGTATTTTCTTTTAAAGTGTCTAAAATTTTAATATTAATAAACTCACTAGCTGTACCAACAGGAGTAATTTCAGGCTCGTGTTTCATTGGTGGCGAAATTACCAATTGTTTGTTGATGTCTTTTAGTTTAATATATTCATCAAAATATAGTCTGATTTTTTTTGCTTTAAAATTGATGCTTTTATGCTCAGGGTTAGCAGTTATTATGATAGGAGCATCTATATCTTTTTCGCCTCCGCCTGGTCTTCCTTTACGTGCACAACTACCAATTAGTAATAAAATTGATAGTATCGAAATTAGTGTAAGGGCTTTAAATTTCATTAAATTTTGTTTGACACAAAGAAACAATATATTTTTTTTATTCAACGTATTCTATTTGCAGATATTTTCTAGTGTTATTTCTTATTCTGTATAAGCCATTACAGCAATACTGATTTTCACATTTTTTGTTTTAAATAATTCATTGCAACAACTTTCCATAGTAGCACCTGTTGTAATAACATCGTCAATTAAAAGAAGATGTTTGTTTTCGAAATAGGAGATGTCATTCAATTCAAATAGTTCTTGCACATTACGCCAACGACCAATTTTACCTTTTAAGGTTTGGGTTTCAGTACTACCTCCTTTCATGAGTTTGTCTTCAATAAACGGAATCTCTAATTTTTTTGATAGTGCTTTACCAAATTTTGTTAACTGGTTGTAGCCTCGTTTTTTTAGCTTTTTAGGATGTAGCGGAACAGGAACAATAAAATCTAATTTTTTAAATCGATTCGATTCCAAAATTTCATCACCCAACCAATTGCCCAGAAATGCCCCTATTTCTTGATGGCCTTTGTATTTTAATTCATGGATAAGTTGTTGCGATTTCCCTTTTTTATGAAAATACAACAAAGCAGTTGCTTCAATAATTGGGATTCGCCCAATAAACCTTTTCTCTACCAAATTGTTAGGGTAATTTGTGAATTCAGTTAGTGGAAAGTCATGTCGACACCTTGTACAAATCGTTTTCTCATTTGTAGATAATTGCAATTTACAGCTCAAGCAAACATCAGGAAAGAATAAATTAAAGAGGTTCTTTAAGAAATTCATCTTTTTCAATTTTTGATTAAAATTAACCAAATAATATTTAAAATCAGGAAATAATTTATTTTAAGCATCAAATAATGAGTTATTTAAGTTAAATGTTGTTTGTGAGTTAATGACGACTTTCTATCGAAAAAAAATGGTGCTTATAATAATTTAGAGTAATTTTGTACGTTCAAAACAATCAACCCTATAAAACCTTAATTATCATGGAAAATGACAACAAATCAACAAAACTAATAGTCGGAGTTATACTATTAGTTTTATTAGCCATTCTA
>JAQRMW010000146.1 GCA_028599075.1 Urechidicola sp. | reverse complement strand
CCTATTTTATATATTTTAATATTTTCTCTAAAACAGGATTTCTATTATCTTCATTCCAAGCTGCAGATAGAATTGTTCGCTGTTTGATTTTGGTCAATTCAATAAATTTAATATTCATTTTATATCCAAATTGTAGAGCAGTTGGTACTATTGAAATTCCAAAATTATTTTCTACCAATTTAAAAATGGTACTAGCATGAACCGTATTGTGAGATATTGTTGGTGTAAAACCACTATCAGCAAATATCTGCATTACCTGTTCGTAATAATCTGGACTGTAAGATTGCTCAAATAAAATAAATTCTTCGCTTTTTAATTGTGATAGGTTCTTGAAATTTTTCGAATTAATAGGATGATTCTTTGGCAACACCAATGAAAATGTATCTTCAAAAACTGATTTGATTTTCAATCCCTTCGGAATCTTATTCAGTCTCACAAAACCCAAATCAATTTCTTGTAACAGCAAAGATTTGATTTGATCAGGGTTCTCCATTTCTTTAAAACCAAAATGCAGATTTGGATAATTATCTCTCACTTTTACTAATAAATCTGGCAGTACATTTTGCATTGCCGAACCTACATATCCAAAATTGATATTTCCTTCATCTCCTTTATTTAATAGTTTAGCGTGATTGATGACTCCATCCAAATTTTTTAAAGTCATTTCAAATTCTTGCTTTAAATAAGCTCCAGCCTGCGTCAAACGCACCTTTCTATTGTTCCGCACAAACAACAAAAACCCCAATTCTTCCTCCAATTGTTTTATTTGACGACTCAATCCTGGTTGTGAAATAAACAAGCGTTCTGCTGCCTTCCTAAAGTGCAAATCTTCGGCTACTGCTAAAAAATAGTTGATGTGTCGCAATTCCATTTAATTACTATTAGTTATCAATTATTGATTTTAATGGTATTAATAAGCATCAAATATAATTGTAAATTTGGACATATAAAAACACTTTGATTATGTTTAAATACGGATTAGATTCCTTAACAGTTACTAAAGTCATCAACATTGCTTCAGGAAAGTCAAATGCTTCGCTGACTGATGAAGCTATTGAAAAAGTAAATTCATGCAGACAAAAAGTGGAGACCATGGCAGCTTCGAAAAATGCTGTATACGGAATCAATACGGGGTTCGGCCCTTTGTGCGATGTGCAAATTACTCCAGATGAAACTAGCAAACTTCAAGAAAATTTACTGATTACACATGCTGTTGGTGTTGGCAATCCGATTGATAAACAGTTATCAAAAATTATGATGATTTGTAAAGTTCATGCTTTATGCCAAGGATATTCTGGAATACGATTAAAAGTAATTGAACGCATCATTTATTTTATAGAAAATGATTTATTACCTGTAGTTCCTGAACAAGGGTCAGTTGGTGCATCGGGAGATTTAGCTCCATTATCACATTTATTTTTACCGCTTTTAGGTGAAGGTGATTTTTGGATTGATAACAAAATAGTGTCGGCAAAAGAATTGCTAGCAAAACATAATTTACAACCAATTACACTACAAGCCAAAGAAGGATTGGCACTTATTAATGGTACGCAATTTATTTTAGCTCATACTATTGTTGGATTAAACAAAATGAAATACCTCCTTAATCTTGCTGATGTTGCAGGAGCCATGAGTATAGAAGGGTACAAAGGATCTGCATCACCTTTTAAAAGTGAGTTGCATCAGATTAGACCTTTTAAAGGAACTATAAAAGTTGCTAAAAGGATGCGAATGCTATTTAAAGATTCTAAAAATATCATGTCTCATGAAGATTGCGAACGCGTGCAAGATCCATATTCTATGCGTTGTATTCCTCAAGTACATGGTGCATCTAGAAATGCTTATTATCATTTAAATGATTTAACAAAAATTGAAATGAATTCGGTTACTGACAACCCAATTGTTTTGAGTGATACTGTTGCAATTTCTGGTGGTAATTTTCATGGACAACCTTTGGCGATGGCAATAGATTATGGCTCATTGGCAACAGCAGAACTTGGAAATATATCTGATAGACGCTCATATTTATTACTTGAAGGCAAATATGGGTTACCTCCATTATTAACCGATAAAGGCGGATTAAATTCTGGATTTATGATACCGCAATACACCACAGCGGCTTTGGTTACCGAAAATAAATCATTGTGTTTCCCTCCATCAGCTGATAGTATTCCAACTTCTTTAGGACAAGAAGATCATGTTTCTATGGGGAGTATTTCTGGTCGTAAATTCAATCAGATATTAGGAAACCTAGAAAAGATTTTAGCAATTGAATTGATGTATGCAGCACAAGCAATTGAATTTAGAAGACCAGAAAAATGTTCTATTATTATCGAAGAAAATCATGCTATCATCAGAAATAAAGTAGATAAATTAGAAGATGATAGATTGCTAAAAGACGATATCAATGCGATGGTGCAATTGGTAAGTGAACGTGCATTTAGAGTGCAATAAAAATTGTCCTTTGAAATGTTCTCGATACAATTTTTCTACGTTTCTCTTCGAAAAATCACTCGAACTGACGGAGCAACAATAAAATATAAATCTATCCTGCAATATTTTTGAAACCTTGTAGGTATGAATCAATCCTAATAAATCCCTACAAGGTCATTTAGACCTTGCAGGATAAATATCAGAAATAAGATGATGACTTTTAAAGAACAGTTACTACAAGGAATTCCTAATGAACTTCCTATAAAAAGAGAAATATCGAGTGATGCTAATCGTGCGCCGAAACGAAAAGATATATTATCTGTCGATGAAAAAAAATTAGCCGTTAGAAATGCATTACGTTATTTTCCAAAAGATTGGCATCCAACATTAGCAGTAGAATTTGCTCAAGAATTGAAGGATTATGGTCGTATTTATATGTATCGTTTTAAACCGAGTTATGATTTTTATGCACGTTCTATTTCAGAGTATCCTGCAAAAACAAAAGCAGCAGCAGCCATCATGTTGATGATTCAAAATAATTTAAATCCAGCAGTAGCACAACATCCAGAAGAATTAATTACTTATGGGGGTAATGGCGCTGTGTTTCAAAACTGGGCACAATATTTATTGTCAATGCAATACTTGGCAACCATGACCGATACACAAACCTTGCACATGTATTCGGGTCACCCAATGGGACTATTTCCATCAACCAAAAATGCACCGAGAGTAATTGTAACCAACGGAATGATGGTTCCTAATTATTCGAAACCCGATGATTTAGAAAAATTTAATGCGTTGGGAGTTACGCAATACGGACAAATGACTGCGGGTTCTTTTATGTATATCGGCCCTCAGGGAATTGTACATGGAACTACGATTACCTTGATGAATGCCTTTAGAAAAATATTAGATAAAAATGATACCCCTAAAGGAAAAGTCTTCTTAACTTCTGGTTTAGGAGGTATGAGTGGCGCACAACCAAAAGCTGGAAATATCACAGAATGTATTACTGTTTGTGCAGAAGTAAATCCGAGTGCTGCTAAAAAACGTCACGAACAAGGTTGGGCAGATATGTTAATTGATTCTATGGATGTATTGATTGCAACAGTTAAAAAAGCGCAGGCAACTAACAAAGTTTTGTCAATTGCCTTTATCGGAAATATTGTGGATGTATGGGAACAATTTGACAAAGAAGGTATTTATGTACATGTTGGTTCTGATCAAACTTCGTTACACAATCCTTGGTCTGGAGGTTACTATCCTGTTGGATTGAGCTTTGAAGAGTCGAATGATTTAATCAAAAACAATCCCGATTTATTTAAAGAAAAAGTACAAGAATCTTTGAGAAGACAAACAACTGCTATCAATAATCATGTGGTAAAAGGGACTTATTTCTTTGATTATGGAAATGCTTTTTTACTAGAAGCATCAAGAGCAGGAGCAGATATTATGGCTGATAATAACATCGATTTTAAATACTCATCTTATGTACAAGATATTTTGGGGCCAATGTGTTTTGATTATGGTTTTGGGCCTTTTAGATGGGTATGTACTTCAGGGAATCCTGAAGATTTAGACAAGACAGATGATATTGCGATGCAAATTTTATCAGAAATTATGCAAACATCTCCAGAAGAAATCCAGTTGCAAATGCAAGACAATATCACTTGGATAAAAGATGCCAAAAAGAATAAATTGGTAGTGGGTTCACAAGCGCGAATTTTATATGCAGATGCAGAAGGGCGTGTAAAAATCGCCACGGCATTTAACAAGGCTGTAGAAAACGGAACGCTCACTGCTCCTGTTGTTTTAGGAAGAGATCATCATGATGTGAGTGGCACAGATTCGCCTTACAGAGAAACGAGTAATATTTATGACGGTAGCCAATTTACTGCTGATATGTCTATCCATAATGTGATTGGCGATAGCTTTAGAGGTGCGACTTGGGTTTCTATACACAATGGTGGTGGTGTTGGCTGGGGAGAAGTTAGCAATGGTGGCTTTGGAATGCTATTAGATGGTACAAATGAAACTCAAAGCAAATTAGAGAACATGCTTTTTTATGATGTCAATAACGGAATAGCACGTAGAAGTTGGGCAAGAAACGAGGAGGCTTTATTTGCTATTAAACGTGAAATGGAAAGGTCTCCAAATTTAAAAGTCACATTACCAAATATTGTAGAAGATGATTTGTTGGAAGGCTTAGTTTAAGCTACAAGGTTTGTACTTTAAAGCAATATAATTTCATTCGCTTTATGCAAAGGGTTGTAACAGTAAATATCTTTACCTTAAGCTAAAAGACCTAAAAGGACGAATAGTGTTACAAATAACAGACCGAATATTATGCTTCTCCAAGCGTTCATCTTACTTATATTTATGAAAGCACGCTATATGCTTTCTTGTTAATATTATAAATTAGTTGGTGGGGCTGTAAATAAAAAACTACTTACCGCCTTAATATACAACATTTCGTATTAAATAACAACTATTTTACATCAAGAATTGATTAATAATCTTATTTGATTAAAAGAGAAACACAGCAACTTGGCTAATCAATATTTTGTATTTTTAGCATATAATTAACGTTGAGATATTTCAACAGCTAAAAAGTAACTATTATGGGC
>JAQRMW010000145.1 GCA_028599075.1 Urechidicola sp. | reverse complement strand
TGACAGTGCAAGCAATAAAATTAATTCTTGAAATAGTAAAAAATAGTGTATTTTTGAAGGTTAACATTTAAGAATTTTGATAAAAGGATAAAAGATAATGGCAAACGAAAAAAAGACTGATTTTTTTATAGGAAAGTTACTTGATTTGGCAAAAATTAAGTTTACACCAAATGGAAGTGATATAAAAGAAATTCAGGATGCTTTAAAAACTGCTTCTAAAAAAGGAACAGGAAAAGTTGGTTTTCCAGAATTTACAGCGAAATCAAAAGATTTTATCATCGTAATTGAAGATAAAGCGGATATTGAAAAACAGGCAGACTATAAGGATGATGAAAAAACAGAATTAAACATAAAAACAAAATCAATTACAGATTATGCTGAAAATGGGGCATTACATTATGCGAATGAAATAATTAAGAAGACTTCATTCAAAAAGGTTTTTGCCTTTGGTTGTTCGGGAGATGAAAAACACCACATAATAAGACCAATTTTTGTTGATGAGAAAGGCTATAAATTACTGCACCCTGTTGAGAATTTTGAGAACTTTTTTGAAAGCAACATTGAAAAATATCACAGCGAGCAAGTGTTGGAAGAAACGCCAACAGAAACACTTGAACTCGAAGATATTATAAAAAAATCATCAGAACTGCACGAATATTTAAGAAATTATGGGCAACTTGGTGATAGTGAGAAACCGCTTGTTGTTTCAGCAATTCTTTTAGCATTAAGAGAACAGTCTTTTGATATAAATTCATTAACAGGCGATGATTTAAAAACAGATGGACAAAAAATATACGATGCTCTTTCTACTCATATGACAAGGGTAAAAGTAAAACCAGAAACCAAGAAAGAGCAAGTTTTGAGTCAGTTCAATGTTGTAAAAGACCGAACAACATTAAATCAAGTAGATGAGAGACTTGCAAAAACGCCATTAAAATATTTTGCTGAATTTTTACAAAAAAATGTTTATGCAACGATTGCTGAAAATTCCCCAGAAGATGTATTGGGTCGTTTTTATGGTGAATTTATTCGTTACAGTGGTGGTGATGGTCAAACATTAGGAGTTGTATTAACACCAAGTCATATTACAGAATTATTTTGTGATTTGGTAGACATTAAACCAACAGATACAGTATTTGACCCTTGCTGTGGAACTGGCGGCTTTTTAATTACTGCAATGAATAAAATGCTTGAACAGGCAAAACCAGACGAAAAAGAAATCATTAAAGCCGAAAAAATCCACGGAATTGAAATAAGAGAAGATATGTTTTCAATTGCTACTACTAATATGATTTTTAGAGGTGATGGAAAAAGTAATCTGATAAAAAATGATTTTTTAAAAAGAAAAACAGAAAAAATCAGAGAAAACAATTATTCTGTTGGTTTTATGAACCCACCTTATTCACAAGGAAAAGGAAAAGATACCGCTCATTTATCGGAGATTAATTTTATCAAACGCTTATTGGATGGCTTGGCAGACGGTGGCAGATGTGTTGTCATTGTTCCACAATCAACAATGGTTGGCAATAAAAAAGAAGATAAGCAGACAAAAAAAAGAATTTTAGATAATCATACACTCGAAGGAGTTATTACACTAAATAAAGAAACTTTCTACGGAGTGGGAACTAATCCTTGTATTGCAGTCTTTACTGCTCATAAGCCCCATTCAGAAGAAAAACATTGCAAGTTTATAAATTTTGAGAATGATGGTTTTGAAGTTAATAAACACGTTGGTTTGGTAGAAACAGAACGAGCAAAAGAAAGAAAAGCCCACTTAATTAATTGTTGGCTACACGATGCACCAGCCGAAAGTAAATTTATGGTAAAAACTACTATATCAGGCGAAGACGAATGGTTGCACTCGTTTTATTATTTCAATGATGAAATCCCCAAAGAAGAAGATTTTGAGAAAGCAATTGCGAATTATCTTTCTTTTGAATTTAATATGATTGCACAAGGCAAAGATTATTTATTTAAGAACATAAACGAAATAAAGAAAACTAAAAAGGATGTTCCACTTTCTACAAAAATGTGGGAAGAGTTTTTTCTAAGTGATATATTTCCAGAAATTCAAAGGGGAAAAAGACTAAAAACAGATGACCATAAATTAGGGAAAATGCCTTATGTCTCATCAACTGCAATGAATAACGGAGTTGATAATTTTATTAGTAATAAGGAAAAAGTTCGCATATTTTCAAATTGTTTAAGTATTGCGAATAGTGGCAGTGTTGGTGCTTGTTTTTATCAGCCTTTTGAATTTGTTGCAAGTGACCACGTTACAAAATTAAAGAATGAAAAGTTTAATAAGAATATTATGCTTTTCATTTCAACAATTATTTCAAGATTAGGCGAAAAATACAGTTTTAACAGGGAGATAAACGATAAAAGAATTAAAAGAGAAAAAATCTTACTACCAATTAACAAGAACAAAGAACCTGATTATGATTTTATGGGGAATTATATGAAGCGACTTGAATTGGATAGACTGAAACAATATTTGAATTATAAAGAAAAGAAGTGAAAGAAAAACGGTGTAGAACAATGTATATAGTTAATGGCGGTATCATGCTAATATCAAGCGTATTACATCAAACAAATTTAGCATTAAATTGATAGTTTGGTGCTTTGAAATCCGCCACTAACCATATACTAACCGTTGTGCGCAATGGGGAGACGTGAAGATACATTTGAATATCAGTAAGATTTTATCAGTACCTTTGTAGTATTACAAACAAAAATAAAACAAATAACATGGAGACAATAAAACTTCCAG
>JAQRMW010000144.1 GCA_028599075.1 Urechidicola sp. | reverse complement strand
CAAGTTCTTTTTACATTTAAAGGAATGTGAATATCGTTATAATTATAGAAATAAAAATTTGTATATTAGCACCCTAAAATTAATCAAAGATAACCCTCTTAAGTTATCTTGAACCATAATTTATATTTTTCATAAATGATTCTATTTGTTTAAACGAACCATTTTCATCATCAATATTAATTTCTTGCACTAATGCCATCATTTTTGAAGGATCCATGCCATCGCCCAAAATCCGAATCAATGCAAAACCAAGTTCTTTATCAGAACCGTAAAGAATAACTTCATCAATTGCATCGCCTTCTCCTAAAAATTTTACGCTTAATGATTTTCCTCCACTACCTACTCTAATTAATTCCTGATATTTTGGATTTTTTAAAATCGCTTTCACCTTCAATTTCTCAGCATCATATTCAGCTATATTATCTTCTTTAATTTGAAATCCTAAAATGTTTACTTTCTTAATTGTTTTTAAAGTCTCTTTAACATCTTCAGATACATCATCATTTTTTAATTTTAATATACTCGAGGGGATGTCTAATGCGATAAAGTTTGCATTTTCAAGACTATCAACGTAATACTTTTGTAAAGAAGGGCTGTTATCGCAAGAAACAGTGAGCATTGCAATTGCAATGATCATCATGCTATATTTTATAAATTGTTTCATTTCTTATTGTTTGATTTTAGTTATTTCAATAAAATGCCTCTAAACATATTTTGCTTAGAGGCATTCAATAATTAGTGCTATTAGTTACCAGCTTCTTTCAAATGTTCTGATCCTGTTATGTTCATTTCTTCAGTCAACTCAGCAATTTTAGCTAAGTCAATATTTCCAGTTAAAGAAACAATTACTGCCTCTGCACTTCTACCTTCATGACCTTCAAAATGTTTTTCAAGTCCATTTACAAACATCAATAACTCCTCAACGTGCTCATCATCTTTACCTTCTTTTATGTAAATTCTTACATTAGCTTCCTTATCATTAACTCTCATTAATTCAGAAAGTTTAGAAGATTTTAAATACTTATCTACTGTCGCTTTCATATCTCTAGCAATTTTAGAGTCTTCGGTTGTAAAGACTCTTAATCCGTCTAAACCGCCAACCATTGCTGCATATTCTTTTGCTTCGTCACTATCTCCACCAAAGATGGACATCAATTCAAAAGCTTTTTTTGTAACGACTATGGTGGTTACACCATCTACATCTTCGAACTTATCAAATATTGATTGAGCTGAAGTTGTAAAAGGTGCTATTATTACTGCTACTATTAAAATTAATTTTTTCATGATTCTCTTATTTTTTAGATTGTTTAAAAATTTTATTTGTTGTTGTTTCAAATTCTCCCAAATAGCCTATTGCTGCGTTACCTTTGTTTAAGTTTTTTGTAAGTAGCTGAAATGCCGCTTGAGTGTCTTGGTAGGCAATTTTTGCCTCTTCTCTTTTTATACTCACATCGTATTTATAACCAGTGTATACGCTGAAAAGTAGTACTACAGATGCTGCTAACGATAACCATTTCCAATTCGTTTTTTTAGAGTTTAATTGAATGGTTTTTGTAAACTTCTCTGATTTACTTTCATTAAAATATCCAAATAAAAGTTGATACTCTTTAAGGTGTGGTGCCACTAGACCATTTGTAAAATAATCTTTTAAAGTAGCTTCTTCTTGTAAAGTAGTCTCAGCATTTAGATACTTCTCTAACAATTGTTCAATTTTGCTTAATTCCATAATTGTGTTGTTTTATCAATTGTTCTCTTATTGTTTTTCTTGCTCTTGACAAAGCCACCCTAACCGCAGTTGGCTTTAAATCTAGCATTTTACTTATTTCTTCGTATTCGTATTGCTCTACATCTCTCAGTTGAATAATCATTCTCTGCTGTTCTGGCAACTTAGCAATCAATTGATGTACGATTGATACGCTATCATTCAAATCTGTTTTTTTATCTAATGAAGTTCCTTTTTCTTTATAGTTACTATGAACTAAAGACAAGTTACTAGCCTGTTTAGATTTTAATCTATCAAAGCAATAATTTTTTGTCATTGTCATGGCAAAGGCTTCCACATTTTTATAAGAACTTATTTTTTCTTTATTTCTCCACAACTTCATAAACAATTCTTGTGTAGCATCTTCAGCCTCTTCATTAGAAACTAGTAGACGTTTTGATAATCTAAAAACCTTATCTTTAAAGGGCATTACAAGATTTAAAAATTCCGTTTGTTTCATTTGTTTTTTAAGTTGCTAGCATATTATTTATGCTTTCTTACAATTATGACGAACAAGTTTCGTTTTTGTAACATACACTTTTAAAAAAATAATAACTTGCAGGTGCAAAATACTAAATCCATTTAAAAATAATGAAAACAATTAAAATTTATCTAGCCTTAGCAATACTCCTAATTATAGGGTTTAGCTGTAAAAATGATGACAACGAAAACATACCAGCTGATGTCGAAGTACAAAATTTTATTTGGAAGGGATTGAATGCATTTTATTTTTGGCAACAAGATTTGCCTAATTTATCTGATCAGCGATTTTCTTCACAAGAACAGTTGAATGGCTTTTTAATTGACTATCCTATTCCTGAAGAACTTTTTTACAATTTATTAAACAACTACCCTACTACAGATAAATACTCTTGGATTGTTGATGACTATTTGGCCTTAGAAGATTTATTGCAAAACGGAATAATAGGATCTAATGGTGTTGAATTTGGTTTAGTATTAGAGGCGGGAAGTGAAATAGATGTCTTTGGATATGTGAGGTACATTATTCCAAATTCTGATGCATCAACAAAAAATATATTGCGTGGTGATATTTTTCATGCTGTAAATGGCATCCCTCTTACTGTTAATAATTTCAGAGAACTATTGTTCATATCAGAATCTTATACACTCAATTTTGCAGATTACAATAACGGAAATCCTGTGGATAATGGTATTGCCATTAACCTAATAAAAAATGAATTACAAGAGAACCCAATATACAATACAGATATTTATGAAGTGTCTGGTAAAAAAATAGGATATCTAATGTACAATGCATTTACGCCACTATACGACAATCAACTGAACGATGTCTTTGCGATGTTTAAAAATGATGGCGTTACTGATTTGGTGTTGGATTTAAGATATAATTCTGGAGGCTCAGTTAGATCAGCTACGTATTTAGCAAGTATGGTTACTGGCCAATACACTGGTGAATTATTTTCTAAAGAGCAATGGAATAATAAATGGCAAGACTATTTTTTATCAAATGACCCAAGTTCAGTTATTAACAATTTCACAAATCAAATTATTGGAGGCCCTGGAATTAATAGTTTAAATTTAGATAATATTGTTATTTTGACTACAGGAAGTTCTGCATCAGCAAGTGAATTAGTAATTAATGGATTAAACCCATATATCGAATTGACAACTATTGGAACTACAACTGAAGGTAAAACTGTTGGATCAATTACATTGTATGATTCTAATAATTATAGACGGGAAGATGCAAATCGAAATCATGCGTGGGCAATGCAACCCATCGTTTTAGAAATTCAAAATAAAAATGGAGAAAATTTTCCTGAAGGTTTTGAACCTGGAATTTACTTTCCAGAAGACTTTGGGGATTTAGGTATTATCGGAGAAATTGATGAACCATTGCTAGGTAGAGCCATCTCATTTATTACTACAGGCAGTAGAATAGCACCATCAAGCTTTGAAAATAATTTAAGTAGAGAATTTAGTAGTTCAAAGGTTAATACTAGATTAGGCTCAAATATGTTTGTTGATAAAAAATTACCGTTATAATCAACAGCTACAACCACTAACTTTATGACGCATAAAAACATTTCACTTTATGTGAAATGCTGACAAAATAACAATACGCTTTACGCTACTAAGCGAAAAGACCTAAACAAATAAAGATTGTTACAAATAAAAATCCTAAAATTAAACTTCTTTTAACTCCCATAATTTAACACTTTAGTAAGTAGACTCTGGCCTACTTGAATCATTAAACAAATTGTGGGGAAAACATACACATGGAATTGCGTACTTAGCAAATATATGAAAAAATATTATATTTACCAAACACAATTAATTGACGATAGCTTTATACATGATTGCCAATTTTGAGTTAAAAACAAGAATAATGTTTGATTACTATCTAAAAATATAAAGTCTAAAATATCTATTTTCTATCATTAGTGTCCGATAAACATTTTTAAAAGAGGGATTTCCATGGTTGGATTTCCCTCTTTTTTATATATCTTAATTTTCACAACAAAAACAGATATATGAACAAAAGTACACACTT
>JAQRMW010000143.1 GCA_028599075.1 Urechidicola sp. | reverse complement strand
TTAGATATTTTTGGTAACACACCATGCTATTGAGAAAACTGAAACTTTGGCTAAGTTTTATTGACCTTGTGAGGTGCTTTTAATTATTTTTGTATCTTTATCGGACACTAATGATTTTATTTATGTTAATAGAAATTACAGACGACAGTTTAGCACAAATCGTAAACGACAATCCAAAAGTAGTTGTTCAATTTTCGGCATCATGGTGTGGAAATTGTAGAATAATGAAACCAAAATTTAAGAAATTAGCTTCAGAAAATGAAAGTATTCCTTTTGTCTTGGTAGATGCAGAAAAGTTTCCTGAATCTCGTAAATTAGCAAATGTAGATAACCTCCCAACTTTTGCAACTTTTGAAAATGGTGCTAAATTAAATCAAGTTCAAACCAATAGATTTGAAGGCTTAAAAGAATTGGTAAACGAAATAGTATAATGTTATTGCGATTCGCAATAGCGAAGAAGCAATCTCTCAATTAAATCTATAACAAAATGAAAATACCTATCATAAAACACTTGACCAACTTCATCGAAAACAATGACGAAGATTATATCAATGAAGCTTTAGAAGTTTTGGAAGATTTAACCGAAGTTTCTTCTCTAAAAGATGAAGAGCTAGATGTTATTGGTGAGTTAATTTCTAACATGTATGGTGCTTTAGAGGTAAATGCTGAAATTAAAAACGGTACACCAAAAAAAGAAGCACTCAACGGTTTTATGAAACGTGTTTTAGGATCTATAGACCAATAAAATCTGTTAACAAAACAACTAAAAAACTCTCGAAATTATTCGGGAGTTTTTCTTTTTTAAACTACTTTTGAGAAGATAATAATAAAACAAAAATTATGGCATCAGTAACTTTAAAAGGTAACCCAATTAGCACAATAGGAGATTTACCTAAAGTTGGAGAACAAGCTCCAAATTTTAAACTAGCAAAATTAGATTTATCCAATGCTTCATTAGAAGATTATAAAGGACAAAGACTTATTTTAAATATTTTTCATAGTATTGACACAGGAACTTGTGCATCATCGGTTAGAGAATTTAACAAAGTAGCATCAGAATTAGACAATACAAAAGTACTTTGTATTTCTAAAGATTTACCATTTGCGATGGGCCGTTTTTGTGGTGCAGAAGGAATAGAAAATGTAGAAATGCTTTCTGATTTTAGAGATGGTTCTTTCGGTAAAGCTTACAATTTATTATTTGCAAATGGTCCTGTTGAAGGATTATTATCAAGATCAATAATTGTATTAGACCAAGATCATAATGTGCTATATTCAGAGCAAGTTCAAGAAGTTGTAGAAGAACCTAATTATGAAAATGCGCTTAATGCTTTAAAATAATTTAGCATTTTTTTAAGTCAATATTGCTGTTAGAAATTTATTTTTGGCAGCAATATTTTCGATTATAATAGGTTTGATAATCTATAATCCAAAATTTATCCTGTAAAAAGCAAAATCCTTTTTATTATTCTATATTTTTGTAATAATAACTAACTGAATGGCAAGAAAGAAAAAAAGCACTAAAGCAACTAAAAAGGAACCTAGTTTTAAAAAAACAAAAACCTTTTTAAGTAACAAACAAACTCAAACTATTTTTGGTTTGTTTTTAACATTATTTGCAGTTTTTTTATTCGTTGCCTTTACCTCGTTTTTATTTAATTGGGAAATTGACCAAAGTGAATTATCTGAATTTTTCAACAAAGATGCTAATGTTCACAACCTTCTCGGAAAGTTAGGACACATTTTCAGTGTGTTTTTTATTTATAAAGGGTTTGGTTTAGCAGCCTATATTTTTCCTATCTTATTTTTCTCTAGTGGGTTGTATTTATTATTTCAAGTAAGCCTCATAAAATTGCGCAAGTCATGGTTTTGGGGAGTTTTAGGAATGACTTGGTTTTCTATGTTCTTCGGTTTTTTTACCAATGGCAATTCTCTCTTATCTGGAATTGTAGGTTATGAACTCAACAATTATATAGAGCCTTTTTTAGGGCGGGTGGGTATCATGCTTGTTTTGATTTTTACACTCCTAGCCTATTTAGCTATTCGATTTAAATTGAATTTCGGGCACATAGTTGCTCTTTTTAAACGAGATAAAAAAGTTGTAGAAGATAAATCATCTGTTAATGAACCTTTGCCTGAAGCACCAAAGCTAAGTGTCACTTTTGTTGAAAAAGAAACAACAAATTTTGAAACAGAAATTGAAAATCAAAAACCTACTATTAAAAATCACCTAGGCAAAAAAGAGGAAGAAGAAAATACAAATGACGATATGCTCCTTGAAATTACAAAAAAAGAGGAAGCTGATGCAAAGGTTGTGTCGTATGATGTTGAGATTGCAGTAGAAAAAATTGTTGAAGAAAAAACTGAATCAGAAAACTTATCAGACAAATTAGTAAAAGATTTTGGAGAATTCGATCCAAAACTTGAATTAGGAAATTACAAATTCCCTACACTTAATTTATTGAGAGAGTTTAATGAGAGTATCGCTGTTGATCAAGAAGAATTAGAAGCAAATAAAAACAGGATTGTTCAGACTTTGAACAATTATAAAATTGGTATTGCTAAAATTAAAGCAACCGTTGGGCCAACGGTAACACTTTATGAAATTGTGCCAGATGCAGGTATTAGGATTTCAAAAATTAAGAATTTAGAAGATGATATTGCATTGTCTCTATCAGCATTAGGTATTCGAATTATAGCACCAATTCCGGGTAGAGGTACAATTGGTATTGAGGTTCCAAATAAAAATGCTACGATGGTTTCGATGAAATCTATGATTTCATCTAGCAAGTTTCAAAAATCTGAAATGGAGTTGCCTGTTGCTTTTGGCAAAACTATTTCTAATGAAAGTTTTGTGGTAGATTTAGCTAAGATGCCTCACCTATTAATGGCAGGAGCTACGGGGCAAGGAAAATCTGTAGGGCTGAATGTTGTACTGACATCACTACTTTATAAAAAACATCCAGCTGAAGTAAAGTTTGTTTTAGTTGACCCTAAAAAGGTAGAACTCACATTATTTAATAAAATAGAACGCCATTACTTGGCAAAACTTCCAGATTCTGAAGAAGCTATTATTACTGACACTACTAAAGTTGTAAATACCTTAAACTCTCTTTGTATTGAAATGGATGACCGCTACGATTTGCTTAAAACTGCGATGGTCAGAAATATAAAAGAATACAATACTAAGTTTAAAGCGCGTAAATTAAATCCTGAAAACGGTCATCGGTTTTTACCATACATTGTTTTAGTAATTGATGAATTTGCAGATTTAATAATGACTGCTGGTAAAGAAGTAGAAACTCCTATTGCACGTTTAGCTCAATTAGCACGTGCTATTGGTATCCATTTGATTGTTGCAACTCAAAGGCCATCTGTAAATGTAATTACAGGAATTATTAAAGCTAATTTCCCTGCTCGTATTGCATTTAGAGTTACTTCAAAAATTGATTCGAGAACTATTATCGATAGTGGTGGTGCTGACCAGTTGATTGGTAAAGGTGATATGTTATACTCTGGCGGAAATGATTTAATTAGAATTCAATGTGCATTTGTTGATACACCTGAGATTGAAAAAATTACTGATTTTATTGGTTCTCAAAGAGCTTATCCAGAGGCCTATCAATTACCAGAATATTCTGGAGAAGAAAGTGGCTTAAATCTTGATATAGACATTAACGATAGAGACTCACTCTTTAGAGATGCAGCAATGGTCATTATTATTGCGCAACAAGGTTCAGCATCTTTGTTACAAAGAAAATTAAAATTAGGCTATAATAGAGCAGGTAGAATTATTGATCAATTAGAAGCTGCTGGTATTGTGGGCCCTTTTGAAGGAAGCAAAGCAAGACAAGTTTTAGTGCCAGATGAAATGGCATTGAATGAATTATTAGAAAACGAAAGAAAATAAAAAATGAAAAAATATTTATTCCTACTATTTATAACATATACAACAATTGGATTTAGTCAAGGTGCGAAAGCTCTGTTAGATGAAGTTGCAGATAAAGTTAAATCATACGACAATATTTATATAGAATTTGAGCATAAAATTGACAATGAAGAGGCTGATATCCATCAAGCAAATAATGGAAATGCTACTTTAAAAGACGATTTATATCATTTTGAATATTTAGGTGTTGAACAGTTTTTTGATGGAGCTAAAATTTATATGATAGTTCATGAGGATGAAGAAGTTGTAATAAAGCAACCAAACTCTGAAGATGAAACTACATTGACCCCTTCTAGAATGCTAACCTTCTACGAAAGTGGTTTTACTTATGAAATGGACATCGTACAAAAAGTTAAAGGAAAAAAGATGCAGTTTGTAAAATTGACTCCTACAGATACTGAATCTGAATTGAAACATGTTTTGGTTGCCATCAACAAAAAAACAAAACATATTTATAGAGTTATAGAAACTGGTAAAGATGGTACAGTTACAACATATACTATCGGTAAATTTCATACAAACCAAGCAATTTCTGATTCTCTTTTTACCTTTGACCGCAAGTTTTTTGAAGAAAACAATTACTATATCAGTGAACCAAAATAGATCAATTTGAAAAAACTCGATATATATATTATCAAGAGCTTTTTAAAGCCCTTTTTCGCAACATTTTTTGTTATTCTTTTTGTCTTAGTGATGGTTGCCCTTTGGGGAGGTTTTGATGAAATCTCAGGTAAAGGTGTTGACATGGGCTTCATCTTAAAATTTGTGGGGTACCTTGCTTTAACAGTGGTGCCTTTAGCAATGCCAATCGGGATTCTATTATCATCTATTATGGCGGTAGGAAATTTTGCTGAAAATTATGAAATGGCAGCAATAAAATCTGCAGGAATATCTTTAAGACGATTTATTTTACCATTGGTTGTTCTAACTCTTTTCTTAAGTGTTGTTGATTTTATGTTTCTCAACTACGTCTACCCTCGTGCTACATTGAAACAGAAAAACATGTTTATGAATATCAAAAAGAAGCAACCTGCTTTAGCTTTGGTACCTGGAACATTTAATACTGATATACCAGGGTATGTTATTAAATTTGATGAGAAATACGGCGAAAAAAAGAACCTATTAAAGAATGTTCAAATTTTTGATTTAAAATCAAATTTTGGAAAAACTGTAATCATTACTGCCGAAAAAGGAGAAATTTTAACAGAGGAGAATAGTAAGTACATGACCTTTATTTTAACTAATGGACACTACTACGAAGAACATAGTAATAGACGTGATAAAAAAGACAAAAAAATAAAGATGCCGTTTTCTAAGGCAACTTTCGAGACTTATGAGATAAATATTGATGTTTCATCTTTTAGCGATTCAGATTTAGAAAAAGATAATTATGATACGCATCATGCGATGCTAAGTTTAAAACAATTAGAACAATTTTCTGATTCAACAAAAGTTACTTATGACAATTATTTAAAAGACCGAACCAAAAATTTTGTTTTAGCAATTGGTGCAGATAAACTAAAGCCCTACCCAGACTCTTTGGCTAACAACAATTTGAATCAGGATATTTTAATGAATTTTGAAGTCAAAAATAAATCCGTTGTATTAGATAATGCACTTAGAAATATTGAAAGAGAACTCAATAATATGCAACGCACAACTGAGAGTTTTAAATTAAAACGTAAGCAACTAAACCTATATGACCATGAGTATCACAATAGAATTGCATTTTCTTTAGCCTGTTTGGTGCTATTTTTTATTGGAGCTCCACTAGGTTCAATAATTAGAAAAGGAGGCTTCGGTTTGCCTATGGTCTTGGCAATTGTTATTTTTGTGGTCTATAATATCATTACTACTACTGGTAAGAATATGGCCGAAGAAAGTGCTATATCTGCTACATTAGGAGGATGGCTATCGACCATATTTTTATTGCCATTTGGGATATTAGTTACACGCAGAGCTGCAAAAGACAAAGGTATTTTTAACATAGCATTGTTTTTTGATTCAATAAGTGCAAAGTTTAAACGTAAAAAAAAGAATTCATAAAGTAATGAAAGCTACAACAGAGAAAGTGAAGTTGAACTCGATAGAAGAAGCGATTGAATCCATAAAAAAAGGAGAGGTTGTAATTGTTGTTGATGATGAGAATAGAGAAAATGAAGGTGATTTTATTGCTGCTGCAGAAATGGTAACTCCAGGGATGATTAATTTTATGGCCACCAATGGTAGAGGATTAATTTGTGCTCCAATCACCGAAGACAGAAGAAAAGAAT
The DNA here is from genome assembly GCA_028599075.1 of Urechidicola sp. Taxonomy (GTDB): domain Bacteria; phylum Bacteroidota; class Bacteroidia; order Flavobacteriales; family Flavobacteriaceae; genus Urechidicola. The sequence goes on along the minus strand of JAQRMW010000143.1, from coordinate 23,380 downwards.
TAGACTTAGAAATGATGGTGCAAAACAATACCGTAATGCATCACACCCAATTTACGGTATCGGTCGATTTAATTGGTCATGGCTGTACTACAGGGATTTCTGTACATGATAGAGCTAAGACAATTAAAGCTTTAGTAAATGATGATACCAAAGGTTTTGATTTAGGAAGACCAGGACATATATTTCCGTTAAGAGCAAAAAATGGGGGTGTATTAAGAAGAACGGGGCATACAGAAGCTGCTGTTGATTTAGCACGATTAGCTGGATTTAAACCCGCAGGTATTTTAGTAGAAATCTTAAATGAAGATGGTACTATGGCGCGCTTGCCTCAACTTTTTAAAGTTGCAAAACAATTTGATTTAAAATTGATTTCTATCGAAGATTTAGTTGCTTACAGAATGAAAAATGACTCGCTTATCGAGAAGATAGAAGATTTTGATACTACTACCCGATTTGGAGATTTCAGGCTAAGAGCTTATAAACAAACCAATAACAATCAAGTTCATATTGCATTAACAAAAGGAAGTTGGAAAGCAGATGACAAAGTTTTAGTAAAGGTAAATTCTACTTTAATTAATAATGCTCTAGGTGTACTTACCCAAAACTCTGATGAGAAATTCAAACGTATTTTTGATTTGTTAAATAATGAAGAAGCCGGAGTTATAGTTTTTATCAACCAAGACAATCAACCAATCAATTTCTTAAATCAATTATCAAAACTGAAAAAAGAAGATTTTTCAAAGCCCAAAGAAATGGATAAAAAGGATTATGGTATTGGCGCACAAATTTTACATGATTTAGGTATTTCTAAATTGCGTGTTTTATCGAATGCTAAAAATATTAGTAAACGTGTTGGTATGACGGGTTATGGACTTGAAATAATAGAATATATTAACTACTAAGGTGTCACTTACACTTAAAGATATTGGATTTGTTTTTTTAACCTTATTATTTTTCTCTTGTAATAAACAAGTAGAAATACCTAAATCAAAAACTCAATATGTAATTAATATACATGCCGATGATTTAGATGATAAAAATCTATTCTTATATAAACTCTCTCCTAAATTTTCACTTATTGATTCAACTCTAATCATTAATAATACAGCATATTTTAAAGGAAAAATTGACTTTCCAGAGCGTTATGCCATAAAGGTTAAAGGAATTGATGGCGGAAAATTATTTGTTTTAGAAAATGACAGTATAAAAATTGTTCTTGATAAAAATGATCTAACACAATCTACAATCAAAGGGTCAAAACTAAATGATGAATTGGTTGAATTTCAAAATGATTCAAAACAAATCAATGCAAAAATTGAATTGTTATTTCCAGATTTACAAAGAGCTAGGTTAAATAATGATGCTAAAACTCTTGAAAAAATTGCCTCTCAAATTTCAGCCATTGAACAAGAAAATATCAATTTTAATTTTGAATATGTAAACCAACATCCTACTTCATTTATATCTGCTATGATACTAAATGACTTATCAAAAAGAGAGGGTATTGGTGTTGTCAGAATTTTTAATGCATATCAGAAATTATCAAACAATGTAAAACAAGGTGTTGATTCTAAAGAAGTTGAGCTGTTTTTAGCTCTATAATTGTAAAAAGCTTAAATCACTTTCGGTCTGATATTCAACAGGAAGCTTATCCTTTAAAAACAAACGAGCTGGCAAAGTGCCTTTCAATATAATCTGCTCTCCTACTACTTCTAGCCAACTTCCTTCTCGCAATCCTAAAACAGGTGTTTTATTAAATTGATGAAATTCTACGATTCTCGTTTCACGAGTTTCACCCATATGCTTAGAATTTGGATCTGGGTCTAAATAATGTGGGTTTATATTAAAATTTATTAATCCTAAGGTTTCAAAACTCGGAGGATAAACGATGGGCATATCATTGGTAGTTTTCATAGAAACACCTGTAATATTACTCCCTGCACTTGTGCCAAAATAATGAGTTCCTCGTTCAACTGCATTCTTAATTGTATCGATTAAATTATGCTTATACAATTGTGAAACTAACTCAAACGTATTACCACCGCCAACAAAAAGACCTAATGCATTATTAACAGCTTCTCTAGGATTATCAAATTCATGAATTCCTTTTACCTCTATATTTATCGACTTAAATCCCTTTTGTGCAATGGCAGTATATTCGTCATAAGTTAGCCCCCCTGGTCTAGCATATGGAATGAAGAGTAGTTCTGAAATTCCTTTAAAAAAGTTAGACAATTCTGGCAGCATATATTCTAAATATGCTTTACCATGAACTGTTGACGTACTGGCAATCAACATTTTTTTCATGTATCCTAATTTTAAGTAAAAATAGGTAAAAATCTATTTTAACAAAAGTTTACAAATGCTTTAATACTATTTTAATACTTCGGTTGCTTTCTTTGTTTTTAATGAAACTTAAACTAACTATAACTTTTCTTTTTATAGGGATATTTGCATCATTCTCTCAAAATTTTAGTAAAGAAATAAGCGGTAAGGTTATGCATTTTAACAACTCTATAACGGATGCTCATATATACAATATAAGCACGAAACAGGGCACTAGCAGTGATGCTAATGGTGAATTTAAAATAAGTGCTAAACTGAAAGACACTTTGTCTATATCGCACATTAAATATACCAACAGAAAAATAATTGTTACTAAAAAAATATTAAATCAATCTTATCCTATTTTCTATTTAGAAGTTATGACCAACTATTTAGAAACTGTAGAATTAAAGAATCATAATCTCTCAGGATTGCTATTAACTGATGCTAAAAAAATTAGTACTGATTCTATTTTAAAGGCATCTCATTTTATTGAAGAAATGATGAGGATTGCAAAATTACCAAGTAAAAATACCGAATTATTTAACAGAGAGGCGTCGTATGTTAATGACGTGGATCCGATAAGTATGAATGGTGCTAGAGCTAGTATAGGAATTCCTATGAGAGATAAAGAAAATGAACTAAGAAGAGAATTACGTCGAAAGAAAAATACTCCTGAAAGAATTATAGCTGATTTTGGTGTTGATTATTTTATAAAAAAATTAAAAATTCCTGAAGACAAAATATTTAACTTCCTAACCTATTGTGATTATCGAAACATTTTTGATCTTTATAACAACAATGAAATAATGAAGGTGCTAAACATTCTTACAGTTGAGAGCACATCCTTTAACAAAATAGAGGAATAAAAAAACGCTCGCAAAAGCGAGCGTTTTAAAAAATATTATTTAATATTTTCTAATCTGTTACTGTATAAGTTACGTTACCGTCCATATCAGTAGATTTATTCACTTGTACAAATGTAGTTTCAGAATTTATTCCTGATAAATCCATTTCAAATACTTCTAAAGTTCCATCAGGATGCATTGCAAACATAATTCCAGCAATACTAGATGTAGATGTTGACCAAGGATCAACAATTACATTATAATCATCATCTGGATCAGAATCTAACAAAGCAACATCTTCATAATTACTTACAGAACCTGAGTAGTCAAATTGGGTACCACCAGAATTTCTCAATCTTAGATCTAAATCATTCCCTGCAGAATCATTAGGACTCCAATCAAATAAGAAGTTAATTTGACCAGCAGTAACAGGAGGTAGTTGACCATAAACTACAGCGCTTACAGTAATAAATCCACTTTTAAGAACTACCAAATCACTAGGTCTGTTAGCAACTTCTACTTCGAAATTAGCTGTAAAGTCTATTTGAGAAGTCAATGTTAATCCATTGTAAGGTATATTTCCACCAGGAACATCTAACTCAAATTCTACATTAGTTACACCAACAACAACTTCATTTTCACCTGCTGGTATCACATATTCACTACCATCATAAGCAATGATTACATCAGACCCTCTATATGAAGTTGAGTGCTCAGATAATCTGAAACCTATTTCAATATTTGCATTATTTGTCCCTTGTTGTCCAATCACTTCGATTTGAGAGCTAACAAAAGACTCAACTACAACTTGAATATTAGATGACGCCGGAGCTACAGCTACATCATCATCCTCGCTACAAGAAGCAAAAAGAGCAACTACAGCAAGCATCATTAAATATTTATAATTCTTTATTGTTTTCATTTTATTTATTATTTTTTAAATTAAAATAGATTAAAATACTGGCTCAGTTGGTACCTGTGTCATAGTGTATTCATCACCAACTTTATCAAATTTAACCATATAATTAAAATCAGTTCCTGCATCAATAGTATCACTAAAAGTTTCTACAGTTCCATCAGGATGAACTACAGCAATTAAAACTCCAATAACTGGATCAACCGAAAACCAATCTCTTGGTAAAATGTTGTATGTTCCATCTGGGTATCCATTAGAAAAAGAAACATCTTCTAAAGGTGATACTGATTGACTTGTTTCATAACCAATTGTTGGTGGGTCATCTGTAACCCATAAATCCAAATCATTTTGTGCTGGGTTATCCCATGTCATTACAATTTGTAAAGCATTAGGGTCAGCATCAGGAATTGTTAAAACAATAATTTTAATAGTCTTGTTACCTTGATCAATTACAGCATCAACAGTATCAGGCTTGTTTAAGACTGATACGTTTGTCAATGTAATATAAATTACTGAACCATCTTCAGAAACATCTACAGGGATACTACCAGAAGTACTTCCAAAATCAATAGTAGAACCTCCTTCAGCACCATCAATAGTATATTCTACCAATGCATTAGTTCCAAATGCTTGATCAAGTAATAAAGCAACATTATATGGTGTAGCACTTGCAGGGACAATTACTTCAGAATCAGCCAAAGAAACAGTTTTAGTAACAATTACATTTGCCACTACAGCATCGTCATCATCAATTGCACACGATGTAGTAACCAACGCAATTGCAAGTAGAATTAACGGTATAAATTTTATTTTTTTCATAATTAATATTTTAATTTTTTAGTTTAAGTTAAAAGTCAATCTAGCAAAAAGGAATCTACCGCTTGTACCATATTGTTGCGCTCTACGCGAATAAACAAATCTTCCACTACTTGTGTCTCCTTCAAAAACTTCATCTGGATAAAGATCAAATAAGTTATTTGCTCCAACTGTAGCAACTAAATTATCAGTAAAGTTATACCCTACAGATAAGTCTGTAACAATTCTAGGTGAAAATACTTGATGTGTAGTACTTGTAACTTCTCCAAAATAAACGTTTCTTAAGAAAACGTTGAATTTATCAAAGCTTATCATATGAGATAAGTTAATTTTTGCTCTTGGCACAGCCTCTTCTAAATAAATTCTTGAAGATTCACTAAAGTATCTATCTAACTGATTACCATCTGCTAAGATTTGTGATGCATGAATATCATCAACTTGTCTTGTTTGTGAAAAAGTAGCAGCTAAATCATTTTTGATAGAAACTTTATCTCCAGTTGCTTTATGACTAATCACAATATCAATACCTTTTGATTCTGTATCAATTGCATTTGAGAAAAATGCTGCTCTACTAGCTCCTGCTTGTGCAAAAGCAACTTCTAATTCTGGTGTAGTTGCAACAAACGTATCAGTTAAAGTAACTCTATCTTCAATTGCGATAAAATAACCATCAACAGATATTTTAATATTAGACTCTGGTAAATTTAATGTAAACCCTACACTTGCACTAGCCGATTCTTCTTGCTTTAATTGAGGGATCCCTAATACTTGTGCTACTCTACTATCATTTGAGAAAGTTCCAACCTCTTGTGGAATTCCATTATCATCGAACTGCGTTGCAGTTGCGTTGTAATAAATCTGATGTAAAGAAGGAGCTCTAAAACCTGTACTAAATGCTCCACGTAAATTAAATTTATCAGTTACCTTTAATCTTGCAGCTAATTTATAATTAAATGTAGAACCGAAATCGCTATAGTTTTCATAACGAAGTGCAGCTGTCAATAAAAAGCCTTCAGTAATATTTGCTTCAACATCTAGATATCCTGCAAGACTATTTCTGCTCTCATCTTTTTCATTTGCTGGTCTAAACCCTGGAAAAACTTGTGCACCACCTGGATAAGATCTTCCAAAGAAATCAGGTTCAGAATCATAATTTGTATATGACGCCTCTTCACCTGCAACAATTACATAATTTTCTAATCTATATTCACCCCCAAAGGCAATGTTTACACCTTCCATGTAATCTTCAAAATATTTTGAAACATCTAAGTTAGAAGTGTTCTGTGTAAATGCAAATCCACCTGAGTTAAATGTAGTTGAAGACAATAATCCCTGAGATGCATTATATGAATTAGAAACTGTAAAGTTAAAACTATTTTGTCCCCAAGAATTACTAAAATCAACATCCCAATCATTAATCTTGCCTTTAATACCAACAGCAAAAGATTTGTCTTTAATATCAGAATTTATATTTGGTAAGAAACCATTTAAGTTAACTGATGAGAATGATCTTGATTGATGAGGTAATCTGTAGAAACCTGCAGCATTACCGTTTCTGTAACTCATACCTGCAAAAGAGTATAACTCAGTTCCGTTATCATCTAAAGGTAAAGATAGGTTTGCAAAAAAGCGACCTGCTCTTAATTTAGATTGTCCTACTCTCATATTATAATCTGATCTTACTTGACCTCTAGCAGACAATTCCGCTTCAGTAAAATCAATTGGACTACCATTATTAGATAATAAATCAACTATTTGATCTTGCGATGTAGTTGCCATGATAGCTTGTTTCAATTCTGTTGTAAAGTGATCTACACCTTGAGAGAAAAATTTAATTTGCTCGAAAGACATATCCTCTGGATACACACCACTTTCTGCAGCAACTCTTTGAATTGAGTTAAATCCGTGGAAAATCATTCCTGTAAAACTTCCCATTCTACTAGTAGGCTCTCTAACATCCACATCACCTGTAAAGTTAATGTAACCTCCTTTATCACCTAAGCCGATACCATAGTTAACAGCAATATTAACAGTTTCTCCATCAACACCACCTTTAAGGTTATTAGCTCCATCAGAAAAATTAGCTCCAGCTGTAACAGCAACACCTAATTCTCCAGTATTTCTTTTTAATACAATGTTAATTACACCTGCAATGGCATCAGAACCATATTGCGCAGAAGCACCGTCTCTAAGTACCTCTACACGAGCAATTGCTGCTGTTGGAATAGCATTTAAATCCGTACCTACAGATCCTCTACCAAATGTACCATTTACATTTACTAAAGAAGTAGTATGTCGTCTTTTTCCATTAATCAATACCAAGGTTTGATCTGGCCCTAAACCTCTTAAAGATGCTGGATCGATATGATCAGTACCATCAGAAATAGTTTGTGTGTTAGATGAAAATGAAGGTGCAACGTAATTTAAAATTTGATTTAAATTAACCTGCGGACTAGAAGCAATCAACTCTGTAACATCAATTACATCAACAGGAACAGGCGTATCAATTGCTGTTCTGTTTTTGTTTCTTGACCCCACAACTACAACTTCATCAAGTGAAATACCTGAAGTCATTGTAACGTTAACTGTAGCAGATCCATCCATTACAATTTCTTGGTCATCAAAACCAACAAAAGAAAAAACTAACACATCACCTTGTGAAACTTCCATAGAATAATTTCCATCGAAATCCGAAGATGTTCCGTTAGTTGTACCCTTAACAACAATAGTAACTGCTGGAAGGGGTTCATTGTCATCATCTGTTACAACTCCACTAATTTGGTACGATTGTGCCAAGGCAGATAAAGAAACAAAAAATAACATAGTTAAAAAGTAAACTTTTAATTTCATAATTATTTTGTTATTTAAATTAGTTAATCTGACAAATGTATTCTTTTTTAGCTGAAATACTAATATAATCACAAAAAAAATATGAATTTACCCCTTATTTATAAGGGATATTTAAAGGAATTATCAAATTTTAAGAAAAATGCTTTTTATTTAGTTTTTCTTAACACAAAATAGACTCCAACAATAATCATCGGAATACTAAGTAGTTGCCCAGTGTTTAAACCAAAAAGTAAATCTTCTCTACCTTCTACTTGCGCTTCTTTAAAGAATTCTATTACAAACCTAACAGCCCAAAGCAAAATCATAAATACCCCAAACAAAAACCCTGGTTTATTTTTCTTATCGGTTTTCCAATAAACAAACCATAAAACTAAAAACACACATATATACCCTATTGATTCGAAAAGTTGCGTAGGGTACCGTAACGGAATGTCAGCAAGGATCTGCTTGTATTGAGCACTAGTTTCAATTAATTCATAAGCACGCTCGTAAGTTTTTGAGCCTGTAATTTCCATAGCTTCGCTTTTTCCAATATCATTTCTGATAAATCGAAACCCAAAGTCTGAATTCGTTACTTTACCAACTATTTCAGAATTCATCAAGTTGCCTAGACGTACAAAAACTGCACCCGATGCAACAGTAATTACAACACGGTCTAAAATCCAAAGTAAGCTTTTATAGTTATATTTTCTACGATACAAAATCATAGCTATTACAATTCCGATAGCTGCTCCATGCGATGCCAATCCAGCAAATCCAACAAATTTATAGCCATCAATAAATCCGAAAATAGAACCATTAGAGTCTTTAGCTATTGGTAATAAAATTTCTACTAAGTTATTTTGATAATAGTCCCAGCTGTAAAAAAACACATCTCCCAAACGTGCACCCAATAAAGTAGCAACAACTGTATACATAAATAAAGAGTCAACATATTCAACAGGAACACTTTCACTTTTATATATTTTTTTCATGATTTGAATCCCTAATAAAAAGGCAATCACAAACATTAATCCGTAATAACGAATTGATATTGCTCCTATTTTAAATAATTCTGGTGATGGATTCCAATCGATGGCAAGCTGTAACATGTGGTTTTATTTTTTTGTAAATATAGTTTGATTAAATGATATCGAGATTAAAAGATTAAAAGAATGAACAACTCAAAAATTTTAAACTTTACACTTGCTATTTGTTACTTGATTTTTTTTTCTGGAACCGGATCATACCCTCCTTTACTCCATGGATGACAACTAAAAATACGCTTTATTGACAACCATCCCCCATAAAAAACTCCGTGTTTTTTTAATGCTTCTACCGTATAATGCGAACAGGTAGGGCTGTATCTACAACTCGCTGGTGTATATGGAGAAATAGCCACCTGATAAAACCTGACCAACATGATAAATGGAAATGCCAATATTTTTTTTAGAATGTTAAGCATTAACTTACAGAAAAAGTTGTTCCGTCTTTACCATCTTTTAGCTGAATTCCTAAAGCAAGTAGCTCATCTCTAATTTCATCAGATAACGCCCAATCTTTATTTTCTCGTGCATTTTTTCGCATCTTAATCAACATTTCAACAACGCCGCTTAATTTATTTTCACGAGAACTAATATCGCTGTCTGAATCATTTTTCAATCCCAAAACATCAAAAACAAAAACCCCCATGGTACTAGATAAAAGTTCTAAACCAGCAACAGAAATGGTTTCATTTTCTTCTTTTAGTTGATTGATAAATTTAACAGCTTCAAATAAATGTGCAATTAATATAGGTGTATTAAAATCATCATTCATTGCATCATAGCATTGCTGCTTCCAAGCTTCGATATTTATAGATGATGAATCTGAAGTTTTAATGTTTTTGAGTTCTGAATAAGCAGTCATCAATTTTAGATATCCTTTTTCTGAAGCTTCTAATGCATCGCTAGAGAAATCTAAAATACTTCTATAATGTGCTTGCATACAGAAAAACCGAACAACACTTGCGCTAAATGATTTGTTTAATTTATCATTTTTACCTGATAATATTTCTCTAGGCAAAATATTATTACCTGTAGATTTTGACATCTTCTGACCATTCAACGTCAACATATTTGTATGCAGCCAATAATTAACTGGGTTGGTATGATGATTACATGCTTTAGATTGTGCAATCTCACATTCGTGATGCGGAAATTTTAAATCCATTCCACCACCATGTATATCAAAAGTTTCTCCTAAATATTTTGTACTCATTACTGTACACTCTAAATGCCAACCAGGAAAACCAACACCCCAAGGCGATGGCCAACGCATAATATGCTCAGGACTTGCTTTTTTCCAAAGTGCAAAATCTTGTGGATTTTTCTTTTCTGATTGTCCATCTAATTGACGAGTATTAGAAATTACATCATCCATATTACGTTTAGACAAAACTCCATAATCACCACCTTCTTCATTGTATTTTAATACATCAAAATATACAGACCCCATAGATTCATAAGCCAACCTATTCTCTAACATTTGTTTAATAGCTTCAATCTGCTCAACAATATGTCCAGTTGCTGTAGGTTCGATGCTTGGTGATAAAAAATTAAATTCTTGCAAAATCTCATGAAAATCAACCGTATACTTTTGTACGATTTCCATCGGCTCTAACTTTTCTAAACGTGCTTTAGTAGATATTTTATCTTCTGCATTATCATCAGTTAAATGACCTGCATCTGTAATATTACGAACATACCTTACCTTATATCCCAAATGTAAAAAGTAGCGGTATATCATATCAAAAGACATAAAGGTTCTTACATTTCCTAAATGCACATTGCTATAAACTGTAGGTCCACAAACATACAAACCTACATTACCTTGATGGATAGGTTTAAATTCTTCTTTAGATTTCGAAAGTGAGTTGTAAACTTTTATTGAGTTTGTTTTATACAATTCCATTGAATAATAAGGCGTTTTAAATCAGTTGTAAAAATACTAACATTTTTTAAAAGAAAAAGTTAAAAGCTAAGAGTCCTTTTTAAAGTTAAAAAATTACAACTCATTTTAATTTTGTAATTTCGTTTGAGATTATAAAGAACAAAATTCAACCATTGAATTCAATTAAAAAAGCATCTTCAAAACAATTTGTTCAACAAATAACAAATGGCAATATTAGCTTTTTGAGTAAAGCAATAACTTTGATTGAAAGTAACAATCAAAAACACCATTTAAAAGCCTCTGAAATTTTAGAAGGCTGTTTACCGCACGCAAAAAAATCTATCCGAATTGGAATTACAGGAGTTCCAGGAGTTGGAAAAAGCACTTTTATTGAAGCTTTTGGAAAACATTTAACCAAGCTCAATAAAAAAGTAGCAGTATTAGCAATTGACCCAACAAGTAGTTTAAATAAGGGAAGCATCTTAGGCGATAAAACTAGAATGGAATCTTTGGTAAATGATAAAAATGCTTTTATTAGGCCATCTCCATCAGGAGATTCTTTAGGTGGAGTTACAAGAAAAACTAGAGAATCAATTACTTTATGTGAAGCTGCAGGGTTTGATTATATTATTGTAGAAACTGTAGGTGTTGGGCAATCTGAAGTCGCTGTACACGGTATGGTCGATTTCTTTTTACTCTTAAAACTTGCCAATGCTGGTGATGAATTACAAGGTATAAAACGCGGTATTATTGAAATGGCAGATTTGATTGTCATTAATAAGGCCGATGGAGAGTTTGAAAAACAAGCTAAACTTGCCAAAACTGAATTTAAACGTGCCCTACATCTTTTTCCAGCTAAAGAAAGTGGATGGACACCTGAAGTTACTACTTCGAGTGCCTTGAACAGTATTGGTATTGAAAATATTTATCAAATACTAAAATCCTATTTGAAATTGACCAAAAAGAATGGCTATTTTTACCAACAAAGAAAATTACAAAATAAGCAATGGTTTTTTGAGGCTATTAATAATGAACTCAAAAATCAATTTTACAAAGATGAAAAAGTAATTGAGTCGATTTCAGAATATTTAAACAAGATAGAAAAGGATGAGATAAATCCTTTTAAAGCTGCACAAAATTTACTAAAAAAAAAAACTACTAAATGATATACGACTTCACAATTATAGTCCCTGTTTATAATGAAGAAGATAATTTAGACCGAGTAGAAAAAGAACTATCCGCTTATTTAGAAATCGCTACAAAAAAAACTAAAATTCTTTTTGTAAATGACGGGAGTCAAGACCAAAGTCAATCAATTATTGAGCGTATTTGTACTGATAATGAAGATTTTTCTTTTATCAGTTTTAAAGAAAATAAAGGCTTAAGTGCTGCAATAAGTGCAGGGTTTAAAAATACTACAACCGAACTTGTAGGTTATATAGATTCTGATTTACAAACAGACCCGAAAGATTTCAATTTATTACTAGAGCAGATTCCTGAATATGATTTAGTTACCGGGGTAAGAGCAAATAGAAAAGACTCTTTTGTAAAAAACATGTCATCATCTATAGCAAATGGAATTCGTCGCTCTTTTACTCATGATGGAATGGATGATACGGGTTGCCCGCTAAAAGTGATTAAAACCTCATATGCTTCAAAAATACCAATGTTTAAAGGCTTGCATCGGTTTTTACCTGCAATGGTTTTATTGCAAGATGGAAAAATAAAACAGATTCCTGTAAGTCATTTTCCAAGAATTGCTGGTGAAGCTAAATATGGACTATGGAATAGATTATTTGGTCCGTTAATGGACTGTTTCGCTTACCTCTGGATGAAAAAAAAATACATCAACTATAAAATTGAAAAACAAGGCTAATGAAACCTTGGATTATTTACAGTATTGGTTTTATTGCCCAAATTCTATTTTCGGGACGCTTGTTAGTGCAATGGGCATTGTCAGAAAAAGCAAAGAGAGTTATTACTCCTTCTCTATTTTGGCAAATGAGTTTATTGGCTTCCTTTTTATTATTTGCTTATGGATATTTACGCAATGATTTTGCTATTATGCTTGGACAATCGCTCACCTACTTTATTTACATCCGTAATTTACAGCTGCAGGGTAACTGGAAAAAGATGCCAAAACCTGCACGTATCTTTATCTTAGTATTTCCGATCTTACTAATTGTTTACGCTTTTAATAATAACAAGATTGATGTCAATAATTTATTCAAAAACGAAGCAATTCCGATGTGGCTCATCATTTGGGGTTCAATAGCTCAAGTAATTTTCACTTTCAGATTTGTCTATCAATGGATTTATTCTGAAAAAAATAAAGAGTCCATTCTTCCCTTTGGTTTTTGGATGCTTAGTTTAATAGGATCCATCACCATATTAACATATGCTGTTATAAGAAAAGACCCGGTACTATTTATAGGTCACATTTTTGGAAGTATTGTTTATATTAGAAACTTAACTTTAATCTATAAGCATCATGGTTAAATTGATAGAAAAACATCCTGTATTATCCATCATTATTTTTAGTGCTCTGATGTTGTTGCCGAATTTAGATAGTTTGGTAGTTACAATTATGGAGGCTCGTAATTTTATTACAGCCAGAGAAATGGTTAATGATAATCATTGGATTTTAACTACTATGAATGGTACGGCACGTTATCAAAAACCCCCTTTACCTACATGGCTTACAGCAATTTCAGGAATATTATTTGGAATAAAGAGTTTATTTGCACTACGACTACCTGCTGCTTTAATGGTTAGTTTTTCTGGCGTATTTATGTATTTAGTTTCTAAAAAACTTTCTATATCAAATTCAGTTAGTATACGAATTGCGTTTGTCTTTATTACTTCTTTTTATGTAGTCGGAATTATCAATGAAGCTCCTTGGGATATTTTTACTCACGGATTTATGCTTGCTGGTATTTATTTTTTGATTCATTTTTTTCAAAATCAAAAAAGGTTTTGGAAACATGCATTGGCAGCTGCGTTCTTTGTAGGGTTATCACTAATGTCTAAAGGGCCTGTATCATTATACGTACTATTTTTACCTTTTATTATTGCCTATAGCATCGTTTATAAATATGAAAACTTTAAACCAAAACGAATGGCTTTAATCATTTTCATTCTTTTATTTATAATTATAGGTGGATGGTGGTTTTATTATGTTAGAGCAGTTGATCCAGAAATTTTTGAAACAATTACAAGTAGAGAAACCTCTAATTGGAGTAACTACAATGTACGCCCATTTTATTATTACTGGAGTTTCTTTATCCAATCTGGTATGTGGACAATTTTGGCATTCACCAGCTTATTATACCCCTACTTAATTAAGAAAGTTGAAAACAAAAAATTATATAACTTCTCTTTTTTATGGACAATTTTTGCTGTGTTTTTATTGTCAATTATTCCTGAAAAGAAATCTCGTTATTTAGTGCCTGTTCTATTCCCCTTAGCTATCACTACGGGAATTTACATCAACTATCTCATTAAAAACTTTAAAACCCTTACATCTAAAAAAGAAATTTATCCTGTTAATTTTAATTTTGGACTATTCTCTATTCTAGGGATTGCAATACCCATTGCATTTTTTATTCTATTTAAAGACAAACTCAACGACTATTGGTTTCAATTTAGCTTATTCTCTGTTGCTTTAATCTCTATTGGAATTTTTATTTTTAAAAATATCAGACAAAAAAATATTAAAAATACTTTTTATGGGATGGTCTTTTTCATGGGGGCAGCTTTTCTTTTTGGGCTACCCCTTTCTGCCTCTTTATACAGCAATCAACAATTCAAATCTATTGAATCATTAACAGAAACTTTTGAAAAGGATTATAAAATTCAATCATATGCTTATAAAAGTCTATCTCCAGAATTGATTTGGCATTATGGTAAAAACATTGCTATTATCAAATCAATTAATGGAGTGCAATTATCCCCAATAAAAAAAATTGGTTTATTGATAGACCAAGCTAAGGAACAAGAATTAGAAAAACTACAAAGAACACACAACATAAAAAAAGTAGCCACATTTGATATGAATTATGATTCGAAAAATAAAAGTAGGCTCATTCGCAACTATTATATCATTATAAAAAAGCCTACTTTTGAATAAATTTTTAGAGATGTTTAAAATAACAAAACCAACACGTACAGAATTATTAGGATATAGTTTTTTAGCATTAGTCTATGCACTAGGAATTTATTTTTCAAATACTGATGTTACTTATTTTGAAACAGTATACGCTCGTGAAGACGGGTTTATTGAATACGCAACAGCAGCATTACTATTATGTATTAGCTTCTTATCTTTTTTTAGGCTTATAAAACTTTGGAACTCTACTCCACTTCTATGGAAAGTTGGAACTTTAGGTTTTGCTTTAGTATTCTTATTTGGTGCTGGTGAAGAAATTTCTTGGGGGCAACGAATTTTTAATTGGGAATCATCAGAGTATTTTGTTCAAAATAATGCCCAACAAGAAACCAACTTACATAATATGATGGTTGGCGAAACCAAAATAAACAAACTAGTTTTTAGTAAAATTCTTGTTAGTTTTTTAGTAATTTACTTGGTTGTATTACCTATACTTTACAGAAAAGTTGCAGCTATTAAAAACTTGACAAACAGCTTTGCTGTACCTGTTGTTCAATGGACACATACAATTGCATTTATAGTTTTTACTGTTTTATTAGCCTTTATGCCATCAGGAAAAAATCCTGAAATTCATGAGTTGGCATTGGGAGTTATTTTCTTTCTGATTTTCATCAATCCATTTAATAGCAAAGTTTTTCAAAGAAATGACTGAATTTGATTCTGAAATTTTTAAAGGAATTGATTATACTAATACTAGACTACCAATTGGCGAATATGACAATTGCAATTTTATAAACTGTAATTTTTCTTCGTCTGATATTTCTAACTGTACTTTTATTGAGTGTAAATTTGAAGATTGCAACTTGAGCAATACACTTACAAAAAATACGGCTTATCAAGAAGTAGGTTTTTTGAATTGCAAAATGATGGGCTTAAAATTTAATTCTTGCAACAATTTCTTATTGGCTATTTCATTTAAAAACTGCCAATTAAATTTGAGCTCTTTTTATCAGCTCAAAATAAAAAATACTCCATTTAACAATTGTAACTTACAGGAAGTTGATTTAACTGAAGCTGATTTAACGGGTTCAGAATTTAACAATTGTGATTTGAATCGAGTGATATTTGACCAAACAAATTTAGAGAAAGTAGATTTTAGAACTGCTATTAATTATGAAATTGACCCAGAAAATAATCGAATAAAAAATGCACGATTTTCTTCAGGTGATTTAATTGGCCTTCTAAAAAAATATAGAATCAAAATTGATTAACCGCTAGTTCTTAGTATCAATTTTTCTAAAAACAACTTTTAATAACTGGAAGAGCAAAATAGAAATGATTGCTCCGAAAGTAAATCCAAACAATACATCTGCAGGAAAATGAACACCTATATAAATTCGGCTATACCCAACAAAAAGGGCCCATAGAATTAAGAAATAAGAAAAATATTTTACATGTATTCTAAGTAACAATAAACAAAAAGTGGCAATTGCCATTGATGTTGAAGCGTGTGCAGAAAAGAAAGAGTATTTACCTCCGCAACTTGTTTTAACCACCCTAATAATATCTTTTAAATTTTCATTATGACATGGCCTTAGACGCTCAAAACCATATTTAAATAGATTTGCTGTTTGATCAGAAATAGTAATTATTACCGCGACAAACAATAATGTAAAGAGCACTTTTTTAAGGCCGTAATATTTATAAAGAAAAAATAATACAAGTAGATAAATTGGTATTGAACTGAATTTATTGGTGACCAACATCCAAAAACTATCCCAAGTTCCAGTGCCCATTCCATTTAAATAAATGAGCAACTCGGCATCTAGTTGTACTATTTTTTCTAACATTTTACTCTGTCTCTTTCGGGTACATTTCTAATTCGAAAATTAAATTAGATTTAGCTGGTATCCCTCTACCTCCACTTTCGCCATAGGCCAAATGATAGGGAATAAAAAGTACAGCTCTATCTCCAAATTTCATTTTTTGCAAGCCTTCTTTAAAACCTTGAATTAATTGCGCATCCATACTATACGTACTTGTAAATGGTTCATAGCCATTCTTTTCATCACGCTTTGGATTGTAAGTACCATATTCCAACGCAATCTCTTTTCTGTTGGTATCTAACAAATTACCATCAGTAAAAAATACCGAATAGTGAATTCTAATATCAGCTCCAATACCAGGCTTAGGACCATCTCCTTTTTTTAAGAAATAGATTTTTAAACCAGAAGGTGTTGTTTCTGCCTCAGGCTCAAACTCTTCCATTTTTAATAAAAAGGCATCAATAAGGACTATCTTTTTGGCTGCTATTTCTTGATTTAAAGCAGTGCGCTTACTCAGCTCTTCAGAAAAAACAGAAGCTGCATCAAAACTATTTGCCTTGTATCCTACTTTAATAATATCAATTTTATTAATGATTGTACCATAAACAATAGAATCTTTTACAACATTCAACCCTTTTGCCACTTTACCAAATGCAACATTTACTTCATTGAGGTGTGGAGCAGGAACTAGTGTTATAAAAAATTGGCTGCCATTTGTATTCTTGCCAACATTAACCATAGAGATTACCCCACCTACATTATGTCTTAATAATAATGTACCTGTTGAATCTTTCGGAAACTCATCATCAAATTTATATCCAGGGTATCCACTACCATCACCCACAGGACAACCTCCTTGAATCATAAAATCTCCTCTATCTCCATTGGCAAGACTAGTAACTTGATGAAATTTTAAACCATCATAAAAAGGTTTTCCTTTCATAGAATCGGTTACTTTTGGGTTAGTCCCTTCAGCCAACGAAACAAAGTTTGCAACAGTTAAAGGCATCTTTTGGTATTCAAGTTTTACCAATACATCACCAACATCAGTTTTAATATCAGCATAAATACCATTATTCAAACCTGAATATTTATCCTCTTTACAAGAAGATAATCCTATTAACAATACTAAAACTAACAGCTTTAAAATTTTCATCTAAAAAATATTATTTTAAAATCTCTAACAACTCTACTTCAAAAACTAAGGCAGCATATGGCTTAATTGGCCCTCCTTGTCTTGGGTTTGCCCCGTATGCTAATTCTTGAGGAATGAAGAATTTATATTTAGAACCAACAGGCATCAATTGTAAGCCTTCAATCCAACCTCTAATAACTTGTGTTACTCCAGTATCATAAGGCTGTCCTCTATCTACAGAGCTATCAAATACAGTTCCATCAATCAAAGTACCATGATAGTGTACTTTTACTCTATCAGCTGTTGTTGGTTTTGCCCCACCACCTTCTTTCATCACTATATATTGCAAACCACTTTCAGTAACCTGAACACCTTCATTAGATTTGTTTGCTTCTAAAAAATCTTCACCTTCTTTTTTAACAGCTTCAAATTTCTTTTCATTTTCTAACTGCTGTCTTTTTGCAAAATAACCATTAATTACTGCATTCAAATCAGCTTCTTCTAATAACACATTTGTCGAGTCAATTCCATTTCTATATCCTTGGATAAACAAATCTTTATCTACTTCACTAAAATTTGCTTTCAACTTCATAGCCATATCTAACCCAATTGCATAACTTACTGAGTCTAATTCAGTCTCTAAAGATTTATTTGCTACTGTACTTTGATTACACGAAAACAATGATGTTGCTAACACAACTACTACAAATAATTTTACTACTTTCATTCTATTAATTTTAGATTTATTTATTGATACTTATTAATTTTACGCTATATACTAAAGGCTGTTTAATTCCTATTTTTTCTTGATCTCCAGTAAAGCCAAAAGCTTTGAATGATGGAAACAAAAATTGCATTTCTTCTCCTTCTCTCATCAATTTTAACCCGTCTTGTAATCCTGTTGTTAAATTTTCTTTGTCAATAATATAATTGACTTGACCTATTTCTGCTTTTGAATAAATAAGTTGATTTCTTAAATCAAAAATTTCATACTCAAATAGCACACGGTCTCCTACAACTGGTTTTCTATTACCGCTTTGCTTTTGTAGGATACTTGCATACCAAAACCCATTTTTAGAGCGTGTATATTTTTTCAAAGAATCTTGCGCAATATAATATAAAATTGCTTTTTCTTCTACTTCATTGATATGCTTATTCAATTTTACCGATTCTTTAATATATGAAGTGCTATGATGACTCACAGGTCTTCTAGGTTCAGTATCTACACAAGAAATTAGTGCAATCGCAATAACAATTATTCCTAAAAATATTCGAAAATTAAACTTCATCAGACCGTAATAATTCTGTTTTATAAGTTGGCAGTAAGCTCAAGAAGTTATTTACTGTTTCTTCTAAAGTCATTTCTGACCTTCCACCAGCAGCATTGTCATGACCTCCACCATTAAAATGATTTCTAGCAAATTGATTTACAGAAAAAGCACCTTTAGAACGCAATGACATTTTGATAATTTTCTGTTCAACATCTTCAATAAAAATAGCTGCAAAAATAATTCCGTCAAGTGAAAGCGCATAATTCACCACACCCTCGGTATCTCCTTTCTGAAAATCAAACTCATCCAATTCAGCTTGCGACAAAGTAATATAAGAAGTTCTAAACTCAGTTTCAACTTTTAAATTACTCAAAGCTTTACCCAATAATTGCAATCTACCATAAGAATTTACATCATACACATTGTTATGAATCTGAGCATTGTCAGCACCTTTATCAATTAAGTCAGCAATAATCCTATGAGTGGTACTTGTTGTTGATGGAAATCTAAAAGAACCAGTATCTGTCATAATACCAACATATAAACACGTAGCAATATCAGCATCAACCTTATTAACAGCATCCAATTTTTCTAAAAAATGATATACCATTTGACAGGTTGAACAAACAGAAGTATCAGAATAAATATATTCTGTAATAGGGTCTGGTTGCTGATGATGATCAATCATAATAAATGTTCCATCAAATTTTTTGACCGATTTTTCCATATCACTCCCTAAACGATGCAATGCATTAAAATCTAACAAAAAGACAATCGTTGCTTTTTCTAATACTCTCTTTGACTGTTTATTCTGTTTGTCAAAAAAACGGATAGCATTTTTATCTGATGGTAACCACTTTAAAAATTCAGGATAATCATTGGGTGAAACTATTGTTACAGCATGCTTATCTTTTAAATAATGATATAATGCCAAAGAAGATCCAATAGCATCACCATCAGGGTTTTTATGCGGAATAATAACAATGTTTTGCGGTGTAGATAGTAAGTCTTTAATCTCTGATATTTGGGTATTTGTCATAGTTTGCGAATATACAACTTTAATACATTACAAATATTTACTTTGGCTTCGATTTTTAGTTATGTATGTTTCATAATTCAAGTTATATTTGTCTCATAAATAAACAACTTATGAAATTTCACAAACTCCTCTTCGTAGTAGCCCTGTTACTTTTCTCGTGCAAACCAGTAACTGAAAAGAAGACAGAAGAACAAACAACAACAGAATTCTCAACCGACTTTACCATCGCATTTGGATCTTGCAACAAGCAATGGAAAACAAACGAACTTTGGCAAGAGGTTATAAAAAGCAATCCTGATGTTTGGGTTTGGGGTGGAGATATTATTTATTCGGACACTGAAGATATGGAAGTATTAGAAGATAGCTATTCCGTACAAAAACAAAATGAAGTTTATGCAAACTTCTCATCTAAAGTCGAAATTATGGGCACTTGGGATGATCACGATTTTGGTGAAAACGATGCTGGAACAGAATATCCTAAAAAAGAAAACTCTCAACAATTATTTTTAAATTTTATGGATGTGCCAAACGATAGCCCTAGAAGAAATCAAAAAGGCATTTATTTTTCAAAAGATTTCGTTGTTGAGGGTAATTCAATCAAAATCATCATCCTAGATACTCGCTATTTTAGAACAACGCTGACTGAAGATAATGATACTGACCATCGCTACAAACCAAACGAATATGGTGTTGGAACAATACTTGGAGAAGTTCAATGGAATTGGTTGCAATCTGAATTAAAAAATTCTACGGCTAGTTTTAATATCATCATGAGTAGTATTCAAATTCTATCTGGAGAACACGGTTGGGAAACTTGGGCAAACATGCCACATGAGGTAGATAAACTAATCGAAACTCTAAAAACCACCCAAGCAAAAAATACGATTATACTTTCTGGTGACAGACATATTTCAGACTTTTCTAAAAAAGAAATTGACGGAATATCTTACCCTCTAATAGATTTTACATCTAGCGGATTAACACATTCATCAACCAGAAATACAGGAGAGCCAAATCAATATAGAATTGGCGACATGGTTAATCAATTGAGTTTTGGATTGTTAAAATTCGACTTTTCTAAACAAGAAGTGTTGATGGAAATGCGTGGATTGAATAATGAATTACAGCAAAGTCACTCTCAAAATTATGAATAAGCATCTTCTTTTATTTCTAAAAGAAAATCCTATATTTGCACCCGATTTAAAAACAAAATTAAATGGCAACGAATAGAACATTTACAATGCTTAAACCTGATTCAATCGAAAAAGGAAACATAGGCGCAATCTTAGAAAAAATTAACGCTTCAGGTTTTAGAATCGTAGCGATGAAAATGACTCAAATGACAATTGCTGATGCTGAGGCATTTTATGCAGTTCACAACGAAAGACCTTTCTTTGGTGAGTTAGTAGAATATATGACGCGCGGACCAATTGTAGCTGCAATCTTAGAAAAAGACAATGCAGTTGAAGATTTTAGAGCTTTAATTGGCGCTACAAATCCTGCTGATGCTGCTGAAGGAACTATCCGTAAATTGTATGCTGCTTCTATGGGCGAAAATGCTGTTCATGGTAGTGATAGTGATGAAAATGCACAAATTGAGTCTAACTTCCATTTTTCTGGTAGAGAGCAATTCTAAATAAAATAATTATTTTATTAAAGCCGATTTACTTCTGTAAATCGGCATTTTTTTTAGGTATTATAAGTTAAATCTATCTTAATATAATTTTTTCGCATCTATAATATTTTTAATTAATTAAATAAAATTCTATTTTTGGCTGCAAATGAAAAAGTTTGTTGTAACCTTTTTAGCGACTTTAATCTTATCACAAGGAGTATTTGCAAATACTGATATTCTTTTTGAAGCAAGTGAATTGATAGAAGATTATCAACTTCACAAAGTAAAATATGGAGATGATTTAGCTACTTTTATCTCTAAAACCTTTAATACTCATACAAACCAGTAAGACATTCTTGACACTATGGTGCCTTATTACCGAAGTCCATTTATGGGAATACATATTGTGTAGTTCATATCGTAAACATGTATGTAATATTGTACAAATTTGTATCTCGATTTCTATGAATTTCCATTTTTGCCAACAGATGATTTTGATTAATAAATAGAAATTGTTCAAGCTTAACTGGAGAAAAATCGACGTTTGTTTTACATGAATGAACATGCCATACAGTAAGGAATGTAAAGAGTGTATTCAATAAATAAAGCAAGCTACAAGCTTCATAATCAGTGAACATTATTTCTGAATTAAGTAAAATGTAGACATGAAATCTCTAACAAAAGTGTTGTTCATCTCTTCGGATTATCATTGATTTCCGATTTGACATTAAGATTATTGACAACAGAAATTTCAATGATATAGCAATATCAATGCATATATTCTCCAGTTATAATAAACATGTAAAGACCTGTACATTCTTGTGTTTACAACCATTGTTCCATGAAACTCGTCATTTTCTATAGATACAATTGCGATATCAGCAAGCACAAGATACGCTTCAATGACCCGGCTTGTGAATACGTTATTACAATATGAACGCTAGAATATTTGCCATTTTTATATCACGCCAGCAAAACTAACATATAAAATGTAGATATCTAATGTAGGTTGCACGGCGTACAACATGAATTCTAACAACGACACTGAAAGTGAGACCAGGTTCGTCCAAAGACGAACGTAAGATGCCCATGTTAGAAGGAACATTCAAAGAGTTACCTTATCCTAAAATTGATTGACGGATTGTTTTTCCAACTGTAACTATTACCAGAACAAATTATAAAAAAGTATGTAAAATGATGACATGCAACTATGGGCTGATATCTTCTTCTTCGTTAGTTACGGAATAGCGCTCAACATACTGAACATTATTTTCCGGCGCATGCCTACGTTTAAAAATTTTGAAAAATATATATACACAAAAATTTAACTGAAAGTTTCTATATTTTTTAAATTTATATTTGACTATGTTTTGTATTTTTTATGTTTTGTGTATAAGATAAAAACAAAGCTTTAGTTTAAGAAAGCTGAGGATATGTCTTAAGGAGAACTTCGTGTGTTAGTTTCTCCTGAAAAGATTTGACTCTGTCACTATTTGTTGTCGTTTCAGGGAGTTTATTCCATCCGGTATTATATCACAAAAGAAAGAATATTTAAAGCTGTCCTTTTTGCAGGAAGTTGTCTAAATGTTTTTGAGTGTGAAGTTCTGGTTTTTGATTGATTTGTTATAAGTATATCTGTGTACGGTGTTTCCATTTTATTGTTTGAAATGTTGTAGAAGTTAATCAGTCTGGTTTTTGTACGACGTTCCTTAAGTGTAGGC
>JAQRMW010000142.1 GCA_028599075.1 Urechidicola sp. | reverse complement strand
TAATGGAGAAATTAAAGCTAATGCTAAAGTCTGATGAATTCATAGCTTCTACAAGGCTTGTATTTTTAAATTTGAGAAATAAAGGATTTTATTATAATTATTGATAATTATATTTACGATGAAATTCTAGCTTTATATAAATAATTATGAAAAATAAAAAAACAACAAAAACTATCCTTATTGTAATTATTATAATTGCAATAATTCTACTTGTTTTTCAGTATAATAAAATAAATCAATTGAAAACACACCTATCTGAATCAATTGTAACAACAGAGCATATTGAAAATTTCGATAGATTTATTTACAACTTTTGCATAGATGAGTCATTTCAAATAAATCGAATAAAATTTCCAATTAAATTAAGATATAGAGTAAATTTTGAGAATTATGATGCTCCGCTACTCGACACAATCCTTCCATTGAAAAAATGGGAACACGACGATTTGTTTTATGACCAAATAACTCAAGCACAAATATTTGATAATTTTAAAGGAGAAATGAGAAACACTAAAGAAAGGGTTGTTCATTTTAGAGGTGTTCAAAATGGTAGAAATTTAGCATATTATTTTGAGGCTGATAATGGAAAGTGGTACTTAACTTCAATAGTAAATAAAAATCATTAATAACTAATTTTTAAAAATATGAAAGGAAAAATTCTAGTGACATTTCATCATTCAGAAAAAATTGCAAAAATGAAAATTCTTGATAAGAATAATAATATTATGGTTGACAAGAATAATAAAATAATGGAAAATATGCAATTCCCATATTCTCACTTGGAGTTTTATAAAGATTTGTTCGAAAAAATTGATGATGATGGAGCAATAGGAAATTACTATTTCAATAAATAACTATTGCCAACATCGTATAAAATTTATGCTAACTTTAAACAAAATTTGAAACTATAAAACAATCAACTAACATTTGTACTAGGCTGAAAATCCTACGGATTTTAAGCCGCACAAATCTTATACAAAACCGTTGTGCGGCATACAAAAAAAGAGCCAACGCACAAATAGCACATTTGGTTTTTGCCGACACGAAAGCCAAACACGAAAAACCAAAAGAGCTATTTTTTAGCCAACGCTCGAACAAGAATTAGTAACTTGCGAAAGTTGAATTATTATAAAGGAATTTGATTAAATGAAAAGAAAAAAGACAGTACAATCAATAGAACCAAATATTGCAGATTTAGCAAACGGATGGCTAAAATCGTATAAACTGCCTTACAAATTAGAGCAGGAATCAGTTAATGCAGAAATTGATAAAGCCCTTTCTGACTACTTCACTAAAAATGGTGGTGCAGGTGCAAATCGACCAGATTCCAAAATATTACTTCAAGACAAAAATTTAAAATTCTACCCTGTACTTATTGAATACAAAGGTTATAAAGACAAACTCG
Source organism: Urechidicola sp. (assembly GCA_028599075.1). Taxonomy (GTDB): domain Bacteria; phylum Bacteroidota; class Bacteroidia; order Flavobacteriales; family Flavobacteriaceae; genus Urechidicola. The sequence continues at coordinate 5,175 of JAQRMW010000142.1, read as the reverse complement.
TAAAACTTGACAAAGACGGACAAGTAGAGAACCGAACTTCTAAAAATGAACCTCATTTTAAAAACATAAATTCTTATGCAGTAAACGGTGCTGTTCATTATGCAAACTCTTTACTTCATCACACAAGCTACACCGATATTATCGCTATTGGTATGACAGGCTACAAAGATGAAACAGGCAAAATACATCACGAAATTGGCGTTTACTATGTTTCAAAAAGCAATTTAGGTGCAGGACAGAAAATTGGCGAGTTTACCGACTTTTCATTTTTAGCACCGAAAAATTTTGACGCTTTTATTGAGACTGTAAAAACGCTTCAACTCTCGCAAGAAGACCTTGAAAAACTAAAAGAGCAACGAGAAAGAGAAATTGACCAAAGTCTTGTAAAACTTAACAATGACATTTACCAAAACGAAAAAGGTTTAGGAGAAAATGACCGTGTTTATTTGGTTGCGGCTTCAATTATTGCAACGCTTGGCATTTCAGGAAAAGTTACACCACTCGAAAAATCCGACTTAAAATCATCAACTGAGAAAGGATATAGAGATGGTGATTTAATGATTAAAAAAATAGAATCATTTTTAAGTCGTAAAGAACTACCAGACGAAAAGAGAAACCTCATTGTCAGAACGCTATCTAACACGCTTTTAACAGAGAATATTAACAAAGTTCAAGACGGAGAAAGCCAACTAAAAAGGGTGTTTGCCAAAATTGTAGATGATTTAGGTATCTATTACAAAATTGGTTTAACGACTGATTTTACAGGCAAACTCTTTAATGAAATGTACGGTTGGTTGGGCTTTTCGCAAGACAAGTTAAATGACGTTGTACTTACGCCTTCTTATGTTGCTTCTCTTTTAGTCAAATTAGCAAGAGTAAATAAAGATTCTTATGTGTGGGATTTTGCCACAGGTTCCGCAGGATTGTTAGTTGCCGCAATGAACGAAATGCTCATTGATGCAAAAAACACCATTCAATCGCCAGATGAACTCACGAAAAAGGAAGTTCAAATAAAAGCCGAACAATTGCTTGGTTTAGAGTTGCTTTCAAGTGTTTATATGTTAGCAATCCTCAATATGATTTTGATGGGAGACGGTAGTTCTAACATTTTAAACACAGACTCAATAAAAGATTTTGACGGTAAATATGGTTTTGGTAAAACGGATACTAAATTCCCTGCGGATGCCTTTATATTAAATCCACCTTATTCTGCTTCAGGAAATGGGATGAACTTTATTGAGAAAGCTTTAGATATGATGAATAAAGGATATGCTGCAATCATTATACAAAACTCATCAGGTTCAGGAAAAGCAATTGATTACAACAAAAGAATTTTATCCAAACACTCGCTTTTGGCAAGTATCAAAATGCCTGTAGATATTTTTATCGGTAAATCAAGTGTGAACACTAATATCTATGTTTTTAAGGTTAATGAAAAACATCATAAAGATGATATTGTAAAGTTCATTAACTTTACCAATGACGGTTACACAAGAGCAAACCGAAGAAAAGCGAGTAATAACTTAAAGGATACAGACCAAGCCAAAGAACGCTATCAAGAAGTTGTCGACTTAGTTCGATTTGGAAAAAACAAACTCAACATTTTTACAGAAAGCGAATACTACGAAGGACATATTGACCCAAATAATGGTGCGGATTGGAATCAATCTGCACCAATTGACACCAAACCATCTGTTCAGGACTTCAAAAAAACAGTTGGCGATTATTTGGCTTGGGAAATTGGTACAATCCTAAAACGTCAAGGCGAAGAATTGGGAAAGTAATTACCCCACTCAATAACAAGTTGCAAAATGTTGAGTGGGGTGAATACAAATTAGGTGATTTATTTAAAATAAACCCAACCAAATATTACAGATTAAAAAACGAAGAAATTATAAGTACAGATGGTTCTGTTCCCCTAATTTCAAATTCTTCGACTGATAATGGTGTTATGGGTTTTTCTAAACTAAAACCAACTAATTTAGGGAACACTCTTACTTGCTCTGATACGACAATGGGAGCAGAAACAATGTTCTATCAAGAAAAGGGTTTTATTGGATATTCTCATATTCAACACTTAGTCCCAAAATTTAAACCATTTAATAAACTTATAGCTTCTGCGATTATTTCAGCAAGTAGAATAACAACTTCTAAAAAATATGATTATGGGAACAAATTTAACCGTGTCGCAATGAATAAAACTAAAATCCAACTACCCGTAAAAAACGGAAAAATAGATTTTGATTTTATCCAGAGTTTTGTTGCAGAAATAGAAAACGAACGTATTCAAAAATTAGAAAACTATATTTCTGAAATTAGTTTAAGCGATTATCAATTAACCAAACAGGAAATACAAGTATTAGAAAATTATAAAAATCTAAGTTGGAACATTTTTAATCTTGAAAATCTATTTGGCAAATCTACTCGTGGTAGAAGACTGAAAAGTGCAGATAGAATTACAGGTACTTTGCCATTTATTACTGCAGGTGAAACTGACGAAGGATTGTCTGCATTTATTGGAAATGACATTACAGTTTTTTCAGCAAACACTATCACTATTGATATGTTTGGCTCAGCCAAGTACAGAAATTTTAAATATGGCGGAGATGACCACATTGCAGTTGTGCATACTGACAAACTACCAAAATACGCATCCGTTTTTGTGACTTCTGCAATTCATAAATCATCTTATAACGGACAATTTAATTACGGTAGAAATTTCTATGCAAAGGACGCTGACACCTTAAATATTTCGCTACCAGCAAAAGACAACAAACCCGACTATGAAACTATGGAGACAGTTATTTCTGCCATTCATAAATTTGTAATTAAAGACGTGGTTTTGTATGTAGAGAAGAAAAAGAAAGAATTAAATAAACAGACTGAAAATGCCAACGCATAAAGCCATACACATTGCCAAGTCGCTCGAAAAAGCCAACAGCACAAGCAAAAACTTGTCAATAAGTATGTCTTTGCCAACGCAACTGAAAAGAAAGTACGACCGCACAACAAAGTGTATAAAACATTGGGCAATAAGTGGTTAAATGAAGATTATAGATATAAATAAAATTAGTGGTAAACTGAAAGTAAAGTGCTTTTAAACGCCCAACGCTTCATACACCAACCGTTAGGCACAAGGCGTGAGCAAGTTTACGGAAAAAACAAAAAAATGATTAATTTCACATTAAATAAGGATTATCCCTACTATTAGAATCTGAAAGAATTATATCTTTATAAAAAATAAAATTATGAAAAAACTACTCTTACTTTTAACAATTACACTAACATTAAGTTGTTGTAATAAAGACGATGACAACAATACAGATGTACTACCACCAGTAACCCAAACAGGAGCAGGAACTTTTGCATGTAAAGTAAATGGGCAAAATTTTATAGATACCAGTGGTGGATATTTTAACTGCTTTTACCAATTTACAGGTGGAGAGTATTATTTTGGAATTAGCGGTTCTGATACTATAGAATCGCTAATAAGTGTTACCATTGGTACTTATAATAAAGAGGTTTTCGAAAATGAAACATATCAATTAATAGAAAACTTAAATGGTAATGCTTGGGCTGGTAGTAGTTTTAATCCTAATAATACTTCTCAAGAATTTTCTACAACAAATTCACAATACACAGGAGAACTCAAAATTACCAAATTAGATTTCACAAACAACATCGTATCAGGCACATTCTGGTTTGATGTTGAAAATCCATACACAGGAGAAACAGTTGAAATACGAGAAGGGCGTTTTGATACCTTATTTACACAATAATTAAAAACCGTTTTGCTGTAACAAAACGGCTAATTAAAAAGCTAAACACAAAAAATCATGTCTAACAAAAAATCAATTACAAAATTATGAAAAAAATTACGTTTTTTATTTGCTTTGCATTTATATCTTTACTACTAAATGCACAAACCGAAGTTAACAACAATTGGAAAAATCAAATCAATCCCATTTTTCAAGGTTTAAACAAAAACTTAGTGCCACACAAAGTTTTATTAGATTACGCTATGGAATTTACCAATGTTCCTGCTTATAATGGCACATTAACAGACAGCACCTATGTAGATACTAATGTTTTAGGTAATATTTACAAAACTCTATTTATGGGTAAAGTAACTACAAGTACACAATATTTTCCCAGACTAGAAGATATTGCCAGCAATTGGGTAACCCAACGTCAAAACTACAACCAAACAGACAAAAGTACTATTGTCCTTACAGGTTTGTATTATAAATATGCAACCCTAAATCCAAATGCATTAAGTACTAATAAAATTACGGTTAGCAACAACAAATATTATGACAAATACGTAAATGGTGTTTGGCAAACCCCATATCTAAACAAACAAACTGTTGCTTTTGCTTCTCCTATTAACACGTATAACAAAAGGAATTTTGGAGTTGTCTTACCACAAAACTTATTGTTAAGTAACAGTTCAAATACAATGCAAAATATTCAAGTAAATTTTAACGATGGTAGTGGTTATAAAACATTAACAATTGGTCAAAAAATCTATGCTAACTATACACAAAATGGAACGTATGATTGGACTTTTAAAACTACATTAACTAATGGGAGTGTTTTATATTCAAGAACAAAAATTAAAATAGACGCTCCTGAAACTAATAATGACAACCAATATAGAACAACAAATTATGATAATAATATATTTATTTCTGGCCCAAACTCCTCGTTTCCGTTTTGGGCAAATGGTGCTGTTTTACGTATTGATTATGCACCTTCTCATAACGGACAATTAACAAAACCTTTAATTGTTGCAGAAGGATTTGATGCAGGTAGTATTTTAACACCCGAAATTGAAGGTGGTGATACAACTCTTTATGGAGAAAATAATTTTCTGCAGAGTTTGGAGAATTCAGGTCCAGAATTACTGACACTTTTAAATGGTTCAACCCAAGAATACGACATCGTTTATATCGATTGGCAAAACGGTACAAACAGTATTCAACATAACAGTGAAGTACTAAAAAATGTATTAGCTTGGGTAAACAGTAATAAAGTTGGAAGTGAGCCAAACGTTTTATTAGGACAAAGTATGGGTGGCATTGTTGGTCGTTACACGCTTGCCAATATGGAAGCAGATGGAGAGACTCACGATGTACGATTATTTGTCGCTCACGATTCGCCAATGCAAGGAGC
>JAQRMW010000141.1 GCA_028599075.1 Urechidicola sp. | reverse complement strand
CTACGTGAATTGGGGCAGTTAGGATTTTTTGATCCAGAAAGCATTACTCCTGATTTGAAACCTAATTATTATGATAAAACTGTTGATATAGATTATACGGTTGTTGAAAAAGGCGCTAGTCGGATTGAATTGCAAGGGGGTTATGGTGGTGGATCATTTATTGGTACCTTAGGATTATCGTTTAATAATTTTTCTGTTCGTAACTTATTTAATGCAAAAGCATACAAGCCTTTACCAATGGGCGATGGACAACAACTATCATTGCGTTTACAAAAGAGTAGGTATTATACCACATCTAGTTTCTCATTTACTGAGCCTTGGTTGGGGGGTAAAAAACCACAATCATTATCTTTCTCTTTCTATTTATCACAACAATTTAGATACAACCCTATAACAAGAGATGTTGATAAAGACCAGCGATTAAATATTATTGGAGCCTCTGTAGGTTTAGGAAGAAGATTAAAATGGCCAGATGATTATTTCTCATTATCACAAACGATTAGCTTACAAAGTTATAACTTAAAGGAGTATCCTATTGCAACTTTTTCGTTCTCGACAGGAGTTTCTAATAACTTGTCTTATGCTGTAAACTTATCTAGAAATTCTTCTGGAGCTAATCCAGTATTCCCTACTTATGGTTCAGAATTTAATGTAGGATTGAAAGCAACTTTTCCTTATTCATTAGTAAATGGTAAAGATTATTCAGATCCAGATATTTCTGATCAAGAAAAATATAAGTGGTTAGAATATTATAAGATAAACTTTAAAGGTAAGTGGTATACTTCTTTGTTTGGTAAATTTGTGTTGATGTCTAATGCCGAAATGGGATTTTTAGGATATTATAATAAAGATTTAGGGTATGCACCATTCGAAAGATATTATGTTGGAGGTGATGGATTGGCTACCTACCAGTTAGATGGTAGAGAAACCATTGGATTGAGAGGGTATGAAAATTCTAGTATTTCATCACTAGATGGTGATATGATTTACAATAAGTTTCAATTAGAAGTACGATATCCTGTAACTTTAAAGCCATCTGCATCAATTTATTTATTAACATTTTTAGAAGCTGGTAACTCATATCAAGGGTTTGAAGATTTAAGGTCTTTTAATTTAAAAAGATCTGCAGGAGCAGGTGTAAGAATATTTATGCCAGCATTTGGATTGTTAGGAATTGACTTTGCATATGGATTTGATCCTATTAGACCAGGACTTCCAGTTTCTGGTTGGCAAACTCACTTTATTATTGGTCAACAATTTTAATAATTTGATTACATTTGCGTTGAATAGTTATATGGCACGATTTTTTCTAAAAACAGTTTAGTTATGATAAAAAAAGTTCTTTTAACATCTATGATTGTACTTTTAATAAGTACAGCTTCTTTTTCGCAAAGAGGGCAAAAAATTGGATATGTAGATTTAGAATATATCTTAGAGAATATTCCTGAATATGCACAAGCTCAGGCTCAGTTAGATCAAAAAGTAGTAAAATGGCAGCAGAAACTAGATAAGTTAAAGGCTGAAATCGAAACTATGAAAATTGACTTAAGTAACGAAAAAGCCTTGTTGACAGATGCGCTTATTGAAGAAAGACTTGAAGATATTGCTATAGTAGAAGAAGAATTTAAAAAGACAGAAATGGCTTATTTCTCTTCGGATGGCGATTTGTTTTTCTATCGTAAGTTATTAGTAAAGCCAATTCAAGATCAGGTGTACAATGCGGTTCAAGAAATTGGTGCAGCTCGTAAATATGAAATTATTTTTGATAAGTCATCAGACTTAATCATGTTGTATACTAGTAAAAAAGCTGATATCAGCGATTTGGTTTTAAAAAGTATTTTACGAACTGAAAAAACAAATGCACGAAATGAAAAAGTTAAGGAGAAGAATGAAGCAGATGCAACATCTCCTACAAGAGAGTTGACAGAAGAAGAGCAAAAGGCGTTAGATGAAAGAGAAGCTAAACGTGCAGCAGCAGTAAAAAAATCTGACGATGCAAAAGCAGCTAGATTAAAAAAACGTGAAGATCAAAAAGCAGAAATTGAAAGAAAGAGATTAGAGCGTTTAAAGCAAAAAGAAGAAGCTAGAGAAGAGCTTAAAAAGAACAAAGAAGAGAATAACAAAGACAAAGAAGAGGACGATAATAATAACTAATAATTAATAATTACAAAAATGAAAAATTTAAAAACACTTTTATTAATCGCAGTAGTTGCTTTTGGAATTAATACCATGCAGGCACAGACTAATGTTGCTCATATCAATTTAGGTGAGATCATTAAATTAATGCCAGAGACTAAAACAATGCAAGCTGAATTAGAAAAATTGAGCAAAACATATGAGGATGAATTAAAAGCAAAAGATGAAGCTTTAAAAGCATTGACTGATAGATATACTGCTGAAGCTCCAAATCAAACTGATGAGGAAAATGCGAAGAGAGCACAAGAAATCCAACAAGAAGATTACAAAATCAAAATGGGTTATCAAATTGCTGAGCAAGATGTAAACAAAAAAGGAAATGACATGATGGAACCTATCATTATAAAAGCACGTCAAGCTGTAACTGACGTTGCTAAAGAGATGAATTTTCAATATGTTTTAGATGCTACTAGTTTAATTGTAGCTGAAGGGACTGACATTTCTGTAATGGTAAAAACTAAATTAGGTCTCTAATTTACATTTTAATCCTCAAAAAATTAATCCCGTTCTGATACCATCAGGACGGGATTTTTTTTATTTTTGATGTATGCAATCTCCCATAGGTATTTTTGATTCTGGTATTGGCGGTACTTCTATTTGGAAAGAAATTACTGCGTTACTTCCCTACGAAAACACCATCTATTTAGCCGATAGTATTAATGCTCCTTATGGCGAAAAATCTCCTGAAAAAATTATTGAGTTCTGTATTAAAAACACTGAATTACTTTTAGATAAGGGATGTAAGCTAATTGTTGTTGCATGCAATACAGCCACTACAAATGCCATCGAATTTTTACGAGAGACCTATGATGTGCCTTTTATCGGAATTGAGCCAGCAATAAAACCCGCAGCATTAAAAACTCAAACCAACAATGTTGGAATTTTGGCAACCAAAGGTACTTTAAGCAGTGCACTGTTTTCTAAAACATCTGAGTTGTTTGCGGCTAATATTGAAGTTACTGAACAAGTAGGTAAGGGGTTGGTACAACTCATAGAAAGAGGAAAATTACATTCTGATGAAATGAGCAAACTCTTAAAAAAACACCTTAACCCGATGCTTGTTAATAATATCGACTACCTTGTTTTAGGGTGTACACATTACCCATATTTGATTCCACAAATACAAAATATTGTTGGTGATAAAGTTAAAATAATCGACTCGGGATTAGCCGTTGCCAAACAAACAAAAGCAATTTTAGAACAATATCAGCTAGCGAAAATTTCTTCACAAAAGGGTGAACTTCATTTTTATATCAATACTGATGTTACCGTTTTAGAAACAATTTTAGCCGAAGTGAAATCAAAAATTACAATTCAGAAACTTGAATTTTGAATAGTATTACCATCTTGATAGTGAATAATATCAAGATGGCGTAATAAATGAAGTGTTCTAAAAACCCAACGTTATTCCCAATAAGAAATTTGTAGTTGCCTGTGGATAATATCCTGTACCATCTAATGTTGTTGTTTCACCAGGTACCGACCAGGTATCATCATAGGTATAGTAATATCCATTAGAAACATATTTTACATTAAAAATGTTATTTACTAATCCGCTAAAAACAATTGACTTTACAATTTTTTTAGGATTGATTTCATAATTGATGTTTATATCATTTACAAAATAGCTGTCTAGTTTTGAGCTTTGAGTATCTACATTTCCCATATATTGTTCTCCCACAAATTTTGATAATAGTGTAATTTGCCATTTATCAGCGGGCATATAATTAAACATGTTACCAGCTATAAAGTTTGGGGAAAATGAAATATTGGTATTACCCAAATTCACTACCTCGCCATCCCAAGGAGTGATATAATCAATATTTTTATTGGTGCTAAAAGCTAGGTTTGGTTGAATACTAAACTTTTTTCCTAATTGAAAGTTTGCATCAATTTCAATTCCTAATCTATAGCTATCCCCGACATTAGACCTTAAAGGTGCACCTACACCATCCAATTCACCAGTTAAAACCAACTGATCTTTGTATCGCATATAATAGATGTTAGAGTTAATATTAAACTTATCTTTTTTGAGTCTCCACCCCAATTCAAAATCATTTAAAGTTTCAGGTTTTGGATTTCCATTTTCATAATCTGTTCTATTCGGTTCGCGATTTGCACGTGCATAAGAAGTGTAAAAACTATTATTTTCATTTGCTCTATACGTCACACCCGCTTTCGGGTTAAAGAAGGTAAAGGAATCATTTACATCATTTGCTGCAACTCCATTGGCTTTGTAATTAACGGTTCTTATTTGTAAATCACCATATAAATTAAACTTGTCATTTAATCTATAGTTAGCTTTTGTAAAGACATTGAAATCTGTTTTGTCTCCATAATTGTCATAATAACGATCTCTAATTTCGCTATTGCTTGCATATCTTGCCCAAATAACTTCGCCAAAATGATCACCTTCATATTTATTCCAAGCACCCCCAAAAGTAAAGTTGAAATCTTTATTATTAGAATATAGCAATGAAAATGTGGTGCCATAAAAATCATTGTCTAACCATTTTCTGCGGATAAGATCTGTGGTATTTATAATTTCACCGCCTATGTTTATTTCGTCAAAACCATAATCATCAAAGTCTTCATCTTCTTTAAATTGCTCATAATAACCACGCCCCCAAGTATAGTGTATCGCAATATTAGAAGACCAGAAATTGTTATACTTCTGATTCCAATGCAATTGATAATGGTCTTGATTGTAATGATCTACTTGGTTATCATACGTGTAGTAATTTTTTGTTCTGTCATTTTCTAAATCCTCAGCAGTTACACCAAACCAAGATTGGTAGGTTTCTTCAAATCCACCAAAAACAATGGCTTTGATCAAGGTGTTATTATCAACATATGAAGCTTGTAAAAAATATGATTTCAAATCAGACGATGCTCTATCAACATAACCATCCGATTTAATAACTGATGCTCTACCCGCAACTTCAATATGATCATTTAGCTTACCAGTAGTAAATTTTAATGTATGTTTATGTGTGTTAAATGAGCCAAAAGAATTGCTAATTACTGCTGATGGTTTTTCAGCTACAGCATCGGTCAATAAATTGATGCTTGCTCCGAAGGCCCCAGCTCCGTTGGTTGATGTGCCAACTCCTCTTTGTAATTGTAAATCTTCGACAGAAGATGAAAAATCTGGTAAGTCAACCCAATAAGTTCCCATTGATTCTGCATCGTTATATGGAATTCCGTTGATGGTAATATTCACACGAGTTGCATCGCTACCACGAACCCGAATGCCTGTATAACCCACACCAGCACCAGCATCGGAAGTCGTAACAACATTTGGCATAAAGTTCATCAATACCGGAATATCTTGCCCTAAGTTTCGTTTAGCAATATCTTCTTTTGAAAGGTTTGAGTGTGTTACCGGTGATTCTGAATTAACGCGGATTGCCTTTATAATAACTTCATCTAGAACGTTATCTGCTTTGATAGAATCTTTCTTAACCTTTTCTTGTGCATTGATTGTAAATGCAGCCAATAATAAAAAAATAAATGATACTTTTTTCATTTTAAAATAAATTAAAACGAATAAAAAGAGGTGATTACTCGGTACTTTAGAATAATTAATAAATGACGATTGTCGCCTTCCTAAACAGCATTACCTGTTCTAGGTTCAATGGGTTTGATCTCAGCCAATTTGAAGTTAGATTTAAGAAGTTAGAAATTAGAAGTTTTTTATACTTCGTACTTCATACTTCTCATTTTCGTACTTTATTTAGCACCCCTTTATGAGAACAGTACAAAAGTATTACAGAATTATGAATTATGGAAGATGAATTGGATTTATTTTTAATGAAAAAAAATCCAGAGAATTAAATTTTCATTAAACCTTTCTCTGGAAATTTCTATTTTGTATTTTTTGATATTTAGCTATGAATTGCTCTGTCATCAACAGCTAAACAAGCTTCTTTAATGGCTTCGGTAAATGTTGGGTGCGCATGTGAGCTACGTGCAATATCTTCTGATGATGCTCTAAACTCCATGGCAATTACAGCTTCGGCAATCATATCTGCAGCACGAGCAGCAATCATGTGAACACCTAGTATTTCATCTGTTTCGGCATCTGCTAGAACTTTTACTTGCCCTTCAATATCCATACTTGCTCTAGCACGACCTAAGGCACGCATCGGAAAACTACCAACTTTATAATTTATACCTGCATCTTTTAAATTATCTTCAGTTTTACCGACTGACGCAACCTCTGGCCAAGTATAAACTACACCTGGAATTAAATTATAGTTGATATGAGGTTTTTGACCAGCAATAATTTCTGCAACCATAGTCCCTTCTTCTTCAGCTTTATGAGCAAGCATTGCTCCTTTAACAACATCGCCGATAGCAAAAATATTAGAAACATTCGTTTGTAAATGGTCGTTTGTTTCAATAACTCCTCTATCAGTAACTGTTACCCCTATATTTTTTAATCCTAATTTATCAGTATAAGGACGACGCCCTACAGATACCAAACAGTAATCTGCATTGAATTCTACAGGAATACCTTTTTTATTGTCAGCAATTACTGTTACAGTTTTTCCATCTGAAGAAACAGAAGAAACTTTATGTCCTGTATAAAATTTGATTCCTTGTTTTTTCAAAGATTTTTGTAACTCTTTAGAGAGCATGCCATCCATAGTTGGAATAATTTTCGGCATAAACTCGATTACAGAAACTTCGGTTCCAAGTCTATTATATACTTGTCCTAATTCTAAGCCGATAACGCCACCACCTATTACAATTAGTTTTTTAGGAATTTCTTTTAAGCTTAATGCTTCTGTAGATGTAATGATTCGTTCTTTATCAATCTCAATAAAAGGCAAGGTTGATGGTTTAGAACCGGTTGCTATAATGGTATGTTTAGATTCAATTGTTTCAGTTTTATCCTCAGATGTAATGTTGATATTTGTTGCATTTTTAAAAGAACCGAATCCCTTATAAACATCAATATTATTTTTCTTCATTAAAAAGTCAATACCACTACATGTTTGAGAAACAACTTCATTCTTTCTGTCAATCATCTGAGTAAAATTCACTTTTACTTCAACAACATCAATTCCGTGTTTTTCAAAGTGTGTAACAGCATCGTGATAGTGATGAGATGAATCTAACAAGGCTTTTGAAGGGATGCACCCAACATTTAGGCAAGTTCCGCCAAGTGTATTGTATTTTTCAATGATTGCAGTTTTTAAACCTAATTGTGCGCATCGTATTGCTGCTACATATCCTCCAGGGCCAGATCCAATAATGGTCACATCGTAATTGCTCATAGTTTTCTTTAAATGATTGGAGGGCAAAAATAAGATATTTTGTTAGAAAAATAGTGGTGAATTAGCAGACATTATATGTTTTGTAATTGAATTGGTAATTTAGAAAGTAAAACTATCCATTTGTTAAAATAAATGTGCTATCTGCTTGATTTTCATAAAAAAACATTAAAAAAACTTGCACATATCAGAAATCATAGTATGTTTGTCACGAAGTTTTGATGTATTCAAAATTTCTCCTATATAACCCCTATTTTATAAACTATATTGAGATTAACTCAATATTTAGAACGCTGAGACTTTATCCCACTAAAAGGAGGTCAGCTTTTTTTATGAACTAAAGGTGGGAGAAATTATGAAAGACTTTTTTAAAATTTCGGTTACTTTTCTTTTGTTATTGACAATAAACACATTTTATGGTCAAGAAACAGAATCTGCAAAAGTAAAAAACAGACCTTTACAAAGTTTAAAAGAATCTGATTTTTGGCCAGACTCTAGTGTTTATTCAGAAGACTTTTTACAAAGCTATAATAGAGCATTAAAAGTTAAAGCTGCTCAAAATCGCTTTGTACATAATGCAAGTTCTAGCTCTTCAGTTGCAACCCCAAGTCCAGTTGGGACATGTAATGTTATTACCTGTGGCTCTTTTAATGCAGAAGACACTTCTTATGATGAGTATATTGGTGTTGGTGGAAACGGTGTATATGGAGTTGATGTAGAATATAGCTGTTGGGATGACCATGGTACCGTCGATTTCTCTGAAGGTCAATATGTTTCTTATTCTTATTCTGGAGCAAATGTTTCAACACCTGCAATTATTTCACCTTCACCTGATGGAGGTGGTTTTGCAATTTTTTCATTTAAAAATGAAAGTATAAATCAAGAAGCTACTGTTATCCCTAATGCAGAATATACTATATGTTTTGAAATAGGAGTAATTCCTCGTTATAGTAATGGAGCATGGTGGGAGTCAGAGGATGCTGGAGTTTTAACAGAATTTGAACCAAACTTAAATTTTGGAATTAGTTCTGGAGGTATACAGATCTCTGGAGGTGATGCATTAGAATATACACATGCAGATTTAAATATACACCCACTATCAGATTTCCCAAGTATACTTTCTACAGCAACTTCAGGAGCTTTTCAAAATGCAGGTGGTTGGACAGAGATTGATCCATTTTGGGAAACAGTATGTATTACATTTACTACAGATAATTCTGGTGAAGTAAATGTTTATTATGAAACAGGAAACCCCGGAAGATCTGTAGTAGTAGTTGACGGACTTAGATTAAGCCTTGAAGGGTATGCAACACCACCTACTTTGCAACCAGAGAGTACTGCTTATCCTAGAGTATTTTGTGACCCAACTACAGTAGAATTGGATGATTATATTACTGGTTCTGGACCAGGAGGTTCAGTTTTAACTTGGAGTACAAATGTTGATCCTTTAGTAGTATCTGATCATTTGTCAAATACAACAGTTAATGTTCCAGGAGCATATTATGCTTTTTATTACAATAGTATTGATAACTGTGCTTCTCCAGCAGTATTATTAGATTTACAAATTACAGACTTAAGCTATATAATTGTTTCCAAAACTGATGAAGACTGCTCAGGAAGTGATACTGGTGAGATTGTTGTTTCTGGAGTTAATGGAGCTTCTCCATATACATACTCTATAGATGGTGGAGGTACTTCGCAAAATACGGGTACATTTTCTAACCTTGCTGATGGCACTTATGTTATTACAGTAACTGATTCAATGGGATGTGAAGTAACTACATCCGATATTATAATCGATACATTAATTACTGATACAACTTGTGCTATTTTAAAAGATGATTGTCCTCCGATTATTGATCCAGTTTGTGCTGATTCAGATTTAGGAGGTATTGTTTCTTGGACACCACCAAGTTTTTCATATAGATGTTGTACTGCAATTACAGGTGACGAATATTCATTCTTTATGGAGTTTGATTTGCCTGAATCAAGTTCAGGGTGTTGGGACTATAATAGGGTACAACGAATAGGCTCTAACAATTTAAGATTATGGCAATCAACAGGTTCAGGAGATCCATATTTTACTACACCATTACAATATTTTAACACCTTAAATAATGTTCCGATTAGTATGGAGCTTATTGTTGGAGCAGGACAAAATTTTAATTGGGAGCTACAAGTTCTAGATGGAGTTACAATCATACATTCGCAAACAATATCTAATATTACAACTAGCGGACTTCAAACAATTACAATTCCAAGTTCAGTTCCGAGTGGAGCATATTACTTAAAACTTGTTTTTTCAGGTACAGGTAATAATCAATGTTATGTTGATAGACTTTTTTATAATGCTACATTATTAGATGTTGCTTGTAGTGATGGAATTAATTTTGTTGTTACTTCTACACATAACCCTGGGGATTTATTTCCTATTGGTGATACAACAGTAACTTATACAGCAACTTATACTCCAACAAGTGGAGATCCAGTTGTTGATACTTGTGTTTTTGATGTAACGGTTATTAGTGTTGATACGTCAGAAACTATCGAAGATCATCAAGACATAAATTGTTCAGGTGATGCCGATGGTTCAATTACCGTAACTGGTAGTGGAGGTACAGGGCCTTATAGTTTTAGTTTAGATAATATTGATTTTAGTAATACTTCTGGTGTGTTTACTGGATTGAATGCTGGAGTTTATACAGTTTATGCTAAAGATAGTAGTGGTTGTGTAGATCCGTCACCAATTGAAATAACTATACTAGTAATAGATAATGAAAACCCATTAATTATAGCTCCTGATGATTTATACCATAGAGGGATGTCATCCAAATGAAATAACAGGACTTCCATTAGCTACAACAGAGACTACAATTACCTTAGCAGAATTAGAAGCTGCTTTAGGAGGTGGCGGTACTGCTTCTGATGATTTAGATGATTATGTAATTACTTATATTGATTCTTGTGCAAATTTTGATGCATGTATTGTATTAGTAACAAGAACTTTTACAATTACTGATGGTTGTGGTAATACAGCAACTGACACTCAAACAATCACTGTTCAAGATACAACAGCACCGACGTTTAATGAGTCGTTACCAGTAGACACTACAGTAGAATGTGACAATGTGCCAACAGCGGACACACTTACTGCTGATGACAATTGTTCAACTGCAACAGTAACATACAACGAGACAAGAACGGACGGTAGTTGTGCAAATGACTATACACTTACAAGAGTATGGACAGCGACAGATGACTGTGGATTAGAAACAGTACACACTCAAATCGTAACAGTTCAAGATACAACAGCACCGACGTTTAATGAGTCGTTACCAGTAGACACTACAGTAGAATGTGACAATGTGCCAACAGCGGACACACTTACTGCTGATGACAACTGTGGAACAGCGGATGTAACATACAGCGAAACAAGAACAGATGGTAGTTGTGCAAATGACTATATACTTACAAGAGTATGGACAGCGACAGATGACTGTGGACTAGAAACAGTACACACTCAAGTTGTAACAGTTCAAGACACAACAGTACCAACGTTCAATGAGTCATTACCTACAGATGTAACAGTAGAATGTGACACTGTACCAACAGCAGCTACCTTAACAGGATCAGACAACTGTGGAACAGCAGATGTAACATACAACGAGACAAGAACGGACGGTAGTTGTGCCAATGACTATACCCTAACAAGAGTATGGACAGCGACAGATGACTGTGGACTAGAAACAGTACACACTCAAATAGTAACAGTTCAAGATACGACAGCACCGACGTTTAATGAATCACTACCTACAGATGTATCGGTTGAATGCGACTCGGTACCAACAGCGGATACTTTAACTGCGGATGACAATTGTTCAACTGCAACTGTAACATACAGCGAAACAAGAACGGATGGTACTTGTGCCAATGACTATACCTTAACAAGAGTATGGACAGCGACAGATGACTGTGGATTAGAAACAGTACACACTCAAATCGTAACAGTTCAAGATACAACAGCACCGACGTTATCAAATTTACCCGATGAAAATATCACAGTCGTTTGTGATGAAATTCCAGAGGTAGCAGAAATCACATTTGAGGATAATTGTAGTAGTGATGTTGATATGACATTTACAGAATCAGAAACTACACCAGATGATGATGGTAATTATACCATTACAAGAGATTGGGTATTTACAGATGAATGTGGAAATGAAGAATCATTTACGCAAATCATAAATGTTGAATCTGGAACAGATACTGTGACAACACAGTTATTAAGTATTTGTATTGATGACCTATCAATAGATTTATTTACACTGTTGGCAGATGGTATTAATACTGATGGAATATGGAATGATGTTGATATAACAGGTGGATTAACTAATAGCAATTTTAACCCTAGAAATGTGTCTTTAGGAGATTATTTAATTACATATTATTATATCGAAGGTTGTAATAATAATGTAGTTGAATTTTCGGTGAATGTTAATGATGATTGTATAGTATTACCATGTTCATTAGAAGAAGATGGATTATATATCTCAAAAGCAGTTACCCCAAATGGCGATAGTGTTAACGATACTTTTGTGGTTGGTGGTGAATTACAAGAAGGGTGTGGTTTCATATATGAAATTAAAATCTTTAACAGATGGGGTCACATTGTGTTTGAATCTTCTAATTATCAAAATAATTGGGATGGTTTACATACAACAGGTGGTATTACAATTGGGAATACATCTGACCTTCCATCAGGTACCTATTACTACATAGTAAATGTTGTTGATAGCGGATTTAAACCATTTACAGGACCAATCTATTTAGGAAAATAACAATGAAAAATAAGGACTATACCATTATGAAAAAGTTTGCCCCACTAATCGTGTTATTGTTGTTAGTGTCGATAAAATCTTATGGACAGCAACAACCACAGTTTACGCAGTATATGTATAATACTATTGCGGTGAATCCTGCATATGCAGGAAGTAGAAATGCTCTGGCTATCAATTTTTTGAGTAGAAATCAATGGACAGGAATTAAAGATGGTCCAGAAACTCAAACCTTATCTATACATTCTCCTTTGAGAAATGAAAAGGTGGGTATAGGTTTGTCATTCTTAAAAGATGAATTAGGTTTTGAGAGTTTTACTTCGGCTTATGGAGATTTTTCTTATACCATAAAAGCATCAGAAAAAGTGAATTTAGCTTTTGGTATTAAAGCAGGAGCTACTTATTATAAAATTGATGAAGAGTTAATTAATAGCGGAGATAACTATTTTAACGAAAAATTGAACAGATGGAATATGAATGTTGGTGCTGGAGCTCTTTTACATACAGATAAATGGTATGTTGGATTATCTGTTCCAAGAATCATAAACCATGATAAGAATAACGACAGTCAGTATAAAAGTTTAGATAGAGTGCATTATTTTCTAATCTCTGGGTATGTATTTAACTTGGGTGAAAACTTAAAGTTTAAACCTACAATGCAAAATAAATATACTAAAGGAGCACCTATATCTACCGATTTAACTGCAACATTTTTGTTCTACGAAAAGTTATGGTTAGGAGCTTCATATAGAATTAATGATGAGCAAAGAGATTTTGGTTTCTTAATGGATGTACAAGTAGGAAAACAATTAAGAGTTGGTTATGCCTATGAGGTTCCATCTGGAGATATTAAACCATACACTTCAGGTTCACATGAAATATTAGTGATATACGAATTTAAATTCTCAAGAAACAAATTAAAATCACCTAGATGCTTTTAATCAATATGATGATTATGAAAAATATAAAACTACTATTTATTGCTTTTGTTTTGATTGGTTCGTCAGCAATTGGTCAAACAGCTAGACAGAAGCGTGCAGAGAAATCGTATAATCAATTTTCTTTTGTAAAAGCTGTAGAGCAGTACCAAAAGATGATTGACAAAGACATTAATAAAGACTATGCTTTACGTAAATTGGGTGATGCTTATATTATGTTGAGAAAGCCAGAAATGGCATTGCCGATATACAAACAAGTGGTTGAACAGTCAAATGTGCCTTCAGAATATTACTATTATTACGCCCAAGTTTTAAGAGCTTCTGGTGAGTATAAAGAGTCAAAAGTTTGGATGAAGAAATATAAAGAAGCGGGTAACAAAGAAGACTCTAGAGTAAAAGCATTTTTTAAAGATGGAGATTTAGCAAGCGGAATTTTTAATTCATACGAGAGCTATACAGTAGATACTTTAGGTATTAATACCGAGTATAATGAATATGGCGCTTATGAATTAGGAGATCAGATTTTGTTTTCATCTTCTCGAGATGATGGTGTTTCTATTGTGCGAACTTACAGTTGGGATGAGCAACCTATGATAGCTATTTATCAAACCAATAAAGAAGGCGCTTCAGTTGAATCAACCATACAAGTTGAGGGGGATGTTAATGTTCCAAAATTTCATAATGGTTCGGTAACATTTAATACTGATGGCACTAAAATGTATTTTTCTAGAAATAATACTGAAGGAAATAAAAAAATAAATGATGACGATGGCACCAGTCAAATGGGAATTTATACTTCTGAATTGATTGATGACCTGTGGTCAAATGTAATGCCAATAAGCTTAAATAATCCAGATTATATGGTATATAACCCATCGTTAAATGAAGATGGCACTAAACTTTATTTTGTTTCTGATATGCCTAATGGATTTGGAGGAACTGATATTTACGTGAGCGATATTAAAGAGGATGGTAGTTTAGATACTCCAAAAAATTTAGGGTCAATTGTAAACTCTGAAGGTAACGAAACCTTCCCTTTTGTTCATAATGAAGGAACTTTATACTTCTCTTCTGATGGGCATGTTGGTATGGGTATGTTAGATGTGTATGTAACTGTTTTAGATGAAAACGATACGCCAGTTAATATCATTAATTTAGGAGAACCAATCAACAGTAAAAAAGATGATTTTGCTTATTATTTAGACAGCGAAGGATTTAAAGGATATGTTGCTTCTAACCGAAATGGAGGAGTTGGAGGAGATGATATTTATGCATTTAATAGAATTCCACCGTTACGATTAAAAGGTCAAATTTTTGATGCGATTAATAACCAACCAATTGCAGGAGCTAAAGTTATTTTAGCTAGAAAAAATGGAGAAGAAATTGCTTACTTCATTACAGAAGAAGATGGTAGTTATGAGCATTTAATTGAAAGAGATTCAGATTTTGCCTTAAAAGGATCTAAACATAAGTATTTACCAATTTCAAAAGACTTTAGTTCTCATGGTTTGGAAAAACAAAAAGAAATTATTGTTGACCTAAACATTGGTTTAGCACCAATAGAAGATGTTGTTTTATTAGCAGATTTAGAAACTATTTATTTTGATTTGGACAAATTTAACATCCGTCTAGATGCTGCAGTTGAATTAGACAAAGTAGTAGAGTTGATGAATAAATATCCAGGAATGGTAATTCGATTAGAGTCGCATACTGATAGTAGAGGAAGTGATCGTTATAATATTACACTTTCTGCTAATCGTGCAAAATCAACCTATGAGTATATTATTTCTCAAGGAATTAGTGAAGAAAGAATTACAAAGCATGAAGGTTTTGGAGAATCTCAATTGATTAACAAATGTTCGAGTGGAGTAAAATGTTCTGAAGAAGAGCATCAATTAAATAGAAGAACAGAATTTATCATTATAAAAATGAAGTAATAAAATAGCAGTCGCATATATAAAGCTAAGACTATTGTTGTGGGGATGATATATCTACAAGATTTATTTTGCGGCTGTTTTATAAATTATATAAAGAGTTAAAAATTTAGCAGTCACAATACCTAAACTAACAGACTATTGTTGTGGGGACGAGAAATCTTATTAAGTTTTTATTGTGGCTGTTTTTAAGCTCATAAATCTTAGCAGTTGTAACATTATACTTTACCGATTTCTATTGTTGTGGGGACGAGAAAAATCTTAAAAGTTTGTTGCAGCTGCTTTTTTATGCAATTATGTTTTGTAGTTGTATTTCCTCAAAGCTTTTAATTACTCTGTTTTTTATATATTAAGGATAACACAGTGTCGTGTATGAAGCTTTTTAATTCTAGAGTCAGTGGAGTGACGATAAGTACAATCTTTATCTGTTATTAAATATATATGTAATAAAACCATAAACTTATTTCATAAAAAAACATTTCATTGTATCTTCTGTGGGGGAAGCGTACAATGAAATGCTAACTAATTATATACTACCGTTGTGGGGATACGTATATTAACAAAATAATTTTTCTATCTATTTTTTTATAAAAATGTTTGTGTAATAATATTTACCATCACTATCAATTTTAGTTGAAATACCAAAATCAGTAAATGAAGGATTGCTTATAATTTCTTTATGACTCGGACTGTTTAACCAAGCATTTACAACACTCTCTGCCGAGTTATAGCCGTAAGCAACATTTTCTGACGCACTTTTAGCATTAGCATTGGCAACTAAGTATTGGTATCTTTCATTAAAATTATCATGATTTACTTCTCCAACTCGAACCATATACTCTGTATGAGTTTCTGCTTCAAAAGAAACAATATTCATAACATTTAGGGTTGATAATCCGTTAGAAGATCTATACTCATTAATTAGAGTAGTAATTTCAGATTCTAAGCTTGTGTAAGTAAGTTGTATATCAACAATTTTTTCACTTTGAATGAATTCTTCACTATCATCAGTAGCACAAGAGAAGAACATAAAGCTTGCAAAAGCTACAAGTAAGATATTTTGAGTAATTGTTTTCATAATGTGGGGACTTTATGATTTTTAGTAGAATAAATCTAGCCGCAATAACCTGGCGCCATGTTTACTGTGGGGGTAATCATTTTACGTATGATTACGACCGATTTATCCTTTCCTACTAAAATGTATTGTAAAATATTTTTTGAAATTTTCTCTGTAAAAAGAAAACCTATCCTTTTCTGATGTCTTTTAAGAAATACAATTAAATCTCCACCTAACAAAAAAATCTTGTTACTGATGCTAATCACTGTGAAACCGTTCTTCCTATTAATAGAAATAAATCGATCTGCTAAAAGACTTAGCAAAAAAGCGATAGGTTTATATGTAAATAATTTCATCATTGTGGGGATTTGTGGGGTTTAGAAATTTTATTACTCCTCAAAGATATGGCTAATATTAATACCAACCAAACAAAATGATAAAAAATTTACCATTCATTTAAAAAAACATACCATTCATTTAAAAAAACAAGCAATTTATATTTTAATCAATAAATGTAGTTGTCGTTTATTGCGTTGTATGACTGTTGAAATGTGCTTTTTTAGCAGTAGTTTATACGATACTTTAATTATGATAAAAAATTTATAAATTGACATTTATGTAACCTTGATATTACCTCAAAGCAAATAGAAATACAAAAAGTGATAAATAGTAAGGTTAATCTTATTTTAAAAGTCCCGCTCTTTTTAATAAAGCATTTGCATTGGGCTCTTTTCCTCTAAATTTTTTGTAAAGTGCCATCGGTTTGTCAGTACCGCCTTTTGAAAGTATATTTTCTTTGAATTTATCGGCAACTACTTGATTGAAGATACCAGCTTCCTTAAAGTATTCAAAAGCATCTGCATCCAATACTTCTGCCCATTTGTAAGAATAATACCCAGAAGAATAGCCACCTTGAAAAATATGTGAAAAAGCTGTGCTCATACAATTCTCTGCAACATCAGGATATAATTGAGTATCAGCAAATACAGCAGATTCAAATCCTTTAACAGATAAAATGTTTTCTGGGGATTCACCCGAATGCCAATTCATATCTAATATTCCAAAACTCAGCTGACGCATTGTTGCAGTTCCTTCTAAGAATGTTGATGCATCTTTTATTTTTTGGACCAATTCCATCGGAATTTGAGCTTCTGTTTTATAATGTCTTGCAAAAAGGTCTAATGCCTCTTTCTCATAACACCAATTTTCTAATACCTGACTTGGTAACTCAACAAAATCCCAATGGACACTTGTACCAGATAAACTTGGGTATGTTGTATTTGCCAACATACCATGAAGCGCATGTCCAAACTCGTGGAATAAAGTTGTTACTTCATTAAAAGTTAATAATGAAGGCTTTGACTCTGTTGGTTTGGTAAAATTACAAACGATAGAAATATGAGGTCTAGAATTCTCCCCATCCTGTATCCATTGATCTTTATATGAGGTCATCCACGCTCCATTACGTTTTCCTTCTCTAGGAAAAAAATCTGCATAGAATACAGCAACTAAATTCCCTTTGCTGTCAGTAACTTTATATGTTTTTACATCTTGATGATATTTGTCGATATCATTTATTTCTTCAAAATTTAAATTGTATAATTTATGTGCAATGGTAAAAACACCATTTAAAACATTCTCTAATTTAAAGTATGGTTTTAACGCTTCTTCATCAAAATCAAACAGTTCTTTTTTTAATTTTTCGGCATAATAAGATCCATCCCACTTTTGTAAAATTTCGATACCATCTTTTTGAGAAAATTCAGATAGTTGTTTGAACTCTCTCAATGCAGCAGGTTTTGCTTTCAGCAATAAATCGTTTAAGAAAGACAATACTTTTTCAGGTTTTTCAGCCATTCGTTCTTCCAAGACAAAATCAGCATGTGTATTATATCCTAATAGATTAGCCCTCTGATGTCGGAGTTTAACAATGTCTAAAACTATTTGCTGATTATCAAATTCATTCTCTTGAAAAGACCTCGCTCCAAAAGCTTTTGCCATTTGTTCTCGCAAAGATCTATCATCAATATAGGTCATAAAAGGAACATAGCTAGGGTAATCTAGTGTAAATAGCCAACCCTCTTTTTCTTTTTGCTTTGCTGTTAATTGAGCTGCTTCTTTAGCACCATCAGGTAGTCCTTTTAATTGATTTTCATCAGTTATATGTAATTCAAAAGCATTGGTTTCTGCTAAAATATTTTCTCCAAATTGTAATGACAATTTAGAAGCTTGTTTGTCAATTGATCGCAATTTTTCTTTATCAGTAGCAGATAAGTTGGCTCCATTACGTACAAACATTTTGTATTGATTGCTCAATAATGTTTTTTGTTCAGTTGATAAGTCGAGAGAGTCTTTTTGGGTATAAATTTCTTTTACTCTTTCAAAAAGTTGTTGATTTAATCGGATGTCATTAGCAAATTCAGATAATAGGGGAGAAACCTCTTGCGCAATTTTTTGAATCGTATCATTTGTTTCTGCAGAATTCAAATTAAAGAAAATGCTTGTAACCCGTTTCATTTGCATCCCAACAAACTCTAAAGATTCAATAGTATTTTTATAAGTTGGTGTTGCTTTATTTGCTACCAATACATCAATTTCTTTTTTTGCTGATATGATTGCTTTTTCGATAGCAGGTTTAAAATGTTCGTTTTTTATTTTTGAAAAAGGAGCAGAAGTGTATGGAGTTGTGAAAGGTGATAAAAGAGGATTCATACGTAATTGAAATAATTATACTATTGGAATTTGTGTTTGTTTTTTGTCTCGGCAGCTATTGGGATTGATGAAAATAAAAATTATTTTTTCATTTCATCTGAAGCTTTATTTACTTTAAGTTTTAGACTTTCTTTATAAAAAATAATTTTATCTAAAACGCATTTATCAGAAGACCCTATAATTTGAGCTGCTAATATTCCTGCATTTGTAGCCCCATCTAAAGCAACTGTTGCAACAGGAACACCAGATGGCATTTGAAGAATTGACAATACAGAATCCCATCCATCAATCGAGTTTCTCGATTTTACAGGAACTCCAATAACGGGTAATGGGCTCATTGCGGCTACCATTCCAGGTAAATGTGCTGCACCACCTGCTCCGGCAATAATTACAGATATGCCTTTTGTGTGAGCATTTTTAGCATAGTCAAATAATTTTTCTGGTGTGCGATGCGCCGAAACAATATCAACCTCTATTTCAATATCAAAACTATTTAAAATATCAATTGCACCTTGCATAATTGGGAGGTCTGAATTGCTTCCCATAATGATTCCTACTTTACTCATAATTTAATAAAATTTAAATTCAAAAAAACTTCCAAAATCAAAAGCATTGGAATTTGAGATTTGTATTTTGTTATTTCTTGCTAATCACTCGTATCGTTTTCTTTACAAACTCAGCAGTTTTACGTGCTTCGTCAATGTTTTTATTTACTATGGTTACATGTCCCATTTTTCTAAAAGGACGTGTTTCTTTTTTGCCGTATATGTGTGGCGTAACTCCATCAATCGCCAATATTTCATTCATATTCTCATAAACAACATTACCACTAAACCCATCTTCACCCACCAAATTTACCATAATTCCACCAACTTTACTTTCGGTGTTTCCTAAAGGTAGATTTAAAATTGCTCTTAAATGCTGCTCAAATTGGTTAGTGTATGAAGCTTCTATACTATAATGCCCACTGTTATGAGTTCTAGGCGCTACTTCATTTACAATTATTTCGTCGTTTTGTGTTTGAAACATTTCTACTGCTAAAATTCCAATAAACTCAAATAACTCCACAACTTTTAATGCTACCTCTTTTGCTTTTTTTGCTATATCGTCAGAAATACGTGCAGGACAAATAACATATTCTACCTGATTTGCTTCTGGATGAAATTCCATTTCAACCACAGGATATGTTTTTACCTCACCACTTTTATTGCGAGCAACAATCACTGCCAATTCATTTTTAAACGGAATTAAATCTTCGGCAATACACTCAACATTTGATAGCGATTTTAAATCATCAACAGATTTAATCATTTTCACTCCCATACCGTCATATCCAAATTGAGTTGATTTCCAAACAAATGGAAAAACCAACTTTTTTGAGTTGATTGCTTCATGCAAAGCATCCAAAGAATTAGACCTAAAAAAAGGAGAGATCGGAATTTTATGGTCAACAAAAAACTGTTTTTGAGTTCCTTTATTTTGGATGATACGTAAAGATTTTGGAGTTGGATAAACAACAATTCCTTCTTTTTCTAAAGCTTCTAAAGCATCTACATTTACATGTTCTATTTCTATCGTTAATACATCTACTTGTTTCCCAAAATTATACACATCATCATAGTTCATCAAATCTCCCACAACAAACTTATTGCAAATTTGAGCACATGGAACCTCTTTAGAGCTGTCTAGAATAGTAGTGTAAATGTCAAATTTTTGAGTTTCAGCCAGCAACATTCTACCCAGTTGACCACCACCAAGAACGCCTAGTTTAAAATCAGAAGAAAAATAATTTTTCACGTAAATTCTTTCGCACAAAAGTAAACATTTAATGTTTTAGGCTAAAGAGAAAAATTTGAAAAGAAAAGTGTTGATTGTATTATTGGAATTACTAAAAATTAGTAACACTTAAAACAGTGCCGCTTACCTGTGTAACTTTAAACTCACAAACAGAATCGTTGATACCCGATGTTTGTGGAGATCCATCTAAAATACTAAAGGCAGCATCATCACAAGGGCACACCATTTTTATATCATTCTCAACAACCATAGCACTTGTGCAAGTATTTGAATGCGGACATTCTCGACTAAAAGCTTTAAAAGAGCTGCCAGCATTATATAGAATTAATCCACGAGGGCCGCCACTTGCATATGCCCATCCGCCAGGAACTTGTAAGTTGATAAATTCGGGATTCACCAAATTAATAGTAGCAGAATTTATAATATCGCATCTGCTAAAGTTCTCATTACTCTCACATCCAAGAAGTGCGATGAAGCTAAATAATAGAAGAAATTTTTTCATTTAAAATTGATTGTTCTTTTATAAACGACCGCAATTTACAAATATTTTGTACATTTGTAGTAGGTCTCATACTGCATAGCAGTTTTGGGATTTTTTATTTATTAAAATGATGAGTTATGAGTGAAGTGTCTTATTATACACCAGAAGGATTCCAACGATTAAAAGAGGAATTAGAGCATTTAGAAAATGTTGAAAGACCAAGAGTATCACAAGAAATTGGAGATGCAAGAGATAAAGGAGATTTAAGTGAAAATGCTGAATACCATGCTGCAAAAGAAGAGCAGTCTTTATTAGAATTAAAAATAGCTAAGTTAAAACAAGTTTTTTCTGGCGCTAGAATTATTGATGAATCTCAGTTAGATAATTCGAAAGTATTAGTGTTGTCTAAAGTAAAAATAAAAAATATTGCTAATAATATGGAGTTTAGTTATACGCTGGTTGCTGATTCTGAGTCTGATTTAAAATTAGGGAAGCTATCTGTAAACTCTCCAATTGGTAAAGGATTATTAGGGAATAGTGTTGGAGATGTAGCAGAAATTCAGGTTCCTAACGGAATTATGAAATTCGAAATAATTGAAATTTCACGATAATGGCATCTATATTTACAAAGATTATTAATGGCGAAATTCCATGTTACAAAGTAGCTGAGAATGATGATTTTTTTGCTTTCTTAGATATCAATCCAAATGCAAAAGGGCATACCCTAGTTTTGCCAAAAAAGGAAGTAAATCGTTTGTTTGATTTAGAGGAAGAAACTTATATCAAGCTTATGGAGTTTTCTAGAAAAATTGCAATTGCTCTTGAGAAGGTTGTTCCGTGTGAGCGCATTGGGATGTCAGTCATTGGATTAGAGGTACCGCATGTTCATGTGCATTTGATTCCACTAAATGCAATGGAAGATATTCAGTTTAAGAAAAAAGTGTCCTTAGAGTCTGAGGAGTTTTTAGGAATTGCAAAGTCAATTTCCGAAGCATTATAAAATATAAAAAGTCGCCAATTGGCGACTTTTTAATTATTCTTTCACTTGATATCTCCAGCCAAAAATATCTTCAGCTTTATTGGTTTGAATATCAGTAATACGTTTTCTTAAGCGTATTGCATAACAGTCTTTGTCATCTAATTTTGGAAGCTCATAATCGTTACCTTTAAACCCAAACCCTGAAATTGAGCTAACCACTGCAGCTGTTCCGGCTCCAAACATTTCTAATAAGGTTCCGTTTTTTGCAGCATCTTCAATTTCATAAACAGATACTGTACGTACTTCAACTTTGATACCTTCATTTTCAGCAACCTGAATGATACTTTTTCGTGTAATCCCATCAAGAATTCTATCAGATGTTGGTGCTGTAATTAAAGTATCACCTACTCTAAAAAACACATTCATAACACCTGCTTCTTCTAAAGATTCGTGTTTGTCAGCATCTGTCCAAACTACTTGTTGGTAGCCAGCTTCTTGTGCTAAATGTGTAGGGTAAAACTGTCCAGCATAATTTCCGGCAGCTTTTGCATATCCAACACCACCATTTGCAGAACGACTAAACTTATCAGCAAATAATACTTTTACACCAGAACCAGCTTTAAAATATGCTTGGGCAGGTGAGAGTAAAAACATAAATTTATATTCATTTGATGGAGATGCAGATACCCCAGCTTCTGTTGCAATAACAAAAGGGCGAATATACATTGAGTTATCTTCTCCTTTTTGTATCCAATCTCTATCTAATTTTAATAAAGTTTCTAATCCTTCAAAAAATAATTCTTTAGGGAATGCTGGCATTTGTAATCTTCCTGATGAAATGTTAATTCTCTTCTGATTTTCTTCTGGCCTAAACATCCATATGGTATCATCATCTGCTTTGTAAGCTTTCATTCCTTCAAAAACAGCTTGACCATAATGAAACACTTTTGCTGATGGTGCCATCATTATAGGGCCATAGGGTTTTATAACAGGTGTTTGCCATTTACCATCTTTAAAATCGCACTCGTACATATGATCTGTAAAAACGCTGCCAAATGCTAAGTTGTTAAAATCGACTTCATTAATTCTCGATTCAGTCACTTTTTCTATGCTAATATTTTGTGTTTCTGTTCTCATTTATTTTGTGCTTTATTCAATTGCAAAGGTATAAAATTAATTATTCAATATTACTTTTTTAATTCACAATGGATTGATAAATTTGTGTTAACTAAAAATAATTAACCATGAAAAAAGTAGGACTACTAATTGTATTCATAATTACAATTATTGCATGTAAAAAAGAAGAAGTAAAAGTGAATTATGCATCATTTGGTGAAAAAATCACAGCAGAAAATGCGATTACTAAAGATCAAATGATTTCAAAATTTAAAGCATTAAAAGAAGGAGATACAATTGATGTTAAATTTGCATCTAAAGTTAATGAGGTGTGTAAAACTAAAGGTTGCTGGATGAAAATCGACTTAGGTGATGAGCAAGAAACAACTGTAAAGTTTAAAGATTATGGGTTTTTTGTTCCGATGAACTCTGATGAAAGAGAAGTTATTGTAAATGGAAAAGCTTATGTGAGTGTAACTTCAATTGAAGAGTTGCAACATTTTGCTAAAGATGCAGGTCAATCAGAAGAAGAAATTGCAAAAATAACTGAGCCTAAGTTTACCTATTCCTTTTTAGCGGATGGTGTCCTTATGGCAGAATAATTTAATGTTATGAAGTTTAAGTATCTAACAATTTTTTTTCTGTTCTTTTTGGTGGTTTCTTGTAAAAATGAGAACCAAGCAGTTGTAGAAAAACAACCATTTGATATGTACGTGTCTTCTGAGTTGGCTTTGCTGATGGAGGAATTTTATGTGTATAACGACAGTTTAAAAAGTCAAATTATAAATGAAGAGGTCTTAACTTCATTACCAGCTAACTTTAATGAGCTACATACGGCAAAAATGACAGATCGTTTTGAGCGTGATGAGAGTTTTCAAGTTTTTGCAAGTCTTTTTGAAAAGCATCAAAAAGCTATTTATGAGGTTTCTAAAGATTCATTAAAGCAGGCATATAATGCAACGATTCATACATGTATAGCTTGTCATAAAACTACGTGTACAGGTCCAATCCCTAGAATTGAAAAGTTATTAATCGAATGACGTGAAACGTGAAATAATTACCACTTCAGACGGCTCTACAACGATTCATATTCCTGAATGGAATGAGCAATATCATTCTAAGCATGGAGCAATTCAAGAGGCATATCATGTGTTTATTAAGAATGGTTTAACCTTGTTCCGAATTCAAAAAATAGATGTATTAGAAATTGGTTTTGGAACAGGGTTAAATAGTTTTATCACTTTTATTGAAGCTGAAAAATTAGGATTAGAAGTTGATTATGTTGGGGTAGAGAAGTTTCCTATTTCAGAAGAAGAATTGAATCAATTAAACTATGTGTCAGAATTAAAAGCAGATGATTTAGCAGGTGCTTTTAAAAAAATGCATTCTAGCTCTTGGGAAGAAAAATGTATTTTAAGTGATAATTTTTCTTTGACTAAGCGTGAGCAAGATTTTAAAGATATAGATGATAAGCATAATTTTAACCTTATCTATTTTGATGCATTTGGAGCAAGAGTACAACCAGAATTATGGATAGTTGAGATCTTTCAAAAAATGTTTGATGCTTTAAAATCAGGAGGGATACTAGTTACTTATGCTGCTAAAGGATCGGTTAGAAGAGCAATGATTGAGGTGGGTTTTAAAGTCGAAAAACTTCTAGGACCTCCAGGTAAACGAGAAATGCTTAGAGGTAAGAAAGTATAATAAGAAGAATGATATTGGCATTCAGCGAAAGCTAAATACTTAGAGCGAAGAAAGAGTAGATTTCAACAATTTAAATAATAAATAAATGGAAACTTCAAGATTTAAAAAAAAGAAAAAACCTAATAGAATACGATTGATATTAATGCTCATCGCTTTATTAGGCTTAATATATTTTTGGATGCATTCCGAAGAAATTATCGCACTATTTTTGAATTAACTAATTACAATTCTCTTTACAATTCTTAAAGCTTCAACGTATACCCAAATAAGAGTAACTAGTAAACCCCACGTTGCAACCCATTCCATATATCTAGGTACATGATTTTTCTTTCTTTCAATAAAATCAAAATCTAACATTAATGTAAAAGCCACGACACCAGCTGCAATAATATTAAATCCTAAGGCTAAATAAGAAGAACTATCTAATATTGTAAATGGTGTGTCGATATTAAAAAAGTGCAATGTCCAACTTATCACATAAATAATAGAAATGATTGTGATAGCAATAATCAACACACTTCTAAATCTTTCAGCAACTTTTACAATTTTGGATTTGTATAAAAATAACATTACAAAAAATGTTGTAATAGTTACACCAATTGCCTGCATTGGCATTCCTTTAAACTTGCTTTCTGCATAGATTGTAATTCCACCTAGAAAAAATCCCAGTGCTAAAGAATATAACGGAACTAAAACACGAGCCAATCGGTGGATAAATGCTGTAATTAGGCTAAAGAAGACAGTTCCGGTAAGTCCGCCATAAATAAATAAATTGGTATTGTATCCTTGCCCAATTAATTGCCAAGTAAGCCAAGTTGAACTTGCAACTAAGATTAAACAGAAAAAAGATTTTACAATAATGCCATTAATGGTCATTTTGTTTGAGGTAGAGGCGTAGCCTTTCCAAACATCTCTGCTAAACGCAGGGTTCGAGGTTTTGTAAGTGTAAAGAGCCATAATGTGGGGTTTGTGGGGTGATTAGCATCAAAGGTAGGAATAATTTGTTAATTATCAATCAATTTTTGCAAAAACTTACCATTTATTATGTAAATCGTGTAATTCATTTAAAAAATACTACTATTTATTTAATTCGAAAACTATTCTTGTGCATTTTTGAAAATCAGAAGTACCACAGCTAAAGCAATAAAAACAAGACCAGTTACAATATAGGTAAGTATTTCTTTTCTTTTCTTTTCTTCTTTTTTAATTCTTGAACCTTGAATTCTTGATGTTCAGCGTCAAGCCTATTTTGATATTTGTTTATAAAGTCTGCTTCTAATTTTTCGATAGCTTGCTCATACTCTATAGTAGAATTTTTTTCGATTTTTGAAGTAAAAGAGAATTTAAAATTAGAATAATCATCAAAATCTGAAGGCTTATTATTTTTTTTACTAACATCAATTTTGTCAAAAAAATACAAATGAGTCACATCCCATTGACATTCTAAAATATGATCAATCTTTAATTTTTGAAGAATTGCTTTTACGTTGTTTTCAACATTACCAAAGTTAATAGTACCCAACTCATAGTGTTCATCAATAAACTCTTCAATTGCTTTTGGATATATTTTGTACGTAGTATGGGCTTTCATTTTAGTTAGTTTAATAGAAATACAATGATAAGAAAAAATCAGATAGTTTTTATAAGGTATTGTAAATAATTATATGTCAAATTGTAAAATTTATTTAGTAGATATTTGACGTTTTTTCCAAACTACAGATATTTTTAAAATTGATAAAAAAGAGATAATAAGTATAAATAATGGATGTAAAATCGCAATAAATGGGTAAAAAAGAACACTTTTTAGCTGATTTGTAAAATAGAGACTTTTAAGTATCAAGGTAGAATCTATGATGAATTTAAAGCCGAATGCCCAAAATAAATTGCTTGTTGAGCTTATTCCTAAGACACTTGTTGTCAATAAAACTATAATTAACAAGTTCATCAATAAAACTATAATTCCAACAAATTTACCAAACTGATTGTTAGTAGCTGAAGTTTTTGATGCCCATCGTATGCGTTGTTGTAACAGATTATTTAATGTTGATTCTGGCTTAGTACTAACTATCAAGTTTTTGGATTTTAAAAAGTGAACATCTGTTGGGTACTTCTCAAACACCTTTTCTAATAAAAAAAAGGTTCAAGATAGTTTAGGGAAATTTATATCTTTGTAAATTATTGAGAAACAATGAAGAACAAGTATATTTTCCGTTCCCGAATTTCTGAGAAGAAATTTAGACAAATTTTAAAG
>JAQRMW010000140.1 GCA_028599075.1 Urechidicola sp. | reverse complement strand
AGTTCTTTTTACATTTAAAGGAATGTGAATATCGTTATAATTATAGAAATAAAAATTTGTATATTAGCACCCTAAAATTAATCAAAGATAACCCTCTTAAGTTATCTTGAACCTATTTTTAATAACAATGATTTTGATACAGATGATAAAACTATTTTTGGGCAAACAGGAAATTGGGGCTATGATGATGTCATTGATATTTTATTTGACCAAAGAGCAGATTTAATTGCAAATTATATCTGTACAAAATTATATGCTTATTTTGTTTCTCCAGAAATAAATGAAGCCATTGTGAGTCAACTTGCAGCAACTTTTATCTCTAATAACTTTGAGCTTGCTCCTGTTTATAGACAGCTTTTTAAAAGCAACCATTTTTTTGATGATAAAGCCTTAGGGGCAATTGTTAAAAGCCCTTATGACCATTTTGTGTCCTTTGTAAATGAAGCTAATTTTACAGTAAGTGATGAGTTTAAAAGAAACATGTTTTGGTACAATGGTCAAATCGGACAACTTATTTTTGACCCTACTGATGTTGCCGGTTGGCAAGGAAATCATGATTGGATAAACGCAAGCACATTGATTGGTCGTTGGCAAGGAATTGAATGGTATCTTTGGGTAGTTTGGGATAATTATAGAGAGGAAGTAAGAGAGCTCGCTATCGAATTATCTTCTGCAACAGAGACAGATCCTGGAATCGTAACTCAACATATAGTTGATCATTTTATTGCAACTGGCTTGCAAACGCAAGCAGATTACGATATTGCAACTACAGTATTTAAATACCAAGTTCCTCAAAATTACTTTGATAATAACTCTTGGAATTTAAATTGGGATTCTGCTCCCTACCAAGTACT
The DNA here is from genome assembly GCA_028599075.1 of Urechidicola sp. Classification (GTDB taxonomy): domain Bacteria; phylum Bacteroidota; class Bacteroidia; order Flavobacteriales; family Flavobacteriaceae; genus Urechidicola. The sequence goes on along the minus strand of JAQRMW010000140.1, from coordinate 20,858 downwards.
GCTTTTACTTTTCCATATTACTAAGCTTCCTGCTTTTCAATTAAAATAGTCTGTTATGTGCAAAGAAAATAAACTCCACAAAAAATATATCAACCCTAAAGATTTAGGCGAGAATCATGATAAAGAACATGCTGTATGGAACAGACGCTCCTTTTTACAAGCATTAGGATTAACATCTGTTGGGTCAATCATGCTTGGTAAATTACCCGTTTCGGCTGCAAATCAAACTCCATTGAGTGCCGCATTAACAACTTCTGATAATGACAGAGTCCTTGTCATCATCAGATTAAAAGGAGGTAATGATGGTTTAAATACTGTAATTCCTCAATATGATTTTGATACTTATGCCAATTTAAGACCCAATATAAAGATTGAAAGTAACAACTCATTTGCCTTGTCATCTGATTTTAGGATGCCAAATTATATGCAAGATTTACAACCACTTTGGAATGATGGCAAAATGAAAATTGCCCATGGCATTGGATATCCAGATCAAAACCTATCACATTTTAGCTCTGCTGATATTTGGTCTAATACTGTAGACGATGATAGAACTTCGTTGCGAACCGGAGTTCTAGGGCGTTATTTCGAAGATTTATATCCAGATTATTTGTTAAATCCACCTACAATTCCGCCAGCAATACAAATAGGTAGTTTAAGCAATTTACTATTTAACGGAGAAGATACAGGCTATGCTTTTTCAGTAGCCAATCCAAATCAATTAGAAGAAATAGCACAAAATGGCACAGCCTATAATGTGCAAAATTTATCTGAATGTACTTACGGAAATCAATTAGGGTGGATTCGCTCTATTGTAAATACAACCTATACCTATGCAGGCGTTATTCACGAAGCATACAATAATGCAGCTAACAATGCAGGTTATAATGAATCGAATATTTCTAAACAATTGGCAATTGTTGCGCGATTGATAAAAGGAAACTTAGGTACCAAAATTTATATGGTTACCCTTGATGGTTTTGATACCCATGCCGAACAACCAACAGCTCACCAACAATTAATGCACGATTTAACAAATGCCGTGAGTAATTTTTATGAAGATTTAAATGATATTGGGGTTGGCAAAAATGTATTAGCGATGACTATTTCTGAATTTGGAAGAAGACCCGAAGAAAATGGATCTAACGGTACAGATCATGGATCAGCTTCTACAATGATGTTGTTTGGAGAAGGTCTTGAAGGAAATGGTTTTATAGGTACGCATCCCGATTTAAGTAATTTAGATCAAGATGAAAACTTAAATTTTACTACGGATTTTAGAAGTATTTATGCTACAATTCTCGAAGATTGGTTATGCATTGATTCAGATGTTGTTGACGCCTCATTACTCGCCAATTATAATAGGTCTGATGTAGGAGTGGTATGTAATAGTAATTCTAATCCTGACAATTCTATAACAGACTTTTCGCACAGAGCCATCTATAGAGACAATACTGTTTTTGTAGATTTTGATATCCCTAACGCAAGTCATGTGACTATTGAAGTGATAAACATTCTTGGTCAAAAAACAGGAATTATTTATAATGAACGGGTTCTTGCTGGTAACTATCAAGTAGATTTAAACCCAAAAAACAAACGCTATTCAGTTGGGCAATATTTTTACCAAATAGCTGTCAACGGAAAACTTCATAGTAAGGCATTTGTATTTGTAAAATAGAAATTTGGTTTTTATATTCATTTTATTTTATGTTTGACAATCTCATAAAAAAACACGAGATTTGATTATCATTGAATATAAACAATTTAAGACTTAACCTTAACACACCGCTAGTGCGCGATTGTATCACTTTCATTTATATATATTTTTACAAAATCAAATCAATATTTTATTTTAATCCCCTTTAAAACTATAACCTAATTCTCCGTATTTTTACGATACCAACTAAATACTTGTAAAAATGCTCAACAAATTAGGAGAACAGCTCACACAAGCTTTTTTAAAATACATGCCTCATGCATTTGTATTTGCTATACTATTAACTTTAGTAACGGCGGTCACATCTTATGCTTGGTTAGATGCGAGTCCACTAGAAATAATAAGTGCATGGTATGATGGTTTTTTTGATTTACTCGGATTTGCAATGCAAATCGTACTCATCATCATTACAGGGTTTAGTATTGCACTGTCTCCAATCATAAAAAAAGGAATTGATGGCTTAGCATGTTATATAAAAAGTCCAACACAAGTTTATTTTTTAGCAGTCTTTATTGGGATGCTCTTATCATTAATCAGTTTTGGATGGGTAGTAATAACCGCAGTTTTGGCAAGAGAATTGGCGATGCGCGTAAAAAACATCAACTATCCATTTTTAATTGGCTGTGTTTATATCTCTATGAATAGTTGGGTAATGGGACTCTCTAGCTCCATCCCTCTTTTACTTAATTCAGAAAAAAATTATTTAATAGAAAGTGGAGTTTTAGACAATACCATTGCTACTTCAAACACCTTGGGATCTTCTCTAAATATTGCAATGATAGTATTATTTGTAGTTGGCGCACCGCTACTTCTACTTTTATTAAAGCCTAGAAAAGTGCAACAAAAAGAGTTAAAAGATTTTATCATCAATACAACTATTGATGACAAACAAAGTATTAAAGAAGAAGCCTTGAGTTTAAAACTTCCTTTTAAATCTTTATCCGATAAATTAAACAATAGCATTCTTTTACAAATGATAATTGTCGCAATGGGGTTGACCTATATCATCTATCATTTTAGCACAAAAGGGCTGGATTTAAATTTCAACATCATGATTTTTATTTTTCTAATTGTTGGTTTGTTGCTACATAAAACCCCAATTCGTTATGCCATTTCTATGAAACGCTCTAGCAGTAATATTTCGGGGATTTTATTTCAATATCCATTTTATGCAGGTATTATGGGGATTATGCTATATACCGGTTTGGGCGCAAAACTAGGAGAAGTATTGGCCTCCGTTGCAACTGCCGAAACCTACCCTTTCTTTGCTTATCTAACGGGTGGAATCGTAAATTTTGCCATTCCATCTGCAGGTGGTGAGTTTGCAGTAGTAGGACCAAGTATCATCAATGCCGTAAAAGAAATTGGAGTAGGATTACCACAAGAAGAAATTACCGCAATGATTTCTAGAGCCTCCATGTCGGTTGCTTATGGTGAAAGTTTAAGCAATTTACTACAACCTTTTTATATGTTGATTATCATGCCTATTATGGCAGCAGGCACCAAATTACAAGAACGAGATGTAATGGGGTATTTGGTCATTCCGTTTTTAGTGTTTTTTGTTTTACAGTCAGTAATGGTAGTATATTGGCCTATGTAGAATTGCACAATTACATATATAAATATGTATCTGATTTTTATATAAATGAAATTAAAGTTCTTTTTTAGAGAACTTTATAGTATCTTTGCTTCACATAAAATTGTATGGAAAGGATTATTGCAAAAAAAACATTAAGAGATTATTGGACAAAACATGCAGATAGTGAGCAATACCTCAAGACTTGGTACGAAACTGCCCGTACATCTAATTGGAAATCTCCAAATGATATAAAAAAAAACTATGCAAGTGCAAGTATTTTACCCAACAATAGAGTTGTATTTAATATAAAAGGAAATTCATATCGCCTTATTGTAAAGTTTAATTATATAAGACAATGGGCATTTATACGATTTATCGGTACACATGCCGAATATGACAAAATAAATGCAACAACAATTTAAGAATAACTATTATGAATATTAAACCAATTAAAACAGAGGACGATTATAACAATGCTCTTAAAAGGCTTGATGTTATTTTTGATACTGCACCTAATTCAAAAGAAGGAGATGAAGCAGAAATAATATCGATGTTAATTGAAAATTACGAAAATCTATTTTACCCAATTGATGCCCCAGACCCAATTGAAGCAATTAAAATAAGAATGGAAGAAATGAATATGAAACAAAAAGATTTAGTAGGTGTTATTGGTGGTAAAAGTCGTGTGTCAGAAATATTAAATAAAAAGAAAAGACTTACAGTAGATATGATACGAAAACTCGAAGATTTATTACAACTCTCCGCTTCTATTTTGGTAACAAATTATCAATTGTCGGAGTAATTTTGAAATTAAGAGGGTAATCAACTAAAATAATAATGCTAACGTTCAGTTAAATCTATAACTCCACTTGTACGCAATTATATCCCGTTCCATCAAAACAAACAACAATTTAAAATCATTTTCTTCTTTAAATTCTAGCCCAAAACTCTAACCCAATTCTCCGTATTTTTACACCATGGATTTTAAACTCAAATCAAATTTCAGTCCTACTGGAGATCAACCCGAAGCCATTGCGCAATTAGTAAATGGATTAAACGATGGTGAAAATTCTCAGGTATTATTAGGAGTTACGGGTTCTGGAAAAACCTTTACCGTTGCCAATGTGGTAGAGCAAGTTAATCGCCCTACTTTGGTATTGGCACACAACAAAACTTTGGCGGCACAATTGTATTCTGAGTTTAAACAATTCTTTCCAGAAAATGCTGTAGAGTATTTTGTTTCCTATTACGACTACTACCAACCCGAAGCCTATATTCCAGTGACCGGTACTTTTATAGAAAAAGATTTGTCTATTAACGAAGATATTGAACGCATGCGTTTGAGTACCTCTTCTGCCCTATTATCGGGTCGTAGAGATGTGTTGGTCGTAGCATCGGTTTCGTGTTTATACGGAATTGGGAATCCAGTTGAATTCAAAAAAAATGTGATAGAAATTGAACAAGACCAACTTATATCACGTACAAAATTTTTACATCAATTGGTGCAAAGTTTGTACTCGCGTACCGAAGAAGAAGTGAGCAGCGGAACTTTTAAAGTTAAAGGTGATATTGTAACTGTTTACCCATCGTATGGAGACTACGCTTATAGAATTCATTTTTTTGGTGATGAAATTGAAGAAATAGAAAGCTTTGATTTAGAAAACAATCAGGTAGTAGAAAAGTTTGAACAGCTCACCATTTATCCTGCCAATTTATTTGTAACATCTCCTGATGTGATGCAAAATGCCATTCATCAGATTCAGGATGATTTGATGAAACAATATGATTACTTTAAAGAAATAGGAAAACATCTTGAAGCTAAGCGATTGAAAGAGCGAACTGAGTTTGATTTAGAAATGATACGCGAATTGGGGTATTGCTCTGGTATCGAAAATTATTCTCGTTATCTCGATGGACGCGACCCTGGAACACGTCCCTTTTGTTTATTAGATTATTTTCCTGATGATTATTTAATGATAATCGATGAGAGTCATGTTACGATTCCTCAAACACACGCCATGTATGGTGGTGATAGAAGCAGAAAAGAAAATTTGGTGGAATTCGGTTTCCGTTTACCTGCGGCGATGGACAATAGACCTTTAAAATTTGATGAGTTTGAAGCGATTCAAAACCAAACCATCTTTGTAAGTGCGACACCTGCAGATTATGAATTACAAAAATCAGAAGGCGTTTTTGTAGAGCAAGTAATTAGACCCACAGGGTTATTAGATCCTATTATTGAAGTACGCCCAAGCTTGAATCAAATTGATGATTTGATAGAAGAAATTCAAATAAGAGTTGATAAAGATGAACGCACTTTAGTCACTACACTTACAAAACGTATGGCAGAAGAATTGACCAAATTTTTAAGCCGTGTACATATTAGATGTCGCTATATTCATTCTGATGTAGATACTTTAGAACGCGTAGAGATTATGCAAGATTTGCGCAAAGGCTTGTTTGATGTCTTGATTGGTGTCAACCTTTTAAGAGAAGGATTAGATTTACCAGAAGTCTCTTTGGTTGCCATTTTAGATGCTGATAAAGAAGGTTTTTTACGAAGTCATCGCTCATTGACACAAACCATAGGTAGAGCGGCAAGAAATGTTGAAGGGAAGGCTATTATGTATGCAGATAAAATTACCAAAAGCATGCAGCTAACTATTGATGAGACTAATAGAAGAAGAGAAAAACAAATCGACTACAATACCCAAAATAATATCACTCCTACTCAGATAAAAAAATCATTAGACAATTCGATGATAAAATCAAATGTATCATCCTTTCATTATGACACTGCTGAAAATAAAGCTGCAGAAGAAGAATTACAATACTTATCAAAACCAATGATAGAGCAACGCATCAGAGACAAACGAAAATTAATGGAACAAGCCGCCAAAGCCCTAGATTTTTTAGTAGCTGCTCAATTACGTGATGAAATCAAAGAATTGAAAACACATCTTTAGTTGATGGTTGATGGTTGATGCTTGATGCTTGATGCTTGATGCTTGATGCTTGATGCTTGATGCTTGATGCTTGATGCTTGAAAGTATCATTAATTTGTCTTTCCCGCGAAAGCGGGAATCCAATTTTTACCACTAGTTATTAAGTAAAATGAAATTTGGAATTTATTTACACCTAGAATTTCATAATTCTATCATTGCAAATGAAATGAAGCAATCTCACTACTAAAAGAGATTATCACGAAATTCTAACAAATTTCTCGTAATGACAATTATTTATTAAGACTGAACTGCAACTGCAAACTGAGTACTAAGCCTAATCCCAAACAGTATTCTCTAACCATGCAACAGCATTTTGTAAATAAGGCACATAATCACAAGAATTAAAATGTGTCAAACCATCAGCGACTACAAACGTAATATCTGATCCTGCGGCAACAGAATCATCAATATATCCTTGCGTTGTTGCTAACGAAAATAATTCATCATCAGATCCATGAATCGCATAAATAGGTTTTGCGAACTGGTGCACTACTCCACTTTGACTTGAAGTTGCATACGATGTTGCCATCGGTATTGCAGCTGTAAATAAACTTGAATAATATTGTGAAAAGAAGAAGGCAGCATTACCACCATCAGAATATCCCATAACAACAGTACGGGTTGCATCAACATCTAAATTAACCGTAACCATCTCTACCAATGCTAAGACCTGAACAATATTTAGTTCTTCATACCATTGAATTCCATTAGAATTTGGGCTCACAATAATGGCATCCATTGTAGCAAAACCAGGTTCTACCAAACAATCAGTTGTCTTATGGGCATTAACGTTTGTACCTGTTGCACCACCATGCAATCTAAAAACCAAAGGGACTTTATTTGTACTACTTGCACTTGCTGGTACTATAATTCTGAAATTCCAAAACTGACCTGCTACAATTGATTCTAAGGTTAAATCATTTACTCCAACATTTATCGTTAGATTTTGAAAATCTGCTCTCACATCATCTGCTGTCCTAATTGGTGCAGTAGCTGGTCCATCATCATCATCAGATCCACAACTTGCTACAATTAAAAACAAGAATAGCACTGATGCTACTTTTAAACTATTACTAATAAATTTCATGTGTTAGATTTTTTGTGAAAATTAAAATTACTGTAATAGAAAGTGTTATCAAAAAATAAAATGTTAAAAAAAAGAGCTGTAACCTAAATTACAACCCTTTATATATATTTAATTTCACCAAAAAGTGAATCTTATTTTAGTTTCCTTTTTTATAATCAGCTAAAAATTGAGCCAAACCAATATCGGTTAAAGGGTGTTTTAGCAATCCTTCAATTGCTTTTAAAGGACCAGTCATTACATCTGCTCCTATCTTAGCACAATCCATGATATGCATTGTGTGTCTTACAGATGCAGCTAAAATTTGAGTTGTAAACCCGTAGTTGTCATAGATTAAACGAATCTCAGAAATCAAACCTAAACCATCAGTTGAGATATCATCTAAACGACCAATAAAAGGAGACATATATGTTGCTCCTGCTTTAGCTGCCAACAATGCTTGTCCTGCTGAAAAGATTAAAGTTACATTGGTTTTAATTCCCTTATCCGAAAAATATTTACACGCTTTTACACCATCTTTTATCATCGGAATTTTTACTACAATTTGAGGATGTAATGCTGCTAGTGCTTCACCTTCTCTAATCATTCCATCATAATCTGTTGCAATAACTTCAGCACTAACATCACCATCAACGATATCACAAATATCTACGTAATGCTTTAAAATATTGTCTGCTCCGGTAATTCCTTCCTTAGCCATTAACGATGGATTGGTAGTTACACCATCTAAAATACCCAAGGCCTGCGCCTCTCTAATTTGATCTAAATTTGCTGTGTCAATAAAAAATTTCATTCTATGATTTTTAAAAAAATTGTTTCGGCAAAAATAATCTTTTACAAATGATTAGCCTAATTAAAAAAATTACGAATTACAATTTGGCATTACCAATTTCTGAATGTGATTTTGGAATTCGCTATTTGATACCTGATACCCGATACTTAAATCCTATAATAGTTCATCAACATTTTTTCATAGACCTTATTCGGTAAAATACGCTTGAGAAATATGGAAGCTTTTTGACTTAAACTCCCCACTCTATAATGAATTTTAGGACTATCAGAATTAATAATTTTATAAACATATTTTGCCACCAAAATCGGATCTTCACCATCGCTAACATGCTCATTCATCAAATTTAAATTGCGTTGATAAGCCTTATTATAAACAGATTTTTCATCAACAGGCGTATGATATCTTCCTTTTGCAATATTCGTTTTAAAATCACCAGGTGCAAGATTTACTACATTAATCCCAAATTTCTTTACTTCCATACTAATGGACTCTGTCAAAATTCTGACAGCCCCTTTTAAGGACGAATAAACACCTCTAAAAGGCAATCCCATATAACTTGCAATAGATGTAATATTGATAATTAAACCTGATTTTTGTTCTCGCATAGGTGGCAACACAGCTTTCATTACATCTATCAATCCAAATAAATTAATATCAAATGATTTTTTAATTTCATCTGTTGGAGTCTCTTCTACTGGCCCTGTAATTCCAACACCTGCATTATTAATAAGCACATCTAATTTACCTTCGTTTTTTATGATGATATCAATAGCTGCTTTTATAGAGTCAGTATTTGTCAATTCTAAAGGTAGCATGTTAAAGTTATATTCACGATTACAATTAGCATCTCTACAAGACCCATAAACCACTAATCCTTTTTCTGACAAATAATTAGCTATTGCCAAACCTATTCCTGATGAAGCACCCGTTACAAAAACAACTTTACCCATACTACAAATTTAAAAAAAAGAAAAGTAAAAAAAAAGACCTTCATTTAGTGAAGGTTTTATTGATAGAAACAAAAAATGGCAAGCGACCTACATCACACTGCTACAACCTAATACCTTTGCTGCGTTCCCGCCCTGGAGGATTCAAAGGGAGCTAGTTGTGTAGGACTTGCCGCTGCAAATTTACAATCAATTTTATCTTTAGGCAATGTTTTTTCATCTTTTTTGTGTAACATTTTTAAGCATTTGAATACTAACTCCTATAGAAATAAGAAGTGCTAAAAACCAAAAGCATAACTTGTTTTTAGTATATTTGTTAAACTTATAAAAACTACCAAACATGGAAAATCAAACAACATCATCAAAACAAGTAATGTTAACCTATGGCTTAATGTTAGGCCTTGCAACAATATTAATAAGTGTTATTAATTATGCAATCGGAGATATATACAAACCACATTGGTCAATCCAAGTTGTTGGATTATTAGCCATTGGTGTATTGATAGTATTAGGCGTAAAGAAATTTAAGAATGAAAATTTATTTTTATCTCTTGGACAATCAATAAAAATTGGACTTGGAATTGCATTAATTGGTGCTATAATCTCATTAGTGTATACTTTAGTTTTTATAAAAGTTATTGAACCAGAATTTATTCCAAACACCATCGAAATTGAAACTCAAAAAATGTATGACCAAGGACAAGGTGAAGAGCAAATTGAAATGGCTGTTGGTTTTATGAAAAATTATATGATGATTATGATTATTGCAATGATAATCATCTCTAATCTGTTTGTTGGATTCATTGTTTCTCTAATTTCAGGAGTAATCATGAAAGAATCTAACGAAGAAGTAACAAGTATTTAAAACTTATTTATGAATATATCGGTTGTCATTCCACTGTTGAATGAAGACGAATCTTTACAAGAATTATATGATTGGATTGTACGTGTTGTGCAATCCAATCAGTATTCTTATGAAATCCTATTTATTGATGATGGCAGTACAGATAATTCATGGAATGTTATTCAGCAATTATCTCAAAAAGATAGTAATGTAAAAGGCATAAGATTCCAAACCAACTACGGAAAGTCACAAGCGCTAAATGCTGGTTTTAAAATCGCTCAAGGTGATGTTGTCATTACCATGGATGCAGATTTACAAGACAGCCCAGATGAAATTCCGGAATTGTACAAGGCGATTGTTCAGGATAAACTAGACTTAGTTTCTGGCTGGAAAAAGAAACGATACGATTCTAAAATCAGAAAAAATATCCCATCAAAATTATTCAATTGGGCAGCACGAAGAACTTCTGGTTTACATCTGCACGATTTTAATTGCGGACTCAAAGCTTATAGCAATGAAGTCATAAAAAATGTTGATGTATATGGAGAAATGCATCGCTATATTCCCGTATTAGCCAAAAATGCAGGCTTTACAAAAATTGATGAAAAAGTAGTACAACACCAAGCTAGAAAGTACGGAGAAACTAAATTTGGGATAGATCGTTTTATCCATGGGTTTTTAGATTTAATCACTATTTGGTTTTTGTCAAAATTTGGGAAACGCCCAATGCACCTATTTGGATTATTAGGAAGTCTTATGTTTGCTATCGGGTTTTTATCTGCAGCATATATAGGTGTTTCTAAACTAATGAGCTTGTTTTATTACCATACTCCAGCAAAATTAATAACTGACAATCCTTGGTTTTATATAGCATTGGTTACCATGGTTATTGGAACTTTCTTTTTCCTTTCGGGGTTTTTAGGAGAACTTATTTTACGCACAAAAAGAGATCAAACTCGTTATAATATTAGCGATAAGATTCATCTTTAAATTGCTATAAATAGTATATTTGCTATTCAATAAAAGAAAACAATATGGACCAAAATCAGATTTTAAAAAAAGCCAATGAATGGCTATCTGACACTTTCGATAGAGAAACTCAACAAGAAATTCAAAATTTAATTACCAACAACCCCGATGAGTTGGTAGATCGTTTTTATAAAAATACAGAATTTGGTACCGGCGGCATGCGTGGTATGATGGGTGCCGGCACAAACCGAATAAACAAATATACCTTGGGTAGAGCTACACAAGGACTTTCTAATTATTTAATTGAAACTTTCCCAAACAAACCACTAAAAGTAGTGATTGCTTTTGATTGCCGCCATAACAGCCAGAATTTTGCCAAATTAGTGGCTGATATTTTTTCGGCAAATAACATTAAAGTGTTTTTGTTTGAAAGTTTGAGACCTACTCCAGAATTATCTTTCGCAGTACGTCATTTAGATTGCGATGCAGGAATTGTATTAACAGCTTCTCACAATCCGCCAGAATATAATGGGTATAAAGTATATTGGACAGATGGTGGTCAAATTGTACCTCCGCATGATAACAATATCATTTCTAAAGTGACAAATTTAAATTTCTCAGAAATTAAGTTTGATGCGAATGAAAATTTGATTGAAACTATTGGAAAAGAAGTTGATGACGCATTTATTGATGGGGCGGTAAATAATGGTAGAATTCCATCATTAAAAAATAGAGAAAATTTAAAGATTGTTTTTACATCTTTACACGGAACATCTATTGTTTCGATGCCCGAAACTTTTAAAAGAGCTGGCTTTACCGATGTTCATATTGTTGAAGAACAACGCGAGCCTAATGGTGATTTTCCAACGGTTGTATCTCCAAATCCAGAAGAACCTGCTGCTTTAAAAATGGCTACTGATTTGGCTGATAAAATTGACGCTGACATTGTTATTGGTACCGACCCAGATTGTGACAGATTGGGCGTTGCTGTTAGAAATATGAATGGGAATATGACCTTATTAAACGGAAATCAAACGATGTGTGTGATGACTGATTTCTTGATGAAAAAATGGCAGAACGAAGGCAAACTAAACGGAAATCAATTTGTAGGCTCTACCATTGTTTCTTCTGAATTGGTAAATGCTATTGCCTATGGATATGGGGTAGAAACCAAAGTTGGACTAACAGGTTTTAAATGGATTGCTAAAATGATTCGCGATTATGATACCATGGATTTTATTGGTGGTGGCGAAGAGAGTTTTGGTTATATGGTGGGTGATTTTGTAAGAGATAAGGATGCTGTTACAGCTACCCTATTGGCTTGTGAAATCGCAGCTTATGCCAAGGGAAATGGAAGTTCTTTCTATCAAGAATTATTAAATATTTATACTAGAAATAACTTTTACAAAGAGCATTTAATTGCTATAGTCAAAAAAGGAATGGATGGAGCACAACTCATCGCCAATATGATGAAAGAAATGCGCGAAAATCCAATGACCGAAATAGATGGTGAGCAAATAGAAACTTTGTGTGATTACCAATCATCCATCAAAAAGAATTTAATAACGGGTGAGGAAACCCTGATGGAGGTTCCTAAATCTAATGTTTTGATTTATCAAACAAAAAGTGGTACCCGTATTGCAGTAAGGCCAAGTGGTACTGAACCAAAAATAAAGTTTTATTTTAGTGTAAATTTACCTCTTGATGTTATTGAAAATGCAACAAATATTGAAACCGAATTGGACGCTAAGATTCAACGTATTATAAAAGAGATGAAATTGAATTAATGAATTATTTTAAAAAAATAATACGATACGCATTACCTTATAAAAAGTTTGGTTACCTAAACATTCTTTTTAATATTCTCTACGCGTTATTTTCTACGATTTCATTTTTGGTTTTAATGCCTTTATTAGAAGTTATTTTTAAACCAGATAAAGCACCAATTACATCAGAACCGACTTTTGAAGGAATAACAAAACTCATAGATTTCTTCAAAGATACTATGAGTTATCAAATTCACATGATAGCAGGTGATGATAAATCTCAAGCACTTATTATGGTTGTTGCGTTAGTGATTGTTACTTTCTTCTTAAAAAATATTTTCAACTATTTGGCGATGTTTTTTATAACATTCTTACGAAATGGTGTTTTAAAAGATATTAGAAATGACTTGTATAAGAAAACTGTAGAACTCCCTATTTCATTCTTTTCAGAAAAGAGAAAAGGAGATATTATGGCTAGAATTGGTACGGATGTTTTAGAAATACAACATTCTTTTTTATCAGTTTTAGAAATGTTGGTTAGAGAACCTCTGACCATTATTTTTACATTAGCCGCAATGATAATGATAAGTCTTAAATTGACCATTTTTGTGTTTATTTTTATCCCTATATCTGGCTTTTTAATTTCATTGATTGGAAAAAGTTTAAAAAGACAATCTGATAATGTTCAAAGAGAACAAGGGTATTTTTTATCTCTTTTAGAAGAAACTTTAGGTGGTTTAAGAATCATCAAGGCTTTTAATAACGAAGAACACTTCAATGATAAATTTAAAAACTCTACTTCTAGATTTTATCATTTTTCAAATAAATTATTGAACAGAACAAACCTTGCAAGTCCTACATCTGAGTTTTTAGGAATCGGCGTAATCGCAGTATTATTATGGTATGGTGGTAAATTAGTTTTGATAGACCACTCTTTAGATGGCGAAGCATTCATCGCCTATATGGGATTGGCCTATAATATTTTAACTCCAGCCAAAGCAATTTCAAAAGCGAGTTATAATGTAAAGAAAGGAAATGCAGCTGCTGAACGAATCTTAGAAATTTTAGAAACAAAAAATTCTCAAGAAGATATTGAAAATGCTATTATTAAAAAAGGATTTGATAGTGAAATAAAATTTGAAAATATTTGGTTTAAGTATGAAGAAGACTATGTTTTAAAAGATTTCTCATTGACTATCCCAAAAGGGAAAACTGTTGCTTTAGTGGGGCAATCTGGTAGTGGAAAATCTACAATTGCTAATTTGATTACTCGCTTTTATGATGTCAATAGAGGAAAAATAAGCATTGATGGAATTGACATCAATACACTTACAAAAAAATCATTGAGAGAGCAATTGGGAATGGTGACTCAAGATGCAATATTATTCCATGATTCTATTGCGAATAACATTGCTTTTGGAAAACAGGTAAGTGAAGATGAAATTGTAAAGGCAGCTAAAATCGCCAATGCTCACGGATTTATTTCAGAATTACCAAACGGATATCACACTAACATAGGAGATAGTGGTAATAAATTGTCTGGTGGCCAAAAACAACGAATTTCAATTGCTCGTGCTGTTTTAAAGAACCCTCCAATTATGATTTTGGATGAAGCAACATCAGCTTTAGATACAGAAAGCGAACAGCTAGTTCAAAAGGCTTTAGAGAAAATGATGGAGAACAGAACCTCTATTGTTATTGCTCACCGTTTATCAACCATACAAAAAGCAGATTTAATCTTGGTTTTACGCAAAGGCGAAATTGTTGAGCAAGGTAAACATGAAGAATTATTAGACTTAAAAGGTGATTACTATAAATTTGTAAACATGCAATCTTTTTAAATATGAGTATCAAAAAAAGTATTGACATCAATGGTTTTAAACATACATTACATGAGCATGAGTCATTTTCTGAATCTGAAATGATTGTTAAAAGTAAGGCTTATTTTAAATGGTTAGATACAAGAAGGTCGGTACGAGAATATGCTAAAACTCCTGTTCCAAAAGAAGTAATCGAAAATATAATCAAAGCGGCATCTACTGCTCCTTCTGGGGCTCATAAACAGCCCTGGACATTTTGTGCCATTTCAAATGCTGACCTCAAATCTAAAATTAGGGAAGCTGCTGAAATTGAAGAAAGAGCATCTTATGATTCTAGAATGAGCGAACGCTGGTTAAAAGATTTAGCACCACTTGGCACCAATGATGTAAAAAAATTTATTGAAGATGCTCCATGGATTATTGTTGTCTTTAAACGTGCTTACGAAATTGAAGATGGCGAAAATATCAATAACTACTATGTAAATGAATCTGTAGGTATTGCATCTGGAATGCTAATTTCAGCAATTCACAATGCGGGGTTAGTTACCTTAACACATACTCCAAGTCCGATGAAATTTTTAACAAAAGTATTGGATAGACCAAGTAATGAGCGTCCATTTTTATTATTACCTATCGGATATCCTAAAGAACCTATTTATGTTCCGAATATAGAAAGGAAAGGGTTGGAGGATATAAGTGAGTTTTATGAATAGTTGTCATTCCCGCGCAGGCGGGAATCTAATCTTACTATTTCTGGATTCCCGTTTTCACGGGAAAGACAAACTAACAAATTTTACAATATGCCTTTGCGAAACGAACCTTTCGACTG
The DNA here is from genome assembly GCA_028599075.1 of Urechidicola sp. Taxonomy (GTDB): domain Bacteria; phylum Bacteroidota; class Bacteroidia; order Flavobacteriales; family Flavobacteriaceae; genus Urechidicola. The sequence continues at coordinate 5,505 of JAQRMW010000140.1, read as the reverse complement.
TCGCTCAAAACAGGCTAAAGTAAAGTAATCTCATGATTAATACTAAAAACAAACAGATTACTTCGTCGCTACGTTCCTCGTAAAGGCGGGAACAACAACCTACTTTTTCAAACCCAAACTCTCAGCTTTATTGAGCATAAACTGATAGGCCTCATTATAATCATTTGCAATTTCGCCCTCTAAAATAGCTTCTTTAATAGCATCTTTTATTTGCCCTATTTCACGACAAGGCTTTAGATTAAATATTTTCATAATCAATTCGCCAGAAATAGGAGGTTGAAAATTACGCACATGATCTCTTTCTTCAACTTCTTTAATTTTTTCTCTGACAGCTTTAAAATTCTCGTGATATCTCTTAAACTTCTTTGGGTTTTTTGTAGTAATATCAGCTTCGCATAAGGTCATTAAGCTATCTATATCTTCTCCAGAATCAAATATCAATCTTCTTACAGCAGAGTCAGTAACATCTGTTGCAAGCACAATTGGACGTGAACTTAAATACACCATTTTCTGAGTAAACTTCATCTTATTATTTAAAGGCATTCTCAACCTCTTGAATAGTTTAAAAACCATTTTTGCGCCTACAAATTCATGCGCATGAAATGTCCATCCGACTTTTTTATCAAACTTTTTAGTAGGTGCTTTACCAATATCGTGTAACAACGCTGCCCAACGTAACCATAAGTCATCTGTTGTTTTGGCAATATTATCAACTACTTCTAGCGTATGATAAAAATTATCTTTGTGTCGTTGCCCTTCAACCTCTTCTACTCCTTTTAGAGCAGTTAATTCAGGTAATATTTGTGGTAACAACCCTGTTTTTTCTAACAGCAAAAATCCGATAGATGGAATTGGTGCTAAAATTATTTTATTTAGTTCATCAACAATCCTTTCTCTTGTAATAATTTTTAAGCGCTCAGCATTATTTGAAATAGCATCTAAAGATTTTTGCTCAATCTTAAAATTCAACTGTGTAGCAAATCGTATAGCACGCATCATTCGTAAAGGGTCATCAGAATAGGTAATATCTGGGTCTAATGGTGTTTTTAACAACTGATTTTGCATGTCATCAATCCCATTAAATGGATCTAACAATTCTCCATAATCAGCTTGATTTAAACTAATGGCCAAAGCATTGATGGTAAAATCTCTTCTTTTTTGATCATCTTCTAAAGTCCCATTTTCGACAATAGGGTTTCTACTCTCTTCTGAGTATGATTCCTTTCTCGCACCTACAAATTCTACCTCAATATCTTCGTATCTCAACATGGCTGTACCATAGGTTTTAAAAACCTGTACCTTCGGATTATTGGGTAATAAGTTAGCAACCTTTTGAGCCAATTCTATTCCGCTACCAACAGCAACGATATCAATATCTTTAGCAGATTCTCGCTCTAAAACATAATCACGCACAAATCCGCCAATTACATAAGATTTCATCTCAAGCTCTGTACTCGCAAGAGAAATCTCCTTAAAAATTTTGTTTTGTAGTGCGTTTTTGTAGTTCATTTATAAATAAATTCCAATTGACAAATACCAAATCCCAAAATCCGTTAATAGAAAAAATGGAAGTTAATATATTTTATTTTCTTAAAAATTCGATTTTGCCATCATTGTGAACTTTCACAATTTGAGAGGCTATTCCGTTCTTATTTTCGAGGGGCAAATTTACGATATAATCTACGCTATCCAAAAGTGTTGGATTTATTTCTTCGAATGATTTTGGACTTGGCTCACCAGAAATGTTTGCAGAAGTAGATACAATTGGTTTCCCGAATTTTTTAATTAATTCGTGGGCAAATCCATCATTTACAATTCTTATAGCAATTGTATTATCACTAGCAATAACATTTTCAGCCAATCCTTTAGGGTTACTATAAATAACAGTAGTTGGCTTAGGCGAACCAGTTAGAATACAACTTACTTTTTCAGGAATCACATCAACATAATTGAGTAGCATATCCCAAGAATAAACCAAAATAATTAAGCTTTTACTTTCTGAGCGCTGTTTAATTTTAAATATTTTTTCAACGGCAATTTTATCAGTAGCATCACAACCTAACCCCCAAACAGTATCAGTTGGGTAGAGAATTGTTTTGGATTGCTTTAATATTGAAATTATCTTTGGTATCATCAAAACAAAACTAAGCATTAAATCTATCTATCAAAATAAAAACTTTATTTTTGTAAACACATATAAATTCACACCTATGTTTTCAGACAAAGCAAATTCAATTTTTAAAAATGTTATAGAAAAGTATCATATTATCAATGCTGTAGATCAGTCTTTTGAAAATATTTATGATGAAAAAAAACAACTTCTTGAGTTTTTATTATACAGAAAATGTTGGATTGATACGGTGCAATGGCATTATGAAGATATTATTCGTGACCCAAATATTGACCCTGTAGCAGCTTTAACATTAAAACGTAAAATTGATGCTTCGAATCAAGACAGAACCGATATGGTAGAGTATCTTGATAGCTATTTTTTACAAAAATATAAGAGTGTTACACCAAGTAAAATTGCAAAAATAAATTCCGAAAGTCCTGCTTGGGCAATTGACAGGCTATCAATTTTAGCATTGAAAATTTATCATATGAATGAGGAAGTTGAACGATTAGATGCTAGCGAAAGTCATATAAAATCTTGCCAAAACAAACTAAACATCTTACTAGAACAACGTGTAGATTTAAGTACTGCTATTGATGATTTACTTCAGGATATAGAAGGCGGAAATAAGTATATGAAAGTATACAAACAAATGAAAATGTATAATGATGATGAGTTAAACCCGGTGTTACGTTCAAATAATTAACGGGGTTCAATTATCTTTCAATTTTTCGATGTAGCATTAAAAAACACATCTAAAATTCTAACCCAAATTTATAAAATAATTTGATACTAAAAATTGAGTGAAAACAAGTTGAACACCAACTAAAACCATCAATGAAACACATTAAAACAACATTAATAATAACAACTTATAATTGGCCTGAAGCACTAGAGCTTGTTTTAATTAGCCTTAAAAAACAAACGCTTCAACCTAATGAAATTATTATAGCTGATGATGGTTCTGATTTTAGAACAAAAAAACTAATAGAAAAATATAAAATCATTTTACCAACTCAAATTCATCATGAATGGCATGAAGATAAGGGTTTTATGAAATCTTCTATACTAAACAAAGCGATATCAAAAAGCACGAGTGAATATTTAATTCAAATAGATGGGGATTGTTTTTTACATCCAAATTTTATTGAAGACCATGTTAATAATATTGAAAAAGACTTGTATTTATTTGGCACAAGGGTTAGAGTAAAAAAAGAATTAGCCACTAAGTTAAATAAAAACACATCAATTAGTTTCTTTAGAAAAGGACTTAAAAAAAGGATGAGGAATATTAGAATTCCTTTTGCCTCCAAATTATACTCTAAAACACAATCCATATCACCTAAATTTAGGGGCTGTAATATGTCATATTGGAAAAAGGATTTTTTATTAATAAATGGATACGACGAAGATATTAATGGCTGGGGAAGAGAAGATTCTGAATTTGCAATACGTCTTCACAATAATAATATTAATGGTAAAAGACTTAAATTTTCTGGAATTGTATATCACTTAGACCACAAAGAAGAGAGTAAAAGCAACTTTATGATTAATGACGAACGTCAAAACAATACTATTAAAAATAAGGTTTTGAGATGTTTAAATGGAGTAGATAAATACCTATAATATATTTTTATGATAGATGTTTCAATAATAACAGTCAACTACAACAACAGCAAATTAACTCAAGATTTTGGCTTAGTATTGATTATTTTAAAAGGCTCTTATACAGAGAATTCGCTCAAACATTAACAAAAAATTATTAACTAACACTATTTTCATTGTTTACAAAGAATTAATAACAATTTGCCCAGATGATTACTAAAAATAAAATTTTAAATGCCATAACTACTTTCACTAGAACTTTACCTCCTTACCGAAAATTTAATGAAATTTACAACCTTATAAATACTATCTTTCTAAAACTAGGAGCTGATTCTATAGTTATAACCAAAATGGAAGATGGAACTAACATGATTGTTGATTTAACAACAAGAACAGAAAGAAATTCATATTATACAGGCAGATATGATAAAGATGTTTTAGAACTAATTCATAATCTTATAGATTCTAACTCTACCTTTCTAGATATTGGTGCAAATATTGGGTATTATTCTGTCTCAATTGCTAATCATTTTAAAACTCAAAAATCCAAAGGAAAAGTCATTTCTTTTGAACCATTTGAAGGAAATTTTTTAAGACTAAATGAAAACATAGATATAAACAAACTCAATTCTTTTTGTATATTAAACAACTTTGGATTATCAGACAAGTCAGATGAAGCTCTTATAACATTAAGAGATGACTTTAGACTTGGATCAAGTACTGGTAATGCCTCAATCCAAACTGGCAAAAAAATAGATGATGGATATAAAACAACTCCAATTAAATTAAAATCTTTAGATGATGTTTGGGAAACAAATTATCTAAATTTAGGAAGAATTGATTTTATTAAAATGGATATAGAAGGGCATGAAGATTTTTGTTTAAAAGGAGCTCAACAAACAATTAACAAACATAGACCTACAATATTTATGGAAGTTGCAAAGCCATATTATATAGATAGAGGTGTAGAATTAGATAAAACTTTTTTTCCTTTAATTCCAAAAAATTATAGCATATTATACCTTAATAAAAATAAATGGCTGACAATTAGTAGCTTGAATGAATGTGCAGCTATGGACAATGTCTTTTTGGTTCCAAATGAAAAACTTGTATTAAAGAGATACAATCTATTTAAATATTAAAGTCAATATTCTTAATTTAATTTTGACCTTACGCTTCAAAAATTACATTTATCATAACTCTAAGTCCAAATAATCAAATGCTTTTTGAGCAAAATTATTATTTATCTCTCTTGCCTCTTCTAGCACACCATCCAATACCTTTAAAGAAGCTATTTTAGCTCTATAATCATTTACTGAAGCAAAAGCAATTGGGTATTTATAATCATGAAATTTAGAAGATTCAGAAAAATGAAGAACTTTTTTATTGAGTAAAAGGCCCCAATACATACCATGATAACTATCAGTCAATAAAGTATCACAACTACCAATAAATTTTATAACATCATCGAAATCTTCTGAATTAAAAATACTAGGAAACTCTTTAAACTTTGATATAACTTCTGGCTTATTTATATTTTTTTTATGAAAAACTACGCCAATATCATTTTTAATAATATACTTTTTATCAAACATTGGGTGCAAACAACTTACACATGGAACCCACTCGTTTTTGGCACTAAAATCCCTTGTGCCAAACAATCCAGATTTAGAGGGATTAATATTGTACTTTTCAAAATTTGTCCATTTATTCTTATTATGACCAATGCCCCAAACAACAGTTTTTTTCCCTTTAACGGCTAACTTTTCGAATAACTTCATCTGTTT
>JAQRMW010000014.1 GCA_028599075.1 Urechidicola sp. | reverse complement strand
CTGAAGTATCATTAGAATCAGAGTCGTCGCAACCAGAAACTTTGGTCATGGTAGCATCGATTACTATTAAATTTGGATGGTTTATATGTTTATACATCCAATCAACAGATACAATTGGCGAATCTATTTTAAGTAGTTTATTCAAAAAAAAAGTTATTTCACAAAGCTACACTAAGAATCACACAGGCTCACAAAGAAATCCAATTTAATCATAAAAATCTGCGTAATCAGTGTTCGAGTCTTATCCTATTTAACTTCATAATTATCGTCCCAATTTTTTACATGTGGCTCACCTAACTTATCTACAGACTTTGCCACCATCATAGAAACTGCAGCGTCTCCCGTAACATTTACGACTGTTCTACACATATCTAAAGGTCTATCAATAGCAAAAATTAATGCCAATCCTGCTTCTGGAATCCCAGCATAACCCAATACTCCAACCAACATTACCATACCTGCACCTGGTACTGCAGCAGAACCAATTGAAGCCAAAGTTGCAGTTGCAATAATTCCTAATTGAGTACCGAGAGTTAAATCCATACCAAAAGCTTGGGCTATAAAAACAGCAGCTACGGCTTGGTATAAACTTGTACCATCCATATTTATCGTTGCTCCAACAGGCAACACAAAACTTGAAACTTCTTCTTCTACACCTAAATGCTCTGTAACTCTTTCCATAGTTACAGGTAAAGTTGCTGCACTAGAACTTGTAGAAAATGCCAATAACTGTGCAGGTGAAATTCCATTCATAAAAAATTTAGGTTTCTTTTTAGTAAACAAGAAAACCAATGTATTGTAAAACACAATCATTATTAGCAAGCCTCCAACAACTGTTAGTGCATACCATCCTAATGCCTTAAATAAATCTAAACTTGGCGATTCTGCTACCAATGCGGCTAACAAAGCAAAGACACCATAGGGTGCTGCGAGCATTATTAAATCAACCATTTTTAATATGACTTCATTAAATCCATCAAAAAAACTTTTGACAGTTTTTCCCTTCTCTTCGGGAATTAAAATCAAACCTACACCAAAAAATACGGCGAAAAATATGACTTGTAACATATTACGATTGCTTGTTGCTGCAGCAAATATGTTTTGTGGAACCAAATCTTGTAAGGCTTGTAATGGTCCTTGTTCTTTTTTTAATTCTGATGCTTCTTTATATTTAGCAGTATTTCCGCTATAATTTTCTACCATTTCCATTCTGGTCGTTTCGCTTATTGAACGACCCGGGTTTACAATGTTCACCAATAACAACCCTATTGAAACAGCAACTACTGTTGTTACAATATAAATACCAATAGTACGTCCACCCATAGCAGATAATTTAGAAATATCTTTTAAATCTGATACTCCTTTAATCAATGCCGCAAGAATTAACGGAATGGCAATTAGTTTTAGTGAGTTGATAAATATAGCACCAAATGGTTTTACCCAGTCTTGTACCAATTCTTTACCACCGTCAAAGCTGCTCATCAAAATTCCGACGATAACTCCTAACAACATTCCTAATAAAATTTTCCAGTGTAATGCTAATTTTTTCATTTAATAGTTTTAATTATTGAAAGGTATAAAAATATGTTTTAATTTTTAATTATTGAAAGGTATTAAAATTATTTTCTATAATCTAATGCAGGTTTTCTATCTCCCAAAAGTGGCGTGTACTTAAAATCTTTTCCTCTAGCATTTAAAAAGTCCTCTTTGGCTTTTTTTACAAGACTTTCATCACTAAATAAATCAATTGCAGTTGCTGTTAATGTTTTTGCAGCGAGTATCATTCCTTTTGCACCTATACTCGTACCACCAGCAGCAACAGCTTGCCAACTATGAGCAGGCGTACCTGGAACCCAAGTAGCAATTCCCATTGTACCAGTTGGCACATTAAAACTTACGTCACCAACATCAGAAGAGCCTGCTCCTTTAGGTTTTAGTTTGGTGCTATATGCAAGAACGCCTTCTGTTAAAGATATATCTAATGATTTTTCGTTTAAGGTTTTTGAAATTTTTTCTGCAAACTCAGTTTCTTTAGCATCGTAGCTAAAACCTCCAATTTCAACTAGATTTTTATAAAGTACTTCTTGAAGTGTTAAGTTATGTAACAATTCATGAGTACCTCCAATCATTTCGTAATCTGTAGTAGTGTCTGTTCCTAGCGCAGCACCTTTAGAAGCATTTACAATTCTATCAAAAATACTAGCAACAACATCTCTATTTGGGTGTCTAACATAATAGTACACTTCAGCGTAATCTGGCACTACATTTGGTGCTTTTCCTCCATCTGTAATTACATAATGAATACGTGCTTCTTGTGGTATATGCTCGCGCATCATATTAGTCATGTAGTCCATAGCCTCAACAGCATCTAGTGCCGATCGCCCTTTTTCTGGAGCCATAGAAGCATGTGCAGAAACCCCATAAAACCTAAACTTTGCTGATTTATTTGCAAGTCTAACTACAGGGTTTGCACTATTTTTATTGGCTGGATGCCAATCTAATACAACATCAACATCATTAAATAAGCCTTCTCTAGACATGTAAACTTTACCAGAACCTCCTTCTTCAGCAGGACAACCATAAAAACGAATGGTGCCCGTTCTATTATTTGCTTTTAACCAATTCTTTATACTTATGGCTGCAGCAGTTGAAGCCGTTCCAAGCAAGTGATGTCCACAGGCATGTCCTGCAATTTTACCATTTGATATTTTTTCTGAAGTGGCTTGTTGTGATAAGCCTGGGAGCGCATCATATTCTCCTAAAAAAGCAATGATAGGGCTTCCAGAACCATATTCGGCTATAAAAGCGGTTGGCATTCCTGCCACTCCAACTTTAAGAGTAAATCCTTCTTTTTTTAACGTTTCTTGTAGTAAAGCACTACTCTTCTCTTCTTGATAGCCAACTTCGGCATACTCCCAAATATTCATAGCAATTGAACTGTAGAACTCATTCTTATTATCTAATTCTTGCAAAATATCCTTTTTTGTTTTTTGACCAAAAACAAGTACCGTGGTTAGCAAGATGGCTATAAATATGTATTTTTTCATAATAAATACGATTAATTAAATTTTACTCTTTTCGTTTAACTCTTTTGTTTTCTCATTCTCTGCATTAAAATTTTGCATCAATTGATATACATAGGGTATTTGAATTTGAAATCGAGCCAAAATATCAGCAGAAATATTATCTCTACTAAATGGTACTATTTTTACATACTCCTGAATTTCACCTGCATTTCTACCATATTTATAATCATAAGGAAAACGTCCGCTTTCATCTATTTGATTATTACTGTTGTCTTTATTTGCTACGCTAATATAAAACTCACTGTCCTTAATATTTCCATTAGGGTTGAATAATGATTCTTGTTTTAAATAATCATATAGTTCTTTGGCTGTATTTACTGCTGGATCTACTAGTTGAATATCTTCCATCATGAATTTTCTATATAAGTAATTGCCTTTTTTATCTTTATAGTTATACAATTCATCTAACACTAAATTAATTTCTTTGACTAAATACGGGTAATGCGTACATCCTAAGATAATAGATTTTAATTGATTTGTAGAATTAGACTTTCTAATGTTTTCCATTAAAGTTACGACATGGTATCGTACATAATTTTCTGCATCATTAATTTGTAAGATTGAGCAATCATCTGCTTTTTCGGTATCACACAACATTCTACTATTGTCAAAAGAAAAATTATAGATATCGAATAAGGTCTTGTCAATTTTTACATCACCCTCTAAACTTGGTCCTTTATAGTCTTGTCTTGGTTTCTTTAAATTTTTATCAAAATAATTTGCGTCTTCGTCAACTGCTTCTGCAATTCCGATTCCGCCTTGAGAAAACACTTCAATAGCACCTGTAAATCCTTGTTGATCTTTAAATTTTAGGATTGTATTGTGATATCCTTTTGAAGCAACAGTACCCGCAGTTGCAAGCACACCAATAATACCATCTTCATCCTTTTCCATAGTTTCTAAAACTCCGCGGACTCCAGCATCGATAACTCCGATAACTTTAATATCAGAATTTGCTCTTTTTACAAACTCTTCAATATAGTCCTTACCATAAGCGGTTGCTGTATTGCAAGCAATTACTAAGGCTTTTACAGGTTCTTTATCTGTGTTAACTGCTATATCATTACTATTAGAATAATATTTATTACTCATTAAAAATTGTGCATCTTTAATGATATGTTCTTTTAATAAATCGACTTTATTTTCTTTTGAGTAATTACCATAAGGCATATTGGCTTGATCTCCCAAATAGATAAAAGACTCTTTTTCAAAATCTATTTCTCCATCACTTCCGTTTTGCTGTGTATCATTCTGATTTTGATCATAATTCACAATTGCTTTCAATACCGTTAATCCACCAGTACCAGAATCAAATACTCCGATTGGTAAACTTGTGTCATTACTAGGATAGTTATTAAAATCTACATGATAAAAATTCTCTTTATCATCAATAATTGTTTCAATAATATCTCCTTTTACAACTGGTACTTGAACTACTCCTTTCTCTTTATTTTGTTTGCAACCAATAATTAACAAGGCTGCTAGTAGTATTGTTAGATTTATTTTTCTCATAATTACCTTTTATTTCTTCAATACTTTACCGTTTAATTCCTCTGTAAATTCACCGTTTTCAACAGATAACTTTCCGTTAATAATACTGTATTCCAATCCTTCTGAAAATTGAAAAGCATCTTTATAATCTGCCACATCTTTAAACGTTTCTGGATTAAAAATAATGACATCAGCATAATAACCTTCACGCAATTGACCACGCTTTGGGATTCCAAAAATTTTGGCAGTTTTAAAAGTACTTCCATTAATAAATGTTGCAACATCAATAACCTCATCTTGTAAAACATACTTGTTGTATTTACGTGGAAATGTTCCATACTTACGAGGATGCCCTGTATTACCATCAGATCCTGTTACAACCCAATCTTGTTTCATAAAATTATGAATATCATCAGCATTCATATTAAATGAAGCGATTCTAACATAACCGGTTTCCAAAATAGGGTACACCGCTTCTTCTGCAGGAATTCCTAATATATCAGCGATTTCTTGAAGTGTTTTACCAAGAAACAAGGTGTCATTACATTTAACAACCAATAATTTTGAAGGCCCTCCACGACGTGTGATATTTATTTTGGTTTCTTTAAAAATTTGTTCTTTAAATTTTGGATTTGCTGCTCGAATCAATAAAGAATCTTTACCTCCGCTTTCTGCCCAACGTGGTGAAACCGCAGCATTTAAACTCGTTCCAGAAGCATCATAAGGATATTGATTTGCAGTAACCTCTATCCCTTCTTTTCGGGCAGCCTCAACTATTTTTATAATAGAATCACTTTGATGCCAAACATCTACACCCAAGCATTTTATATGTGAAATATGAATAGGCAGTTTCGCTTGTCTTCCAATTTCAATGGCTTCTTGAACAGAAGCAATTAAACCTATTGTATTTGAACTTTCGTCCCGAAGGTGCGTATCATAAATACCATCATTTTTTGCAACAATCTTTGCCAAAGCAATAACCTCATCTGTAGTTGTATAACTTCCAGGAGCGTAATACAAACCAGTTGACATACCAAAAGCACCTGCATCCATTTCTTTTTGCATCAACTCTTGCATTTCGATAATTTGTTCTGGAGTAGGATTGATATCACTTTTACCTACAATAGCATTTATAATTTCATGATGCCCTACTAGTTGAACTACATTAGTCCCGATACCTTGCTCTTTATATAACTTTTGGAATTTATCAGAAGGGTAAAAACTATCGCCATCATTACCAATAACAGTTGTAGTAATGCCTTGCATTAAAAAAGGCAGGTTATGTGCTGTTTTAGGATTTTCTAGATCTCTATCAGCATGTGTATGCGGATCGATAAATCCAGGAGAAACAATTAGCCCTGTTGCATCAATTATTTTATCTGCAATTATTGACACCGAATTTGCATCACCTATAAAAACAATCTTATCATCTTTAAGAGCAATACTATTATTCGTTGGATCTTTATCTACACCATTATAAACGGTTCCGTTTTGAATAAGGACATCTGCAGTTATTGTTTTTTTAGTACAAGAAAAGCACAATAAAAGAATGGAAAAAGTTAAGAGTGCAATTGTTGGTGTTTTTATTTTAAATACTACTTTTTTCATATTATCATGAGTTTAAACACTTATGTAAATTGATTACCAATATTATTGCAAACGTTTAATTGATATAACCAGGCAATGCAATATCAGCCATGGTATGTAAACCCGCTGGTGCTTTTAAAATACTTTTAATACTATTAATTGTTATGGCGCACGTAGCAATATCTCCATTAACTCCTCCGTCAATTTCTGATGAAAATGATGGAGTTCCTTTTATAGTTACTTTATCAAAAGAGCGTTCTTCACCAATTGCCGCCTTAAAGTGCATTTTTATTTTACATATACCATTTTCATAGCCAAAGCCAATTTGTTCAACACCTCTTGCGTCACCTTCTTCAATTTCTAAATCTTTAGTCACAATATTTTTTGAGGCAATTACCGGTTGTAAACTTTCAGTAACTTCATCTAATGTAACACCAATGCTATTTGCTAATAAGTAGATAGATTCTTGCAAACCGACATGCCGTAAGGTACCTTCTAATTCTTTTGCTTTAAATGCTTCTAAATTTAAGCCAGCGCCAATTTTTTGTTGAAAAGGAATACGTCTAGGCGTTGCATCTTGTACTCTTTCTACTGTGATTTGTTCAACGTCCTTACAAACTGAACTCAATACCGATGGCAAGTAATCCATTAAGAACCCTGGATTAATTCCGGTTCCTAAACAAGCAATTCCATATTCTTTACAAAGTGTATCTAACTTTTTACTTAATTCGGGTTGTAAATCCCAAGGATAGGATAATTCTTCGCAGGTAGAAATTACTGGAATTCCATTTTTTGCACAATCTTCTATTTGAGGAATTAGTTTTTCTAAACTAGAAACAGTTGTAATAATAGCAACATCTGGTGTTTTACCTATTTTATTTACAGTATCTGAAATAGTTTCATAAATAAGTGTTTCGGCAGGTAATTCTGCATCAATACTATTTAATGTATTTCCTATTAAATTTGGATTCACATCTACAACAGCCACTGTTTTAACTGTTACTTTTTGGGCAATAAATTTCGCAGTTTGAATCCCCAAAGGACCAAACCCAATTTGTAAAATTGAAATCATAAATATTATTTTCTAATTTATTAGTAAAAAAAAGGCTGCTTAAAAACAAAGAAATTAAACAGCCTTATTAACTAATCCAAAATTAAAGTTTATTGGTTCACTTCAGTAACACTATATATTGTTAATCCATCTGGAGCATTTGAATTTGAGTTCAACTCATCTTGTGATAAAAGAAAACGTTCTGGATGTGCAGTTGCTGCGCCAGTGTTTAAAGGGAATGGAACTGAGATGTCTAAATCTGAAGCTCTTAATCTTCTTGCATCATTCCAAGGAATAAATGTACCATAACCACTTACGTAACGTTCTTCAACAATTTCTCGTAATAATGCTCTTGTATCATCTATACCATCCATATTTTCTATACCTCCGCTTGCAAAATCTGCAGCATCATAAGCGTCATATTGTAAAATATCTCCGCTATCTACTAGATCAAATGCAGCACCTGAAGCTAAGAAAACTCTCAACTCATTTAAATGTCCTAAAGCAGTAGTCATTGTTGTAGTTCTAGCAGCAGCTTCAGCCAATGTTAATAAATTTTCTTCGTAAGTAACTAATGGCATTGGAGCAGCAGCACTTGCGACACCAACGGAGTTACCTCCATCTTCATCAAAATAATAATATTTACTTCGAGCATCTTCATCCGTTTTTGCATTGTTTCTGCTAATTGCTGAACCAGCATCAATCAAATCAGACAAATACGTTCCGTTACCACTCATATCTCCAGATCTTGATCCTGATAAAAATTCGAACAAAAGATTTTGATCACCACTTGTTGTTGCTGAAGGATAATATTTCATAGATCTAGCTCCATTTGAAATTCCATTTTGAGCAGCTTGATATGCCGAAGGATAATCTTTAACAAGTAAATAATATCTTGCTTTTAATGTATATGCTGTTTCTATCCAACTAGTAACATCTCCATTAAAAAAGATATCTTCGGATAATGAATAACCGCTTACACTATTTAAGTTTGCAATAGCATCATCTAAAAGGGTTTGTAATTGAGAATATACTAGTGATTGACTATCAAATACTGGATCATCAATTCCTTCTGTTGCTGCTTCAGAAAAAGGAATATTACCCCAATTTGAACATGCAGTACCAACAGCGTGTGCTTCTACTATTTTAGTAATTCCTACAATTAACAAATCATCTGCTAATCCTTCTCTAAGAACATTATTTTGAGTTAAAATACCATTGTATAAATAACCCCACGAGCTATTTGATTCTTCTGTAGAAATCTCATATCCATAAATAGCCCCATAGAGGCTTTGTTCTCCTTTATATTGCCCAGACCACATACCAGAAATACGTTGTATATGACTTGCATTAATAGCTACATCTGCCAACATAGTTCCTGTAAGCACTAATATTTCTGGGACATCGGTTGGCTGATTTGGATTGTCATTTAGATCTCCATAGTCACATCCTGTAAAAATAATACTGAATGCAATAAATATATATTTAATTTTTTTCATGATTTTATATCTTAAATTTTAATAATTTATTTTTATTGAAAATACAAATGATTGTGTTGTTGGATTGGTAAAATAATCAATTCCAAATCCATTAGCTACACCACTTTGATTAATTTCTGGGTCAACCCCTACAACATCAGTCCAAATTGCTAAATTTCTTCCTGTGACAGCAAAATCTATAGATGCCAATTTTGATTTTCTAAACCTTTCAGAATCCAATGTGTATCCTAAAGTAACTTCTCTTAAACGCACCCATGAAGCATCGTTAATTGCTAGTTCATTAATAGGCGAAGAACCAAATCCTCCTCCTCTACCTGTGTACCAAGATTGTTCAAGTAAAACTGGGCCTGCACCAAAATCAGCAATGTTACCCCTAACAGGTACTCCTGCTGGATGTACATTTCCATTAACGTCAAGCACATCTACTGCTGGTGTTACTTCATTACCTACATCAGCATGTGTTCCGAAATTTCCTAAAATAAAACGAGTTCTTTCAGCATAATCATTTCCTTGAGATGTCTCGAACAAAATATTAAAATGCAATTTTTTATAATTTGCTCGCAATCCTAATCCACCTCTCCATTCAGGGTTTGGATCACCAATCACTCCTAATTCAGAATCTTTTTGTAAAAATCCGTTTGCATCTAAGTCATAAGATCCATCATCATTTCGTAAAATTTTACTACCATATAAAACACTCATTGGTTGCCCAACGATTGCAACAGAACTAATTGAACCACCAACTAAAGAAACAACTTCTGTACCTGCAAGATCTAACACCTTACTTTGGTTATTATTAAAGTTTCCATAAACAGAAACTCCATAATCTTCTTTTCTAATTATATCTACATTAAAATCAATTTCGATACCTTTATTTTCTAATTTTCCAGCATTTCTATATTGATTGTTAAACCCTGAACTAGGAGATAAAGAAACATCTAACAGAACATCATTAATTTCATTTTTATAATATGTAAAGTTGAATCCAACTCTATTGTCAAAAAACCTTAGATCAGTACCAACTTCAAACTCCGTTTTAATTTCTGGTTTAAGATTTTTATTTCCTTGATCGTCATTTAATTTAAAGCCTCCTCCATAATAACTTATATCAACTGGGTCGCTATAATCTTGATAAGTAAATGTTTCATAAGTTGTATCAAAACGATGTCTTGCTGGAGCAATTCCAACTTGACCAAATGATGCTCTTAACTTACCATTAGATAAGAATGAAGAATCTTCAAAAGCATTCATATTAGAAAACACCCAAGACACATCTGCTGCAGGGTAAAAAACACCTTCACTAGATGATGAAAAAGTTTCATACGCCCCTGTTAAATTTAAAAACACATCATTATAACTAAAACCAAGAACACTATAAAATCTATCTGATTTATAAAATGATTTTGAATTAATTGACTCTACATTTTCAATGGTAGAAAGCGTATTCAAATCTTTAAGTCTTGTATTAAATAGAAATTCTCTAGCTTCAGAATAAAGAGTTTCTCTCTCTCTGTTAATGTGACCATACCCTAACATTGCTGTTAAATTTATATCATCAGTTAAGTCAAAATTTGAACGTGCAATAAAATCAAAAGCTAAGTTTTTTAAATCTCTATTCTCAATTGAGTATAAACCTTTACTTTGAACTGAACCAGAAGAATATACTGGGAAAAATGATTCTCTAACATCTGTATAGTTATCTAACCCTCCTCTAGCAATTAATGTAAGCTTTTCTATTGGCTTAAATGTTGCCTCCAAATTCATGATATATCTATTTACTTCATTTGGATTTTTTAACTCATTTGTTGTCCATAACGGGTTATTGTATGCCGAATTAGTTTTAGATCCATAGGTATTTCTATATGATCTTTGTCTATTTTCAGTCGGTGTACCACTATTGTCATAATATGTACCTATATAATCTTCAATATCAACATCAGGAGCATTTCTTAACAATCCTAAATACAAACCATTTACGTTAGAGCTTTGCTGAATTCTATTCGAATTAATTTTAATATAGCTTGCTTTTCCTTTTACTGAAAACCAATCATTAAACCTATAACTTGCACTTAAGTTTGCATTTATTTTATCATAAAAACTATTCTTAATAATACCTTCATTTTTTAATTTACCAAAACTTAAATAGATACCACCTTTTTCTCCTGCTCCACTAACACTTACACTTTGATTAAGAGAGTATCCTGTACCAAATACTTGATCGAAATTTTTATCTACAAATGTTTCTTGAGAGTTTTTTGTTGTAATAGGATAATGGGTTCCACCTCCATAAGCCTCAAAATACTGACCAGATGTATTAAAAACATCTTCTCCTCCTGTTCTATCAGAAATTTTATCTCCCCAAGACCTTGAATTATTTTGCCTCCAAACACCTCGAGAACCTTGACCATAATTAGATTGTAATGGATGTTTATCAGAAATTTTATCAAAAGATGCTACAGCAGAATAAGATATGTCAACCTTATCTTTATTACGCCCTTTTTTAGTCGTAATAACAATTACACCATTTGCAGCCTGTGAACCCCAAACTGCAGCAGCAGAAGCTCCTTTTAAAATAGTCATGGTTTCAATATCATCTTGATTGATATCATTTAAACGAGATTGTTGTGATACCCCAGCTGTTGCAGTATTGCCAATACCGTTGGCAGTTTCATTTACAAATGGAATTCCGTCAACTACAATTAAAGGTTGAGAATTTCCTGATATAGTATTTGCACCTCTAATTTGGATATTAGAGCCTGCACCAGGATCGCCATTTGATCTAGAAATCTTAACCCCTGATGCTTTACCCGCTAAAGAATTAATTACTCCTGTTTCTCCTGCACTTCTAGCATCATCAGCTTCAACTTTAGAATAAGTAGATCCTAATGATTTTTTGTCTACCTGAAAGCCCAAAGCATTTATGACTACTTCATCTAATGCTTCTGCATCAGCTTCTAAAGTAATGTTTATTGTGGCACGATCACCTACAATAACCTCAATACCTTTAAACCCCAAAGATGTTATTTCAAGAATGGATTGATCATTCTCAACATCTAAGCTAAAATTTCCATCAAAATCTGTTGATGTTCCGTTGCTTGTGCCTTTTTCAATTACGTTAACACCTGGCAATGGAGAGCCATCATTGTCGCTTATCGTTCCTGTAACTGACTTTTGTGCAAAAATAAATGCACTAGACAGTAGTAAGATAAGCATCGAAAAACATAATTTTTTGTTCATACTTTTAAGTTTAGATTTAATTATTAATATTTGTTTTCGTTATTTTAATAAAATTTTCATCATTTGTTCAGCAGTTACCTTACCAATCAAATCAATTTCTTTTTGGGGAGTTGCATCTCCTATCTCATAGGTAATACCAACTGCTCCATGCCCATATAGCATCCAACCTTTTGAAACTGGTTTTGTACTATTACTCGATGCCTCGTTAACTTTATAATTGGGTATGTTTTCTTCTAATGCAGTAAACCAATCATCAATAAAATTTGGTAAGGCAGTATTTTCTCTTATTTCATTGGTATAAAATATATCGTGCCAAGTAGAATGAAAATCTAACCCTAAAATTAATTTAGCGTTATTTTTTTTCAATTCTTTATCAATATATGTTACAGCTTGTTTAATTTCTGGTTGATTGTAAATAGACCAATCTCTATTTAAATCTACTCCATTTGAATTGTGACGCCAATTTCCCATATCAACACCATCTGGATTCATTATAGGAAATGCTAGAATATGATATTTGCTCAAAAACTCTTTGGACAATTCTGATTCATCCAATAATGTTTTCATAAAGCTTTTAAAAGCAAAATAACCTGTTACCTCTGGTGGATGCTGTCTTGTTAAAAGCACAATGATATCTTTTTGTGATGGGTTTCCAATTCCGATATTTAACACAGGTAAATTTTTTCCTAACGCAGATTTACCAAAACTTTCTACACTAATAAAACTTTCTTTCCCTTTAACCAAACTGCTGTACCAATTTTTAACATCTGTAGAAGAGTGAATTTCTTGAGCCGCTACAACAATCGGTTTTTTTGATATTTTTAATTTCACAGTAACTATACTGTCTTTTAAAAAAATTCTAGAAGAATCTATAATAGACCAATTATTATCTCTTTTAATTTTAGGGACATATCTGTTTTTGTATCCTATTGGGTACTGAAATGTATAATACATCTCTGTAATAGAATCTGTAGTAGACCAAGTTTTAAAAGCGTAATAAGCACTATTATTAATAGGTGAATTTTCTGGAGTTATCTTAACAATAACTGTACTATCGTTTAACTTTTCAAAGCCATTTAAACGTGCTCCATCAAATTCATTGCTAGCATATACCCCCATATCATCTATCTGATATGTTTGTTTTACTTGCAACTCGATTTTTTTTGAAGTGGTATCAACAGGTGTTTTAAACACTACTTTTTTCACCTCACCACAACTAACAAAAGTTATTAAGCTCCAGAAGAATATGGCAAAATATTTTAGGCTTGTAGTTCGTTGCATAATTACTTTTAATACTAATTCAAGGTAAATGTAATAGGATATAATGCTATATTGCGCATACCAATTTTTTATTTTATCACATACCAATTATGTATTTCAACATTTCAAACATCATCTCACCAGGTATTAAACAGCATAAAGACAATAAATTACCACTCTATCAAAACCTGTATATTGCCTTAAAATCAGAGATAAATAAAAACACCATTCCGCTAGATATTAAATTGCCATCCACAAGAATACTAGCCAACGATTTAAAAATTTCTAGAAGTACTGTTTTAAAAGCGTATGAATTATTAGTACTAGAAAAGTTTGTGATTTCTAAACAAGGTGATGGATATTATGTGATATCAAAAAAAAAAACTTTTAAAAAAAATGAAACAATTGATACCCCTTTTAAAAAATCTAATTATCCTAAAATTTCTAAAAAAGCACTTTTATTTGAAAAATACAAATACATCACAACTGATAATTTTTCAAAAACGAGTATTGCATTTAGACCGGGATTACCTCCTTTAGATTTATTTCCAGTAAAACAATGGAAAACTATCTCGAATAGATATTGGAAAGAATCTACTCCAACGCATTTATCTTATGCTCCTTCTGAAGGCTTAGAGACATTGCGTTTAAATATTGCTAGGTATCTAAAG
>JAQRMW010000139.1 GCA_028599075.1 Urechidicola sp. | reverse complement strand
CAAGTTCTTTTTACATTTAAAGGAATGTGAATATCGTTATAATTATAGAAATAAAAATTTGTATATTAGCACCCTAAAATTAATCAAAGATAACCCTCTTAAGTTATCTTGAACCTTAAAATTATATCCCCATAAACTAGATGGTAATAAAAGTTCAATAACTTTTTCATTTTGATTTAAACCTTCATAACATAAAGCATATAATTTATCTATCTGTCTACGATAACTATTTTGACCAGTGCCACAATTAAATTTGGCTTAATATTCATTATCAGCAAGTGTCAAATAGTTTAAGGCTTGATTGTAATCATTATTCTCAATTAAGATTTTTGTTAAATATATACTTGCTTTATTTTTATAATTAAAGGTGTAGTTACCGTAACCGAAAACATTTTGAATTGTATCACCAGGTATATCAGAATTGAATAGTGTCGTTTGATTGAATAATTCGATTTCAGATTCTTCTATTTTACGAAATATTTTTTCTGCATTGGAATTGTTTTCAGTTTCCCAAAATGCTTGGGCAAGTCGATAATACTCTTTTCCATTTTCATTTGTTGGTCCATGCCTAATCAAATCAGAACTATTTGAAATCAAAATACTATCTTTTAATTGTGGAGAACTATAAAATCCAGTTTCATTTTGTGAATACAAAAAAGTATTTTTTATAAAAGCCAATACTAATAATGTTATGATAAATTCTCTTTTCATGCAATAATGTTTATTTAATACTTAGCCCCAACCCCTTCTTCCGGAATTGTTTTTAAAATAAAAGCTCTTAAATGGTCATTGGCACTTTTTAAATCTTCTTTGCGCAAATACATCATGTGCCCACTTCTATAGCCATGAAATTCAAACCTATCTTTCATTTTTCCGCTAGGGTCAATTTGCCACATTGCATATTTAGATTGAAAATAAGTTGTAGCTCCATCATAATATCCTGCTTGATACATGACATGCAAATTTGGGTTCGATGCCATTGCTGAGCGCAAATCTTCGCGGGTATTGTTATTTCTTCTATCCCAAGGATGCACCGACCCAAACATATTGTATTTTAAATCAGTTTTATAATTCAATTCTTCGCTGATGTAATAATTGATAGCTGGTGTAAAAGAGTGCAACCAGGAGGTTAATTCGGCATTGTAATCTGGTCTAGCACCTGATTCGTTTTTGTCGATTCCTAAATATCTAGAATCTAATCGACCAATAGTTTTGCCATTATCACGTAATAATTCTTTCCAGAAAAAGGAAGTGCTTACATCTAAATTATTTTGAAGAATTGATTTTTTAGAGAGTCCTGAGTAGTAGGCCATTTTTTCAGCAACTTGATTTTTTTCGGTTTCCGAAATGAATCCACCTTTTGCCAAAGCAGGCATTAAAGTATTCAAAGCAAAATCTTCAGCTTCTGGTAAAATATCATTCAAATCTTTTGATTGAAGTGCTTCGGGTAACATTTTATGATACCACGCAGTAGCTGTAAAATATGGCATATTGGTTCCTGTTGATACAGGTACGTCAGATGTAAACACCAAATAATCTGCAGGAGAAACCATAATTACTCCATTTAAATACATCCACTGTCTACTTTGTAATTCGCCCGCTAAACCTGCAACACGAGTACCTCCATAACTTTCACCTATGATATATTTTGGAGAGCGCCATCTGTTGTTTCTAGATACAAATGTGTTAATCCACTCTGCTAAATATTCGATATCGGCATTGATGCCAAAGAATTTTTTACGGTCAGGATATTTTCCTTCTTCATTTTTTATCATTCTAGAATACCCAGTATTTACAGGATTTACATATAAGATATCTGCAACATCTAGCACCGAGTTTGGATTAGAATGCACTCCGTAAGGTTGTACAGGAAAGCCTTCATCATCAATATTTAAAATTTTAGGACCTGTATAGGCAACATGCATCCAAACAGATGCAGATCCAGGACCACCGTTAAAAGAAATCAGCAAGGGTCTGTTGCTATTGTCTTTGATGTCTGTTCGTTGATAATAAGTGTAAAACAGCGATGCAATTACTTTGCCATCTTCATCCCAAACGGGTTGAGTTCCTGTTGTTGCTTGGTAAGGAAATGTTTTGCCTTTAACAGTTGTTTGGTGTTTTGTAATTACTGTAGAATCTGTATCAATAATTCTATCTTGAGCAAAAGTTAATAAAATAGAAAATGCGAATACTAATAAAGTTAAGACTAATTTATTCATGTTGGTTTTTTTCTGTTTTGATTGATTGTAAATATACTTAAATCAATTCAAGAAAAAATAATACCAGCTTTTTTAACTAAAACAGTTTTGGATATTTTGTAGGATTCACTTCATTCATAATGCCATATGCTGCTTCAAAAATATCACTAGCATTTGGCTTAGAATAATAGTCACCATCAGAACCATATGCAGGACGGTGTGCCTTTGCAGATACGGTTATAGGTTTACTATCTAGGTGTTGGTATCCGTTTTGAGTTTCTAATACTTCTTGAAGTATATATGCAGATCCACCACCCGGAACATCTTCGTCAACGATTAGTAATTTATTTGTTTTCTCTAAACTTTTAACGATGTCGTGATTGATATCAAAAGGTAATAAACTTTGAATATCAATAATCTCTACGTCAATATCAACTTGTATTAATTGCTGAACAGTTTCTTCAACAATCCTAAGTGTAGATCCATAAGAAACGATTGTAATATCTGCTCCTTCTTTTACAGTTTCAACAACGCCTATTGGTGTTGTAAATTCACCTAAATTTGAGGGCATTTCTTCTTTTAATCTATAGCCATTTAAACATTCAATTACCAAAGCTGGTTCATCACTTTTTAAAAGTGCATTGTAAAAGCCTGCGGCTTTTATCATGTTTCTAGGAACCAATACTACAATTCCTCTAAGTGATCCAAGAATCATTGACATTGGTGAACCCGAATGCCATATACCTTCTAAACGATGACCACGACTTCTTATAATAAGTGGTGCGGTTTGTTTACCGCAAGTTCTATATCTTAATGAAGCTAAATCGTCAGATAAAATTTGTAATGCGTACACTAAATAATCTAAATACTGAATTTCGGCAATAGGTCGTAAGCCTCTTAATGCAAGTCCAATTCCTTGTCCGATAATTGTGGTTTCTCTAATTCCTGTATCTGCTATACGTATTTCACCAAACTTATTTTGTAAGCCTTCAAAGCCTTGATTTACATCGCCTATCATCCCTACATCTTCTCCAAAGGCAAGTGTTTCTGGGTATTTGTTAAATATGGCTTCAAAATTATCTCTAAGAATAATTCTAGCATCAACCATTTCCTTTTGGTCACTATATATAGGTTTGATTTCTTTTACATGTGTCACACCACTTTCAGAATCGTTATATAGAAAAGAACTATACATTAGATTCTTGTTGGCGGCTTCAGTCTTATACCAACTTAACAAAGCTGCTTTTTCTGGAGAATTATCATCAACTAAATAAATAAATGATTTTCTTACGGTGTCGTAAATATCTCTTCTAGAAGGTTCACTAATTGATTGTAAATCATTCGTAATTTTAGCAATAAATTGTTTGTTGCTACTATTATCTGACACATTATTTAAAAGTGATATTGCATATTGCTGCTCAGCTTTTATAAGACCTGTATGTGCACTCCAAGCATCTCTCTTGGCTTTTGATACTTCTTTCTTTGCTTCTTTTTCAATACTAATTAAAACTTCTTCATTTTCAACAAAACGTAGTGTTTTACCATTACTCTCTAATTCAAAATCAAGAATCCATTCACGCATTTTTGCATTGCAATCAAAAGATTTTTCCCATTGTAAGCGCTCTGTAGATTTATATCGTTCATGTGAGCCAGAAGTAGAATGACCTTGAGGTTGCGTTAATTCTTTAACATGAATTACTACCGGAATATGTTCATCACGGACTAATTGAGCGGCTTTATTGTAAACATCAATTAATTGTACATAATCCCAACCGTTAACAGTAATAATTTCTAATCCCTTATTTTTTTCATCTCGTTGAAATCCTTTTAAAATTTCAGAGATACTTTCTTTTGTTGTATGATGTTTTGCATGCACAGAAATACCATATTCATCATCCCAAACACTCACTATCATTGGTATTTGAAGTACACCTGATGCATTAATAGCTTCAAAGAAAGGACCTTCACTTGTACTTGCATTTCCTATTGTTCCCCAAGCGATTTCATCACCGTTATTTGAAAACTTTTTTTGATGTTTTTTGAGTCCGTCTAAATTTCTATAAACTTTAGAAGCCTGTGCTAAACCTAGTAAACGGGGCATTTGTGATGCTGTTGACGATAAGTCTGCACTAATATTATATTGTTCGGTTAAATTTTTCCATTTTCCATCTTCATCTAAACTGTGAGATGCATAATGAGAACCCATTTGTCTTCCTGCAGAAAAAGGCTCTTCTTTAATGTCTGGATGAGCGTATAAACCTGCAAAAAGTTGTTGAGGTGTTAGCATGCCAATTGCCATCATAAAAGTTTGATCTCTATAATACCCAGATCGGAAATCACCTTTTTTAAAGGCTTTAGCCATAGCGAGCTGAGGAATTTCTTTTCCGTCTCCAAAAATTCCAAACTGAGCTTTTCCGGTGAGTACTTCTCTACGACCTAGAATACTACATTCCCTGCTTATAACAGCAATACGATAGTCATTTAAAATTTCATTTTTAAAATCTTCGAAAGAAAGTTGGTTAGTATTTTTAGTCATATTTTCAGTAGTCATTCCTTATTTTTAACGGTTTGCAAATTTAGGATTTTTTAGTGGATATTAAAAATAATGGTTCAAGATAGTTTAGGGAAATTTATATCTTTGTAAATTATTGAGAAACAATGAAGAACAAGTATATTTTCCGTTCCCGAATTTCTGAGAAGAAATTTAGACAAATTTTAAAGC
>JAQRMW010000138.1 GCA_028599075.1 Urechidicola sp. | reverse complement strand
AATGATAACAATCCAACTTTAAAATATTTAGTGTTCATAAAAATAAATTTGATTAATTAAGTGACGGCAATATAGCTAATAATCTAAGTTTTAATAACATCCTTAACATTAATTAACAATTTACTGTTTTTCTTTAATTTGTGTAGGTTCTTTTAACTTCAATCTGCCATTCTTTTTAAGCTTTTTTTGATTTGATGGCTGTAGTCTGTTTGGGTTATTTTTAGATTTATCTGAGCGTATCAACTCTTCATTTTTAGGCATTTCATCATCACTAAGCATATTACCTTTACCTGCAAAAATTGCTGTATCTAATTCATAAATTCCAAAAGTGTTTTTGTACTCATAAATTTTAAAAACTACATTAATCTTATCATTTAGAGCAGAGTAAGCATCTAATAACCGAGTTACCTCAGCCATCACTTCATCTTCTGTAATATTTGTAATTGTTAACATATCGTTCAATCTTAATGCATGATTATACATTACATTGAAACGCATTTTAACATCTGGTCTATCTAAAATCTTTACATCAATAGTGTCAGAAGCATCTTCAATCAAAAGAGATAATTCTTCTGAGTTTTGCATCGCCTCACTTTTTGTAATACTTTGATAACGCTGCATTTTTGTTTCGATTAATTGGTATTTTTCCCAAGTAGCAACTTCCTCATTTGATTTAGGAGACAAGGTAATTCCTATACTACTAATCGTTGCCTTTTCTTGAAGACTTATTGTTTCAGGTTCTTCAATAGTATTTTCCACATCAGGCTTACAAGAAATGATTGTGATAAAAATAATCGCTATAATTAGTATTCTGCTCATAATTTTTTAGAAGATTGTAAAAATAGGAATTATTCTAATCTAACTAAACCTTTTAACAATAGTTTCTATTTTTGCAAAACAAAATTTTAATTATAAAAAGTATGTTCGTCGATTTTGAAAAGCTTCCTGAAACTTCAAAAATTTGGATTTATCAATCTGACAGAAAGTTTTATCCTAATGAAATTGAAGGTTTAAAAAATAAGATTGAAGGTTTTTTATCTTCATGGAATGATAATGGAATTGACATTATTGCTTCTTATCAATTAAAATACAATCGATTTATAATTCTTGCTGTAGATGAAACTATAGACTCAATTACTGTAAATGCAATAGACGATTCAGTGCGGTTGATTTTACAACTACAAGATGACTATAAAGTAGAACTTTTAGATAAATTAAACGTATGCTTTAAACAAGGTGAGTTTGTGCAATACAAGGAGTTGAAAGATTTTAAAAAATTGATAAAGAGTAAATCTGTTTCAGAGAAAACACTTGTTTTCAATAACTTAATTAATACAAAAGGTGAGTTAGAATCTGATTGGGAAATTCCGATTACAGAGAGTTGGCATAATCGGTTTCTTTAAGTTATTCTATTTAACAAGACTGTCATTCCCGTGAAAACGGGAATCCATAATTACCCGTCTGGATTCCGCATCAAGTGCGGAAAGACAAATACTTCAATTTATAAAAACCACATTGATTAATTATCCTTTCTTATTTCTTCAATAAAACCCTCAACAGTCTGAGCATCATCAACCAAAAAATCTCCAATCTTAGTTCTCCTCAATGCTGATAAATGTGCACCTGAGTTCAATGCCATTCCAAAATCATAGGCCAATGAACGAATATAAGTTCCTTTACTACACACTACTCTAAACTCAATATTTGGCAGATTGATATTTGTGATTTCAAGCTCAGAAATAGTTATTTTTCGTGTTTTAATTTCGGTCGTTTCTCCTGCTCTTGCCAATTCGTACAATTTTTTACCATCCTTTTTAATTGCAGAAAATATCGGTGGCTTTTGATCTAACTCTCCCAAAAACTGTTTTGTTGTTTCTAAAATCAATTCATCAGAGATCTGATTTGTTGGATAGGTTTTGTCGATTTCGGTTTCTAAATCGTAACTCGGTGTAGTGCCTCCAATTGTAATTGTTCCTGTATATTCTTTTTCTTGCGCTTGGTAGGTGTCAATTTTTTTTGTGAATTTACCAGTACATAGAATTAACAATCCTGTAGCTAAAGGATCTAATGTACCAGCATGACCTACCTTGATTTTTTTAATGTTAAATTTTTGACGAATTTCCCAACGCAATTTGTTCACCACCTGAAAAGAAGTCCAATTCAGTGGTTTATCAATTAACAATACTTGACCGTTTTTATAGTCTTCTTCAGTCATAAATAGTTGAAATTCCAAATTTTAATAAGCTTTCCCTTTTGGGGAAATGTCCGTAGGACAATAGGGCTTTAACTCAACAACACAAACCCGATAGCGATAGACCCAACAACTGCGCAATAAATTGCAAAATAGGATAATTTACTTTTCTTAACCAAAGCAATCATCCAAGTACATGCAAATAATCCTGAAATAAAAGCTGCAATAAACCCAACAGCTAAAACTCCGAAATGTGAATTTTCTAAGCTAATTTCACCGCTCATAATATCTTTGGTAACTTTTCCTAAAATTAAAGGCACTACCATTAAAAATGAAAATTTAGCCGCTTTAGTTCTATCAACCCCCAATAATACTGCTGAAGAAATTGTGGCTCCAGAGCGTGAAATTCCGGGCAACATGGCAATGGCTTGTGAAACACCAATGACAAAAGCACTTCCAAAAGTCACCTTTTTATCTGTTGTTTTTGCTTTGTCAGCAAACAATAATAACATTGCGGTAATAATCAGCATAAAACCAACCAACAAAATTTGACCCCCAAAAAGTGATGCTAATTCTTCCTCAAAAAAGAAACCTACAAAAGCTGCTGAAATCATAGAAGCTATGATTTTTAAAGAAAATTTTGTTTCCTCATTCCATTTAAATTGAAATAATCCCTTTAAGATTTCCAAAACCTCTTTTCTAAAAATAACAATCGTACTTAAGGCTGTTGCAAAGTGTAACACTATAGTAAATGTCAAGCTCTCTTCTGGCAAAGAGTGGTCACCAAATAATGCTTTTGCTAATTCTAAATGTCCACTAGATGATACCGGTAAAAATTCTGTAAGTCCCTGAATAATACCTAAAATAATAGCTTCTATATAGCTCATTATTTTTTAGGTTTTGCGAGTATTGCATATATCTCAATTGCAAAACCAATTAAGACTAAAGTAGGCGCCAAACGTATTCTTCTAAAATTATAAATTTCTTCATTAAACACATTAGGGTCTTCACTTCCTCCACCACCCATCAATATAAATCCGAGTGCAATAAATGCCAATCCAACCACCATAATGATGTAGTTTTTTTTCTCGAATAGAAATGGATTTTTTGATTCTTTTTTCTTCATGCTAATAATATAATTCTTCAGTTTTTAAATTTAAAAAACGGCGTGTTGCAAAAAATGTACTCAATAATGTGATGATTATTCCAGTTAACAAAACAGCTCCAAATAGAATTCCTAACATAGGGATATCATCGAATAATTTAATCTCAGGTAAATTTTTATCAATATAATACATTACAACTGCAACTCCAATAATTGCAACTATTGAGCCTGTGATTCCGAGTTTTACACCTTTCCAAATAAACGGTTTTCGGATAAATCCTTTTGTTGCCCCAACCATTTGCATGGTCTTAATTGTAAATCGTTTTGAATAGACTGATAGTCTAATAGCACTATTGATTAATACCACTGCAATCAAAGTGAAAAATATACTGAAAAGCAATACCCAAAAACTAATGCGTTTAATGTTCTTTGTCAATAAATCTATCAACGGTTTGTCATACGAAACTTCAAATACACTTGAATTTTTAGTGAGCTCTTTTTCTATTTCAGCCATTTTCTCAGGAGTCACAAAATCAGATTTCACATATACATTTAGCGCATCTTTTAAAGGGTTATCCCCTAAGTAAGCGATAAAGTCTTCACCAATAGCTTCACTAAACGACTTTGCAGCTTCCTCTTCTGAAATAAATTCTACAGACTTTGCATACTCCTGACTTTCTAAAATTGTTTGTAATACAGCAATATCCTCATCGGCTACTCTATCATTTAAAAAAATGGTAATTGCAACTTGCTCTTTAAAGTGGTCAGAAATAGTTTTGGTTTTTAACACCAACAAGCCTAATAATCCTAATAAAAAAAGTACCAGAGCAACACTTACAACTACAGACAAATAGGAAGATCGTAATCTGCGTTGTTGGTATTTTTCAAATGCTTTAGACATATTTTAGTTTGGAATTTTGTGCAAGATACGAATTGGGTTCGAAATTAAACGATTGAAAAAATCAATTTCAACCAACTATCAACGGAAAACCAACAACAATTATTATTCAATTTCTTGACAAAGCTCAATCAACACTCCATTGGTAGATTTTGGATGTAAAAAAGCTACTAATTTATTATCGGCTCCTTTCTTAGGTGTTTCATTTAACACAATAAACCCTTCAGATTTTAAGCGTTCAATTTCAGCAATAATATCATCCACTGCAAAAGCAATATGATGTACTCCCTCTCCTTTTTTATCAATAAATTTTGCAATTGGACTTTCGGGATTCAAGGCTTGTAGCAATTCAATCTTATTCGGACCTACATCAAAAAAAGATGTTGATACACCTTCGCTTTCTACAGTCTCTGTTTTATAATGAGGTTTTCCAAAAAGTTTGGCAAATAGTTGGTTTGAATTTTCTAAATCCTTGACAGCAATACCTATGTGTTCTATTTTTTTCATCCTAATTCTCTTTACGTTTTCAAATATAGCTTACTTTTGCAGCATGGAAACAAACAGACAGAAAAAAATTGCAGGTGTTTTGCAAAAAGACTTGGTAGATGTGCTACAATCAGCTGCTCGAGAAGGGATGAAAGGCGTACTTATATCAGTTAGTAAGGTGAATGTTACAAGTGATTTAGGAGAAGCAAAAGTGTATCTGAGTATTTTCCCGTCAGATAAAAGAGACGAGTTACTTAAGGGCATTACATCTAATACTGCTGTTATTAGGCATGAAATGGCACGTCGTACAAAAAATCAATTGCGAAGAATGCCCAACCTATATTTTTATGGTGATGATTCTTTAGATTATATAGAGGGTATTGAATCTGCTTTAAAAGGCGATAAAGAAAATCCGATTGAGAATCCAGATATACTAGACAAACGCCAAAAAAGATAAAACTTGAATTTTCCGCTGTACATTGCAAAGCGTTATTTGTTTTCAAAAAGCAGTAATAGCACTATTAATATCGTCACATTTATTGCGACCTTGGGTGTTATCATTGGCACGATGGCTTTGTTTATTGTACTCTCCGGATTTTCAGGATTAAAAACTTTTAGTATAAGTTTCTTAAAAACTTCGGATCCCGATTTTAAGATTACACCTACAAAAGGAAAGTCCTTTTTATTTACTGATGATTTAAAATCTAGTCTTGAATCTGAAAATGAAATTGCATATTATACCAATGTTGTTGAAGAACGTGTTTTTCTTGAACATAAAAACAAAACACATCTCGGAGCCATAAAAGGTGTTGAAGAAAACTATATTAAAGTCAATAATGTTGATACTGCAATTGTTGCTGGTTTTTGGATAAATTTTGAATTTGATAACCAAGTAGTGATTGGAAATAAAATTTCTGATAGACTCTCAATGGGAATTAATGACTACCTAGAACCGCTTAAAATTTATGTTCCAAAAGCTGGTAGTGGTTATGTAAAAAGCACACAAAGTGATATTAGTTCGGTTTATACACAATCGGTCGGCATCTTTGCATTGACTGAAGAAATGGATGATAAGTATGTGTTTGCAACGCTCCCTAAAGCGCAAGAATTATTGGATTACGAATCCAATCAAATTAGTGCTATTGAAGTAAAAATTAATACTATTGATGACAGGGGTGACATCATTAAAAGTCTTCAAACTAAATTAGGTGATGGATATAAAATACAAACCAGAGAACAGCTCAATGCTACTTTTTACAAAATGTTGAACACCGAAAATTTAGCTTCCTATTTAATTTTTACTTTGATATTAATCATTGCATTGTTCAATGTTGTAGGTGTTTTGATCATGATGATTTTTGACAAAAAGAGCAACTTAAAAACACTTTACAATCTAGGTGCAACAGTAAAAGAAATTAGAAAAGTATTTGTACTACAAGGTTTTTTACTCACATTCTTCGGATTGCTTGTAGGGTTAGTTTTAGCAGTGGCATTGGTATTTCTTCAAAAACAATTTGGTCTGTTTATGATTACACCTTCATTGGCATTTCCGGTAGAATTTAAAATCAATAATGTGGCCGTAGTGTTTTTTACAATTCTCATTTTAGGGTTTATCGCTTCTAAAATTGCAAGTAGTAGAATTACGAAAGAGGTGGTGGAGTAAAAGCCCATACAAAATCCTTCCCAAAGGGAAGGACTTTTTAAATTTCGTTTCTCCCCTTCGGGGAGATTAAGAGGGGCTTATCCAAACTTCTCTTGTACTTCTTCTAACACATCATACACTTCTTGTGCAGAATCTGAAGTCACCATTCTTAATCGGTAAGGTTTAAAATTAGGAATGCCTTTAAAGTAGTTTGTATAGTGCCTTCTTATTTCCATTACACCAACAATCTCAACTTCTTTCCAAGCAATCTCCATTTCTAAATGCCGTTTAGCCATAGCAACTCTTTCGGCAATTGTAATTTCTGGTAGATGCTCTCCTGTTTCAAAAAAATGCTTTATTTGTTTAAAAAACCAAGGATTACCAATAGTTGCTCTGCCAATCATAGCGCCATCTAATCCGTAAACATCACGCATTTCCATTGCTTTTTCTGGTGTAGAAACATCGCCATTTCCAAATACAGGAATATGCATTCTTGAGTTGTTTTTTACCTCAGCAATCGGAGCCCAATCAGCTTCTCCCTTATACATTTGCGCACGTGTACGACCATGAATTGCAATAGATTTGCAACCTACATCTTGTAAGCGTTCTGCCACCTCTACAATTTGAATAGAATCATGATCCCAACCCAAACGAGTTTTTACGGTAATCGGCAAATCGGTGTGTTTTACCATGGCTTCGGTTAATGAAACCATTAAATCGATGTCTTTTAAAATTCCTGCTCCTGCCCCTTTCGAAACCACTTTTTTTACTGGGCACCCAAAATTGATATCGATAATATCTGGCTTAGACTGTTCAACAATCTCAACTGTTCTTAACATAGATTCTAGATTGGCTCCAAATATTTGGATTCCGACCGGACGTTCCTTTTCGTAAATATCTAATTTCTTAATTGACTTTGCTGCATCGCGAATCAACCCTTCAGAAGAAATAAATTCCGTATATACTACATCAGCACCTTGCTCTTTGCATAAAGCACGAAAAGGTGGGTCGCTTACATCTTCCATTGGTGCTAACAACAATGGAAAATCTGGGAGTTCTATGTTTCCTATTTTTACCAAATCTTTTCTAAATTTTGTTTAATTCGTCACTTCGAGTGTTTTTATGAGGAACGAATAAAAAATGTATCGAGAAGTCATTACAATGTTCTCGATACATTTTTCTTTTACCAAAGAAAATCTCCCGATAACCATCGGGACGAACTGACGTTAGATTAAATAACCTTAGTAGCTGAGCATAGTCGAAGCTAAAAAGTTACTTCTAACTCAACTTCTTTACCATCTCGCATCACAACAACTTTGGTAGTTTGTCCTTTTTCAAACTGCCCTAAAGATTTAACGTAATCCATCATTTCAGCAACTTCAATATCGCCCATTTTAATTACAACATCTCCTTTTACAATTCCTGCTTTATGTGCTGGTTTATCATCTGTTACGCCATCTATACGCATCCCTTTACCGTCAAACAAATAATCTGGAACAACACCTAAAGTCACTTTAAATCTAGAGCCTTTTTGTTGCTCATTTTTTGTTTTTGTAAAAGCTATTTTTCCGTCATCATCTAAATCAGAAATAATGGCAACTACATAATCAGAAATTTCTTGCATCCCTTCATAATTCAATAAATTTGAATCATCAGATGGTCTGTGGTAATCTTCGTGCTGTCCTGTAAATAAATGCAATACTGGTAAATCTGCTAAATAAAAAGACGTGTGGTCAGATGGTCCAACACCTGATTCTTTTAGAATCAAATGGAATTTCTTCTCAGCATTATTCTCAACAGTTTCTTTAAAAATTGGAGAGGTTCCTACACCATAAACCGCCAAGGTTTTGTCTTCTTTTAAACGCCCCACCATATCCATATTAATCATATAATTAACCTTAGACAAATCTATGGTTGTGTGTTTTACAAAATAATTAGACCCTAACAATCCCATTTCTTCACCAGAAAAAGCCATGAACAAATAATTATTATTTGTATTGATTTTTTTTAATTCAGCAGCAAGATTTAACATTATTGCAATACCGCTGGCGTTATCGTCAGCACCATTGTGAATTGCTTTTTCTCCTCTATGCAAAGACCCTTGTTCACCCCATCCTAAATGGTCATAATGCGCTCCAATAACAATGGTATTTTCTTTCCCATTATCTAAAAAAGCAACAATATTTTTACCTGTAATAGTCGCCTCAGCAACAGAATCTGTAAATTCTACTTTTGCATGTGGATGTGCTTTTGGCTTAAATGTAAATGGCTGTAAATAGCCTTCTGTTCCTTTTGGAGAATATCCCAGTTTTTTAAACCGCTCTATAATATAATCTGCAGCAAGCTGTTCGCCTTCTGACCCTGTGTTTCTTCCTTCTAATTTGTCATCAGCTAAATAAATAACATCCGCTTTCATTTGGTTTTTTTCTGTTTCTTGTGAATACATTCCAATAGTCACAAAAAATAGCGCTATAAATAAATTTTTCATAAATGAATCTGTTTAATTAATTTTGCACAAAAATACTAAATAAATCTACCAATGAGAGTTCTATATATTCTATTACTATCTTTGCTCGTTATTTCTTGTTCTAACGAAAAATCAACTGTAAAAAAACAATCCAAAGGTGATGCTACTTCTGGCGCAACAAAAATTGTTGATAAAATTCATTACCATCCAGAAAAACATTTAAAAAATGTAAAACAACTGACTTTTGGCGGAGATAATGCTGAGGCTTATTGGAGCTTTGATGGTACAAAAATTACGTTTCAAGCAAATACAAAATCATGGGGCTTAGAATGTGATCAGATTTTCACGATGAGTGCTGATGAAGTTTTAGAGGGTGATAAAATTCCTCAAATGATTAGTACAGGAAAAGGGAGAACTACTTGTTCTTATTTTTTACCGGGTGATTCTACCATCGTTTATTCATCAACCCATTTGGGTGGTGATGCGTGTCCGATTGTACCTAAAAAAGAAGATCATGGTGGCAAATACATTTGGCCAGTTTATGAGACCTTTGATATTTTTGTGGCAGATTTACAAGGAAATATGATTGCACAATTAACCAATGAAAATGGTTATGATGCAGAACCAACCGTATCGCCTAAAGGTGATAAAATTGTATTTACTTCTACACGTTCTGGCGATTTAGAATTATACACTATGAATATTGACGGAACCGATGTACAACAAATCACACATGAATTAGGTTATGATGGTGGTGCATTTTTCTCTCCTGACGGAACTAAAATTTTATTTCGCTCATCACGTCCAAAAACGGAAGTTGAAATTAAAGAATACAAAGATTTGTTAGCTCAAGACTTAGTGATGCCTACAAATATGGAATTGTATGTATGCAATATTGATGGTAGTAATCTGAAAAAAATCACTGATTTAGGCTCTGCTAATTGGGCTCCGTTTTTTCATCCTTCTGGAGAGAAAATAATTTTTTCTACCAATCATCACAAAGAAAAACATGACGGATTTAATCTATTTATGATTGA